>DACJ01000055.1:0-12482 GCA_002494765.1 Euryarchaeota archaeon UBA186
TTTCCTATCGGAGGTACTGTTAAAGCTCGATTGGCCCGCAGGAAAGTGGACGAATGCATGAATCGAAACGGTTTAGAGTTCATATCACATATACTCAATATGCGCCTTCTCATGGAAATTAAGGGTCAAACCGCCTTTGAGAACATGGCCGAAGATGAGGCCATAATGAACTGTGGGGGGGGGCTTACCCTGAGACTTTACAGATGGGAGCCGAGAGCCGTATCTTTGGGCTATTTTCAATCGATCGAGGACGAGGTCGATGTGAAATTCTGCAAAGATAATGAAATAGACCTTGTGAGGAGAACTACGGGTGGTGGGACAGTTTTCCATGACAGGGAGTTGACTTATAGTATATTGGTACCTCTTGAGATATGGTATGATCTGCTCGATAAGAAAGGGTTTGATAAGAGCACAGCCAGTTCATATCGAGTACTGTGTACCCCACTCATCAGAGGAATGAGAAAGTTTGGAGTTAACGCTGAATTCAGCCCAATAAACGACCTGGAAGTGTGCAATAAAAAGTTATCGGGAAACGCGCAAACGAGAAGGGAGGGATACCTGCTACAACACGGCACGATACTTTTCGATCTCGATCTTGAGACCATGTTTCGCGCTTTGAAGGTGAGTGAGTTCAAAATAAGGGATAAGAGGATAAGCTCCGCTCAGGAGAGGGTTACTTCCATCACCTCTCTGGGCATAAATTTAAAAGAGGAGGATTTGGCTTGGGCTATAGCTGAAGGGTTCGGAGAGCTGTTCTCCTCCCCTCAGGAAAGGGCTGAGCTTTCTGATGAGGAGAAAAAGGAAAAGGGGAGATTACGCTCTGAAAAGTATAGCCAAGGGTGGTGGAACCATCTACGATAAGATGAAATAGAGGGAAAAGGATTTCGTGGATAGTTCCGGATGTTAAACAGTTAGCCGAATAACGCTCCAAGACCGGCTGCTGCTTCTTCTTCCTCTTCTTCCTCTTCTTCCTCTTCCTTTTTCTTCTTTCCCTCTTTTGCTTCTACCTTTCCCTCTTTTGCCTCCATAGGGGAGGGAGCTATAACCTGTTTTTCAAGGGTCTCGCCGATGTTAACGTTCTTCAAGGAAGAGATCAAAGACTTTATCTTAGGTTTGTCCACTTCGACTCCAGCTGCAGCTAGGACCTTTTCAAGACTCTTCTCGTCTATCTCCTTGCCTGCCGCATGAAGCATCAGAGCGCCGTATATATACTCCACGTCATCACCTTCTTATCCTTAACTTTTCAATACATTTGCTAGAGCACGCCCATGAGAAGCCCCTTTAGCGAGTAGAGGCCCTATGGTCTGCCTCGTGAAGTAGGGTAGAGAGAGGCATAGATTTAAAGCTTTCTGATAATTTGTGAGAAGCAGGTAAGGAATGGTGCCAGGGGTGGTGTACCCTAGACCAATGGCCAGATTAAAAGCGTTATGGTTGCATTTGGCGATATCCCCGGTCAGTTTATCGAGATCCACATCTAGATGTTCTGGTCTGATCAGTATACCGTCTGAATAGACCCCCCTGAGCTTTAGCCCGATGCTTATCGGGTTTATCTCGAGCTTTTTAAGCAGGCTTGCTATCTCCCGTTTTATAATCTCTCCTTCTTTCACCAGTACCATGTCTTTCTGTATCACTATCTGTCCCTTTTCCACCTTGCAGGGGATACCACCTCTCTGGAGTTCCCCTATAACTGGCCCGGGCTTAAGAGATGTTGCCCCAGAATGGACCATAATATCCTCTTCAGCTATTTCTCCCCCCTTTGCGGGACCCTTTGTCATGCTATTTTTGAGAAACTCCCACAGTTCAAAAGGATCCAGGTCCGTTATGATTAAACCGGACTGCTCTTCTATCAATCCGATCAACTCATCATATTCGCTGTCTTGGAGGGCCCTCTTCATCAGCAGGTTTTTAGAAACTCTGAGTTCAGCGCTTCCCTTCAACTTCTTCCTTATCTGCTGAAGCTGAGGGGTCGGTAACCTTGATATACTCGCGATGCCGACGGTCTTCTTTCCCTCCACGAGAGTCTTGAGTACCTGTACCTTCTCCACATTCTGAGGAGCTGGTTCTCCTCGTCCCGTTTTAATGATCGTCCCGGTTTCTTCTTTCTCCGCGTTCATCTCTTCACCTCTCCAGTCTCACGGCTTTGCCCATTGTCGTCTTTACCCATACAGAGCCTATATTCTGATGAGGATTCTCAAGGTTTGACTCTACTCTCTCCAGCACAACCCTTACGTTCTCCGCTATCTCTTCGGGCTTCATATCGTCAGTTCCTACAAATGCATGGACAACTGGTCGGTTTTTAGTTCTCACCTTCACGCTCCTTTTCAGAATGTTTATCAAACCTTTAGGATCTGCCTCAGGAGGAAGTGGTTTCGGCATCTTCCCTCTTGCGCCCAGATATACGCCCCACTTCTTGCCTATCTCGGGCATTAAAGTTGCATCGGCAACGAAGTAATCGTATGAATTAGCTATCTTCTTAGCTTTTCTCTTATCCCCCGCTATTTCGCCAAGTTCCTCTGAGGATATTACTAGATCCGCGACCCCCTTTGCTTTCATGGCCATCTCGCCCCTCGCGAACACGGCAACCCTGGATCTATCATCGCACTTTGTGAGCTGGATGTCCTCGCTGATTCTGTTCTTTGGATTGTTGAGGTCCAGATCTTTCAGATTTATCGCCATCTCGACCGATTGTCTAAAACCTTTTTCACCAGAATTTGAAAGCGCCTCTCTAACCCCTCTAACTATATTCTCCACATCAATTTCCATTTCTCTCGCCCTCTTTTAGCATACGCTGAGCCTCTCTCGGATCTTTGCCATTTACTGTGACACCCAGGCTAACGCAAGTCCCGATCACCTCCAATAACGATGCTTTCGGATCGCTTGAGACCATCAATGGATTCTTCACTCGGGCGATCTCCTCCAAAGATTCAAGAGAAATATCGCCTATCTTCTGGCTCTTTGGATCGGAAGATCCCTTCTCTTTCCCGATTTTCTGGAGGATTAGTACGGATGTCGGAGGAGTCCCAACCTCGATCGAGAACCCCTTGGTCCGCGAGTCTATATCTATCTTGACCGGCACCTTAGCACCGCTAAAGGCTTTGGTGAGCTCGTTTATCTTGTTTACGACCTCAACAACATTAACCCCTATCGGGCCTAGAGCCGGGCCTAGAGGGGGCCCAGGCGTTGCCTTACCTCCCTCTACCAGCACTTCTATTCTCAATCCCCCGCCTCCTTTAAGACCCTAACATGATCCCCTCTCACGGTAACTGGGATCGGCACAAGGGCTTCCATAAGCTCTACCGTTATCTCCTCTTTCGTGCCGTCTATCCTTATCACCTTTGCCTTTTCTCCCCTGAACGGTCCGGCAACCAACTCGACCAGATCACCTTCAGATATTCCTGATACTGCAGGTTTTGGAACGAGAAAGTGGTCGATATCCGCTACGAAGGTCGATCCGTTCACCACTCCCTTGACATGGGGTACGGCGTGTGTCGCTATCTCCACGTCCTCATGGCTCTGGGCTTCGACCAATATGTAACCTCTCAGCGTCTCGGGGCTTAGGATGGAGTAAATTCTTCCATACCCCTTTCTAACCCTGTTAGCGATCATATCGGCGCAGTTCTTCTCCTGTCCCACGGTTGTCTTGACCGCGAAGATGGTCTTTTCGATCTGTTCAAATTCATCGACCATGACGGCCGAGAAATGGATAAGCCTTACTTAACCTTTTCCTCGCTACCACAGCGGAGTTTAAACTTAAATACCCAAGAACTATGGCTAGGCATGGATCAAAGAAAGAAGAAGATAGCGCTGGACGCAACAAAGGACTATTGGGGATTCTCCGAATCTGGAAAGATCCCTAAGGGTTATGAAGTAATGGTCTACGACTCATGTCTCACCAACGCCATTGAGAGCGGATTCCTTGAGGACCTGTTGAAAAAGCTCGATGAGGTGTGGGTGGAAGAGGTCGGAAGTCTGTCGAAGACCAGCAGGTTATCTCTGACCGACTTCGCGTACTACGCAAACGAGGTTAGAGCCAGCAGGGGCTCATCCCCGGTCGATCCAAGATCAAATCTGATGGAAAGGTGGATGAGAAGCGTAGTAGACCTCCGAAAGGACGTTTATCTAACAGAGATAAAGAGCGGGGACAAGAGAAAACTTCTCCTCGTGAACACATCCATGTCTCGGAGCTAATTATGAATCAGAACCTTTATATATGGATGTACTTATCACATAGAAAGGAGGGTTTAGATGGGATTGTTTGATTCCTTGAAGGCTCCTAGGAAGGAGATGGACCAGGACAGATATGTAGATTTGGGCGATCTTTTAGAGGAGGGAAAGAGGGGTTCCACCCAAGCTTCAATGTATATAAAGGTGGCGGAGGTTCAGGCTTATAGCGATGTTAGAGAGCTCGCAGAATTCGTGTATGATGGGGACATGCTCATACTGGACATCTCGCCGATATTGAACGATGATATAACCTTAAAGAGAGTCACGAACGACCTCAATGCGCTGGCACATGACACCGACGGAGATGTCGCGGGGATAAGCAACAACATAGTAGTGATCGCTCCCAGTGGTGTAAGAATAGATCGAAAAAAGATAAGGACGAGTGAAGGATCTTAGATCTAGCTAAAATCCAATATCCCGTCTAATTTTTTAGTTATTTTATCTGCTAATTATTCTTCAAAGTTCAGCTGTTTCATCAGGGCTTTTCTCGCCCTCCTGTTTGACATTACACCTTTAACGGCTTTTTTGCTAGCGTTATACTGTCTCAAAAGAAGTTTTACGTCCTCCTCCTTTACTCCAGCGCCTCCTGCAATCCTTTTAATCCTCGAGGATTTTATTATCTTTGGCTCCTCAAGCTCTGCCTCAGTCATCGAATCCATTATGACCTTGAACTTTTTCAGTAGCGCCTGAGATTGTTCGGCATCGACCTCTTTTGGAAAGGCCTTAATGGGCAGAAGATCCATTATCCTCTTGAGAGAACCCATCTTCATCACTGTTTCCATCTGATCATACATGTCTCTAAGGGTAAATTTACCGCTCATTATCTTCTTGGCCGTTTCTTCGGCCTTGCCCATGTCGGTGGTTTCCTGCGCCTTCTCCAGAAGAGTGCGAAGGTCTCCCATGCCCAGCAACTGCGAAACGAACCTGGTGGAATCAAAGATCTCGATATCGTCTGGTTTCTCCCCAGTACCCACAAAAACTATTTGTGCTTCGGTCTCAGCGACGCTGCTCAGCGCTCCACCTCCCTTGGCGCTCCCATCCATCTTGGTTAAAACTACGCCGGTAAGGCCGATCGCCTCATGGAAAGCTTTGGCCTGTTCGCCGGCGGCTTGGCCCATTGTGCTGTCCACTATCAGAAGCCTTTCCCCGGGCTTTCCCACTTCGGCAATGGACTTCATCTCGTCTATCAGATCTTTCTCCAACCTATGCCTGCCGGACGTATCTATTATCAGAACATCTTTCTTCTCGGTTTGTGCTAGAAGCCTCTTAACAAGCTTCACGCTGTTCTTCTCTTCTTTATCCCCATAAAAAGAGGCCCCTATCTGCCCTGCCAGTTGCTTGAGCTGGTCGTAGGCCCCGGGTCTATGGGTGTCAGCCTGTACCAGACCCACTTTCAACCCTTTCTTCTGTAGAAATCGAGCTATCTTAGCTGCGGATGTCGTTTTCCCCTGGCCGTATATGCCCACCAGCATTATCCTCTGCTTATCAAGGGGGAGAGATCTGCCCTGGCCCATCACCTGGACGAGCTCGTCGTATAGTATGCGGATCACGTGCTCTCTGGGGTTTATACCGGGAGGAACCTTCTCGGAAAGCGCTCTCTTCTCTATGTTGTTTGTGACTCTTAGAACCAGCTTAACGTTCACATCTGCCTTTAGCAGAGCCCTCTGGATGTCTCTAACAACCTCTTTTATGGATGCTTCATCTATCCTCCCCAGAAGAGCGATCTTTTTGAGAGCGTTTCTCAGAGCGTCTGATAGTGACTCCAATACCATGGTGTCAGATAGTCATTCTATTTTAAAACTTTGTTCATTCAACCACCAGAGACTGGCGGAAAGAACGCGATCTCATCCCCATCTTTTATTTCCGAGGTAGTGGACGTGTACTCGAAGTTCTTTGCCACCAGAATCAATCCATTTCTTATTCTCTCTTCGAGATTTCCGATTTCAAGCAGGTCCAGAAGGTCCTTTATCTTCGGATTTTCCCCTGTGATCTCCACCTCCTTTTCTTTCGTACCAGTTTCCTCTCTTAATATCGAGAAAAACTTAATCTTCAACCTCATCGGTCACCTCTTCCAACCTTTCTTTCAACATTTCGCTGAGAACTTTCCCATCGATTTTTCCCCTATACTCCTCCATCACCCTTCCCATCAGAGGCCTGAAAGCCCTTCTCCCCTCCTCTTTTATCATCTCCTCACTTTCCTCGATCAATCTCTTTATGAAGAGCTCCACCTCCCGGAGCTCCACCTCTTTCAGGCCCAGTGCTTTTACGACTTCTCTCACCTCTTTTCTCTCCCTGCAGATCTCCCCCAGTATATCCGGTATTGCCTCCTTCCCGAATCTCCCTTTTTTGTACTCGGCCAATATGCCGCCTAAAATTTTTAAGTCTATGTTGGAGGTATCCAGGCCCTTGTCCTCCAGCTCGGGTATCGTGTTGTTCAGCATTCTCAGCACTATCCTCGCTTCTCCGAATCCCCCGACAAGCTCCTCAAAAATCACATCGTAGCCAGTGTTTAAGAGTTGCATTGATTGCTGTTCATTAGCCCCTAAGGCCCTGAGTTTTGAAATCCTCCCTTCTATGGTCTCGGGAACCTCTAGTTCAGATAAACGCTCTTCATCTACATATGTGAAGGGAATATCTGTCTCGGGGTACATCCTGGCGCTTCCCGGCATCGGCCGCATGTACTCCGTATAGCAGTTTTCCAGTGCTTTTCTTACCTCTGGTACAACACCATCAAAACAGAGAATGGCCCTTTGAAAGATCTTCTCGAGCGAAGTTTTTGCTCTGTTTTCTTCATCAACCAGGATGACATAGCTGTCGTCTTCCCCGAGATTCAGCGTTTTCGTTACCTCGTCGACCTCGCTCTCGGTGATTCCATGACCCGGAAGCTCGTCTCCGTGAAACATTCCCTTTATTCTCGCGTAGCTCATCAGCTCCTTGGCTAACCTTAATTCTCCGCTCTTCGAGAGGAGTCCTTTGAATCCCCTGAGCTTTATGGCCAAGCATTTCTTCCCTTCCTCCAATCCATCTGCCACGATCCTGGACTTAGAATGTGATAACGCATCCGTCAAATCGAAGACTTTAAACTCAAAATCCTTCTTGCTCTCTATTCTATTCCGGAGCTCTTCCTTTATCTCGGCGAGGTTCTCCTGCCTCACGATCTCGTTTTGCAGAACTCTGGGTATCTGAGTTAGGCTCTGCACGCCCTTTATCTCAACTTTAGGCATGCCAGATATGGATATGTTTAGATCTTGCCTTATGGTTCCCAACCCTTTCTTCACCTTAGTCCTCTTGAGAAGCATGCCTATTTTCAGGGCAACATCTCGAGCCATATCGGGAGACTTTATCTCGGGTTTAGTCGCTACCTCTATCAGAGGGATCCCGAGCCTATCGATATTGTAATATGCTTTTTTCTCATTTTCCTTCACCTTTCTCGCAGAGTCCTCTTCGAGGCATATGGTGGCTATCCCCACCCCATCGACCTCTCCGTCAAGAGATATCAGGGCGGTCCTCTGGAAGCCAGTTGTGTTCGAACCGTCGATCACTATCTTCCTCATGAAGCATATCACATCGACGGCCTTTGCCTTCAACAGCTTTGAGACGGTCAAAGCGATGTCGAGGGCTTCGCCATTAACCTCATGAGGCGGTTCCTCATCCATCTCCACCAGGCAAGAGCACTCCTGGGGACATTGGTACACATAGCTTCTCCTTTTCTCATATTCGTAAA
The DNA here is from genome assembly GCA_002494765.1 of Euryarchaeota archaeon UBA186. Classification (GTDB taxonomy): domain Archaea; phylum Thermoplasmatota; class UBA186; order UBA186; family UBA186; genus UBA186. Next base: position 7,949 of record DACJ01000055.1, read on the forward strand.
GTGCTGCTCTATCGATTTCTCCTACTTCGCTCTCGGTAACCCGCAAAAATCTCTCAAATGTGGAATCTGGTCTATCGACGAGAGTCGAGGGACAGTCGCAGAATAATTTGCTCGTATCCAGCTGCTGGTGTATTTCGAGGCCTATCTTCACTTCAACCATCGATAAACCTCCTCCCGCCGAACTCATGTGTGTACTCTTTCCGCATCATTTCTCCTATTTTCTCCTGATCTTTTGTATGACCCAGAACCCATCCTAGCTTAATCATGGCTACCTCCGGGAGCAGGTCACATGCGATTATCCCAGCTTTTAGAAGCTCCCTTCCTCTGGAATAGACGGCGAGGTTGACCTTTCCGTGTATACATTGGGAGGTCATGACGACGGCTTTCCCCTTATCGATCGCCATTTTTATGCCCGGCAATATCGCGTCGGGACAATGGCCCAGGCCTGTCCCGGCTATGACTATACCATTATGCCTTTCTGAGAAGGCTTCGAAGACATCATAGTCGAGCCCTGGGTATGAGTAGAGTATGCCCACCTTCTCATCCATTCGAGTGTCGATGATGGTGTTATCTCCTTTTTTATCATGTTCTCTTAGATACACCCTGTCGGAGTTTACATAACCAATTGGGTCAGCATCGATGCTTTTGAAAGCGCCCCTGGCACTGGTATGCATCTTCCTCACTCTGCAAGCCCTGTGCAAAGTTATCCTATCGTCTGAGAGGGTATCGTGCATAGCCACCACGACCTCCCCCAGATCGGTTAGAGCCGCTCTGGTCGAGTAGAGCAGGTTTAAGAAGCCATCCGAAGAAGGCCTATCGGCAGATCTCTGAGCTCCGGTCAGTATGACGGGCCCGCTCAGCTCTCTTAGCATAAAGGCCAAACCGGCTGCGGTGAAGCTCATCGTGTCGGTTCCATGGCTTATCACGACTCCCCTGCATCCCTCTTCGAACTCTTTTTTTACCTCCTTAGCAAGAATTTTCCAGTGTTTAGGCCCTAGGTCCTCGCTCAAGACCGAAAAGAGGATTTTTGCCCTCACGTTTGCCACATCTCTTATCTCGGGGATATAATTCAAGAGCTCGCCAGTGCTTCTAGTAGGGTGAACTGCCCCCGTGGTGTAGTCAACATAGCTGGCTATCGTGCCCCCGGTTCCCAGAATCGCGATCGTTTTTCCTCCCATTTTCTCAACTACCAGCCTTTTTATCGGTTTTTTCCTTGCACGTTCTTTGATCTCTAAAATTTTCAAGTTTGGGTCGAGTTTCAGTCCCACGTTATAGCCGTTTCCGAGCTTGATGATAAGGACGCCTTCGGGTGAGGGCATCGCCCTCCCCTCATAGAGCGCGCTATTTTTTTCTACCTTGACTTCACTTCCTTCTGGGATCTCGATTGACATCTTGGATGATTGGTTTAAGTTATTTCTATATTTCCGATAATTTCTTCTATTTATGTATAAGAGGGTATTAGATCGCGTCAAGTACCTGAAGAAATCACGGGTGCATCGAATTCGTCTCTTTGTTCTGTAAAGGCAATAAGATGCAAATAGTAACGGTAAATCACCACCGCAGAACCTTCGCAGCTCACAGGAAAAATTATTATATCGCTGATGGGTCTCCAACCATGCTTGAAGCAGGAAACAGCTCGGAGCGTTATTCCAGGCAGATCGAAACTCTCGGGGAGGGCGGGCAGAAGAAGTTGAGAAATTCAACGGTCACGATCGTCGGATTGGGTGGTCTGGGCTCTCCCGTTTCCGCTTATCTAGCAGTTGCAGGGATAGGGCACTTGAGGATAGTGGATCACGATAGGGTTAGGGTACCAGACCTAAATCGGCAAATCCTCTATGGAGATCGAGATGTTGGAAAAATGAAAAGCACAGCTGCTGAAAAGGGATTGAGAGAGTTGAACGAAGAGATTAATGTGGAACAATACAACGAAAAAGTCAGTGAGAAGAACGTTTCGGACTTAATCGATGGAAGTGAAGTCGTAATAGATTGTCTCGATAACTGGGAGTCTAGATTTATCCTTAATAGAGCGTGTGTAGAGATGCGCATCCCGCTTGTACACGGCGCTGTCGAGAACATGAACGGGCAACTTACGACGATAGTTCCAAAAGAAACCCCCTGTCTAAGCTGTATATTCAGGGAGCAGAGGGGGGAAGCTAGGGTGTCTATCGTGGGGTTCGCCCCTGGCGTGATAGGCTCCATACAGGTTGGGGAGGCCATAAAGCTGTTAGCTGGGATAGGTGAAACCCTCAAGAATAAACTGCTGATCGTAGATCTTAGAAACTGCTCTTTTGATACGATTAGGATCTCAAGAGATGACAGATGTGGGGTTTGTGGTGATTAAATGATCAGCGTAAAAATAACAACGGAACGCATAGACCATAACAAAGAAATAACGAGCGTGAAAACCTCGTTGGAAGTCGGCTCAGTCGTTTCTTTCCTGGGAACTGTAAGGAGTGAAAACGACAGGGTGAAGAGTTTGGTATACGAGCATTACGAAGAGATGGCCAAGAGCACCATTGAAAGAATGGGCGAAGAGGCCATCAAAAGATTCGGCGTGGAGAGCATAAGCGTTGTGCACAGATTTGGTCAAATACCAGCAGGCGAGGATGTGGTCCTGGTTACGGTGTCGAGCAAACATAGAGCAGAAGGGTTCGAGGCCTGCAGCTGGCTCATAAAAAAAATAAAGGAAAAAGTTCCGATATGGAAGGAGACATCCAAGGCTAAATCTTAAACGCATAACTGAAGAAGAGATCTTAGGAACGTAGTTAGGAGTGAGTGCACTAAACCTCATCTAATGGATGATTTTAAAGTTCCAATTATACCAAATGATGCTTATCTCACACAACTGTATACTTCTCAATGATGCTCTCGTTAATTTCCACGCCAAGGCCGGGTTTTTTTGGAACTTCAAGATATCCATTCTCCACTATCAGGGATTCCTCCAGCAAAAGATCTCTTTGCTCCACACTCCAGTTTGGGTCATATGGATATTCCAGCATAGGGCAATTTTCCAATACACACGCGACCTGTAAATTTGCAGCGATGCCGGGCCCAAGTTGCCAGGCATGTGGGGTGAACAGCTTATCTCTCTTCCTCGCCATCTCAGCTATCTTGATCCCGTCGGATATCCCACATGACATGGAGATATCTGGATTAACGATATCGTAGGCATCCAGGAGCTTCTCGAGAGTTTCGATTCCGTGCTGTAACTCACCACCCATTATTGGCATCTCTACAGCATCGGCTATCTCAGCTATCATCTTGAAGTCCTTTCCTCCCACTGGTTCCTCAAACCAGGCTATCCCCATCCTGTCCAGTGATTTCGCTACCTCTAGCGCCCTTTTTCTTGACCAAAATGGTGGCAGCACCGTCCACGCTTGATTTGCGTCCACTCCTATTTCCATCTCACCACCTACCGCATCCTTCACCTTCTTTATAACGTCTAAATCCTTATCTGGATCGGCGTGATGTGCTCTTAACTTGATGGTTTTAAATCCTTCATCGAGACATTTCATGGCGAATTCGACTGTTTTAGACGATACGATTTCCCCAGTACTCGCGTAAACTTTGATTTTATCCTTCTTCCTGCCTATTAGGTCGCAAACGGGCCTGTTTTCCTTCTTCCCAATCAAATCCCACAACGCTACGTTCACAAACCACGGCCTATCTTCCAGCAGGATATTTTTGGAGCTAAATAGCGACAGAGTGTTCCAGGGACTTCTGAGCACGGATTTCACTATGCCCCCCCAATCTATAGTGTTGCCCTCTCCTGCCCCGGAAAGTAACATGGAAATCATGGGTTTTCCATCCGCTTTACTCCTTATTTCCCCCCATATCCCTTCTATTCCCGAAGTGCTCTCTAGCTCTTTATTAAGCAGTATCGGTCTTATTTCTCTATCTACAAAGACCTTAGCTTCATCTCCAAAGCAGGTCGTGCCAGCTATCCCCGTTATTCCTTCGTCCGTGAAAATCTGGACAATTGTAAACGAATAAGATTCCTGGATAACTCCTGGCAGCCACGATGGGCGAAAGCCTGGTGGTCTACCATAAGGCACTTTTACTAATGTAGTTTTTACATCTGTGATAATCAAACAATCACCTAACTACATCACAAAGGTCTTCAATTCTTTATAACTTTCGCCATCTCTTGTGACCTCCTCCCCGCCCTAAAGGGCGAGGCTTCCTGAGACTGTCCCGAAATCCGATAGACTCATCTGTAGGACACCATGCTCTCTAACGTATCCGATTACAGTGGGGAGATCCGCATCTCCCACGCTTCGATAGAACTTCCCAGGACTCCAGAAATGGCCCTTTGGGTACCTAAGCCTAAACTTTGGCTGTCGTCTGAAGAGCTCAAATGAAGAGGCGCCCTTAAGCAGATTCAATGCCTTCGATACGGTCATCGTTGGCGGTATCGATACAATCATATGTACATGGTCGGGCATCACGGTGAGCACCACGATCTTTATCCCATGTCTTTCTGCAACCTCTATCAGGACCTCTTCGCAAAGCTTTTTATTCTCTTCCTTCCTAA
>DACJ01000055.1:12524-49169 GCA_002494765.1 Euryarchaeota archaeon UBA186
GTACCTGTACTTCGGGCACCACTCGAAGTGGTACAGGCTCTGGCCAACGCTATGGCTACCCCTAACTAAAGACATCATAACCTCCTTGGCAGGATTCCAAAGCGCCGCTAGGCGCGCCCTGCCTAAGGTGGATAATTTTTCTGCAGAAAAAACCTTATGAAATTACCAGTGGCTGTGAGCAATTCATCTACGCCCTAAAGGGCGGAGATTTCTTGCTCATAAGGTTAAAACCAAATGAGCCGTCCCCAGTAGTACAGTATACTTGTTTCGATGGGGCTGCAAGCTTGGCGGCGATTGCATAGGGGATGCCTGCTCCGAGGTGACCTGCATCTCCGGATGGACAGCTTATGAATGTATTCTGCTCATAGACATGATTTAGACGCACGCACCAGACAGTTGTGTTCCCTCCATCGGCCACCGCGAGGGCATCTCGTGGAAAGAATTCACGCGCTTCTTTTACCAAACGCGCTGGGTGGATCGGGACGCTGTCCGATTATCATTGAAAAAGATGCAGCTAAATAATCTCCTAGCTCGACATCTAAAACATGCGCCTCTTCCCGGCAAGACCTGCGTAAATCGGCAAAAGGGTTAAGTCGGGGAGCAAATTCATCCTGGAATGACCCGTAAGGGAAAGAGAATAGCGCTCGAAACCATCGAGGATCTGTTTCAGCTTGCAGAGGCGATGTACCAGAGAGGTGAGGTCGAACTGTCTAAGGGATATTTAAAGCTCGCCAGGAAGATATCTCTCAGAGTAAGAATAAAAATACCAAAAGATCTTAAAATAAGATACTGCAAACGCTGCTTTACTCCTTTAATACCCGGAAAGAGCTGCAGGGTACGGGTCAAAAAGAAAAGGATAATTTACACCTGCCTAAACTGTGGCAAGATTAGGAGATATCCCATTGAAAAACGGTGAAGCCCAAATTTTTGCTTAGAGCGATTCAAAAAATCTGGCTGCGGACCTGCGCTACAAAGCGAAGAACCAACCCAATGCAAACAAATATATACTCATCTAAGCTAGCAGGTAGCGATTCTTTGAAATCGAGAAGTGAAAATATGGAAAACGACAGAAGAGGGAGCTTCGATAGAGCTCCAAGAGAAATGTATGACGTGATCTGTGCGGAATGCGGAGAGAAGACCCAGGTTCCATTCAAACCTGATGGGTCAAGACCTGTTTACTGCAGGGAATGCTACCAAAAACGTAGAAGAAAATACTAATTTAGGTAGCGAAATAAAAAAACGGGGTTTATATTAATGCCCTGCCATCTTTTATTTTTTTTATTGTTATACAGAGTATGCATACTAGAAAACCATTTAAAAGACATGCGCTTTTAGCACCCATGAACCCCTGGAAAATCACTGCCATAATCCTTGCTTTAGCTCTTGTGGCCACTCTCGGCGTCTCTGTCTGCCATCTAATGGAGTCCGAGGAAGAGGGGGTGCTGATAGCGACGACGACTAGCCTCCATAACACTGGATTGCTAAGGGAGATAGCAGGCGACTATAAAGAAGGGACAAGAGTCCAGCTAAAGTTTTTCCCCGCGGGAACTGGGAGAGCTCTCGAGATGGCCAGGAAGGGGGGCGTGGACATGGTTCTGGTGCATTCCCCTATTCAGGAGAAAGGATTTCTAGAGAATGATATCCTGATGATGCGAAAGATCTTCGCCTATAATTTCTTTGTGATAGTAGGCCCATCAAACGGTCCCGTAGATATGATGGACAAAAATGCCACCGAGGCTCTAATGGCCATTCACAATTCTGGTGACAATGATCCATTGTGGGTCTCAAGAGGTGATAATTCGGGAACCCATTCCAAGGAGAAGTACCTGTGGGAAAAAGCTGAGTATAATTATACACAATTATACGATGCATGTAAAGATAAATGGTACGTCAATGCAAGCTCTGGCATGCAGGAAACTCTGAACTATGCTTACGAGAAAAATTGTTACACCTTAACCGACACCGGTACCTACTACTCGTGGAAATCCTCTGGAGGAGAAGGATTTGAGATACTGGTAAAGGCCTCAGAGGAATTGTTAAACGTCTACAGCGCCATGATCGTGAACCCCGGCAAACACGGCATAAACTTGGAGGGGGCTCTTAAGTTCCTCAGATACCTGATCTCGGATGACTGTCAAGACACCATAGGGGATTACGAGAAAAACGAAGAAAAACTGTTCTACCCCGTCGCTGAACTATTGGAAGACGGACAGAATGGCTCTCTCATTGGCGTTGCAAAAGTCGGTTTTGAAAATGAACAAATTTATAACTGGATAACCAAGTACGCATATTTCAAAGACGAGGCGACGGGAAAAATAACTGAATGTCCAACTCAGAACAGGTGGCCCGACATATCTTATCGTTCCGAGGAGACGATTTCTCAAAAATGATCAGATGACCATCTTCTCCAGCATCATAATCGAGGGGATCCAGGAAGCCTTCAGGCTCATATTTACACTGGACCCTATAATCTTCGACATAGTCCTGCGATCCCTATGGATCTCAGGCATGGCGACCCTCTTTGCCTCGCTCTGGTCCATCCCCATAGCTTTGTTTCTTGCGTTCAGAAGATTCAAGGGAAGATGGGCCATCATAACCTTTTTCAATGGCCTGATAGGCATGCCTACCGTAGGGTTAGGTCTCACCCTCTTTCTTCTTTTCAGAAGGGGCGGGCCACTCGATACGCTTCATCTGTGGTTAACTCCCATGGGGATAATGATTGGGCAGGCGATACTGATCACGCCCATAATAATAAGCTTCGTCGTGAAGGCTCTGGAGGATGTCGATCCGGGGATAAGGGATCTCGCCAAAACTCTAGGTGCCTCGAACACGGAGGCATCTTTGAAGGTCTTGGGGGAAGCCAGGACAGGTACCTCACTTGCGGTGGTCACGGGCTTCAATAGGGCGATCTCTGAATTGGGAGTAGCGAGCATGGTGGGTGGCGATGTTGACAATGTGACCAGAGTCATGACCACGGCGATAGAGGACGTGAGTAACTTTGCCCGTTACGATATCGCCATAGCTCTCGCTATAATCCTCATAGCCATGGCCTTGACCCTGACCTTTGTGGTAAACATATTTGGAGGTAGATTCAAACGCAGATAGTTAAATTAGAGAACATCACGAAACTATACGATAACGTTAAGGCTCTAGACAACATATCGTTAACCATAAACAAGGGCGAAAAATTGGCAATACTCGGCCACAACGGCTCCGGGAAAACTACCCTGCTGCGCATAATATCTAAACTCGAAAAGCCAACCTCCGGTTCCGTCACCTACCTCAAACCCATAATCACAACTCTCGTCTTCCAGAGGAACGTTTGCTTCAACCAATCCATCTTCAAAAATGCGGAGTATAGCCTTATCCTGAGGAGAGAGAAAAAAGAAGTAAGAATAAAGAAAGTTGAGGGAGCTCTTACCCAAGTGGGACTTATAGAAGTAAAGCAAAGGAACGCCCTTAAGCTATCGGAAGGCCAAAAGCGTTTGCTGGGGCTGGCTAGAGCTTTAGTTCTAGAACCAGATCTTTTGCTCTTAGATGAACCAATCTCATATCTTGATCCTGATAACTCTAAAAAGGTCATATCAGTAATATCCGAAATCGCAAAAGAGAAAACAATAATATTAACGGATCCAAACGGCTCCAATGCCGAGAAGTTATCTACGAGAATGATTTTTTTGCGCCAAGGCAAACTTACCGAAGGTCATTAAACATGCAGAGGGGATAAAGGCTTTATACGGGATAAGAGATTTACCTTCAATGAACGGAGATCGCGATAACGAGATAGTTCTAAAGGTCGCCGAAGCTCTTCCAGAGGACGTTGGTAAGGGAAGGATTAGGCTGGGCACTTCGGCGAGACTCAAACTTAATGCATCACCAGGGGACATAGTCGAGATAGACGGAAACAAGAAGAGCGGGGCTATCGTCTGGAGAGGTCACCCCACCGATGAAAGCGACAACATCGTGAGAATGGATGGCATCACCCGCTCAAACGTGGGCGCATCTCTAGGGGATAAAGTCAGAATAAGGAGTTTAAAGCCCAAATCCGCTCAAAAGGCCGTTCTTGCACCAGCACTGGCAGACCAGGGAAAGGTATCATTCGGATCGGGGATAGAGGGCTTCGTCAAGAGGGGACTTCTTAAAAGGCCTCTAACGAAGGGCGATACCGTAGTAGTCCCAGGTATCGCTTTCTTTGGAAACTCTCTCCCATTCAAGGTGGCCAGTTCTACCCCAAGCGGTATAGTCCAGATAACTGAAGAAACCCACGTAGTGGTCCTTGAGGAGGCGCTGGGGGAGGGGGCCGTTGGGACCAGGACCACCTACGAGGACGTGGGCGGCCTGAAAGATGAAGTCCAGAAGGTCAGGGAGATGATAGAACTCCCGTTGAAACACCCGGAAATCTTCGAACGTCTTGGCATAGACCCGCCCAAGGGGGTGCTTTTACATGGGCCCCCAGGTACGGGGAAAACCCTGATAGCAAAGGCCGTTGCGAACGAATCGGGCGCGAACTTCAACTCGATTTTGGGCCCGGAGATAATGTCCAAATTCTACGGGGAAAGCGAAGCCAGACTGAGGAAGGTTTTCGACGATGCCGAGAAGAACGCTCCTTCTATAATATTCATCGACGAACTGGATTCGATAGCGCCAAAGAGGGAAGAGGTCCATGGCGAGGTGGAGAGGAGAGTAGTTGCGCAGCTCCTTTCGCTTATGGATGGACTCAAGGGAAGGGGAAAAGTCATCGTGATCGGCGCGACCAACAGACCTGGGGCCATAGACCCAGCACTTAGAAGACCCGGGAGGTTTGACCGGGAAATAGTCATCGGCGTTCCGGTCAGGGACGGCAGAAAAGAGATCCTTCAGATACACACCAGAAACATGCCGCTATCGCCCGATCTGGACCTCGAAGAGTTCGCGGATACCACTTATGGTTTCGTCGGAGCCGATCTGGCTGCTCTGGCGAGGGAAGCTGCGATGCACGCGTTGAGAAAAATCCTCCCAAAGATAGATCTGGATGAGCCGATTCCAGTTAACGTTCTGGAGGAGCTCGAAGTGACCCGGGGTGATTTCAGAGAGGCTGCAAAGGAGATCGAGCCCAGCGCTCTGAGAGAAGTGCTCGTCGAGATTCCGACGGTTGTATGGGACGACATAGGAGGGCTTGAAAATGTTAAGAGTGATCTCATAGAAGCGGTGGAATGGCCACTTAATCATCCCGAAGCTTACAAAAGGATCGGCATAAAGCCCACAAAGGGTATCCTTCTCTATGGACCACCCGGCACTGGTAAGACGCTCCTCGCTAAAGCGGTAGCAAACGAATCCAAAACCAACTTCATAGCCATAAAGGGCCCGGAGATCTTATCGAAATGGGTGGGAGAGAGCGAGAGGGCTGTACGTGAAATATTCAAGAAGGCCAAGCAGACCGCACCAACCATCGTCTTTCTAGATGAGCTGGATGCTATAGCTCCGATAAGGGGGCTATCGGCGGGCGATTCGAGGGTTTCCGAGAGGATAGTGGATCAACTGCTAACTTCTCTAGATGGTCTGGAATCGATGAAGGATGTACTGGTCTTGGGAGCTACTAATAGGCTGGACATGTTGGACAGGGCTCTACTCAGGGCGGGCAGGTTCGATAAGATACTCTTCACGCCGCCTCCCGATAAGAAGGCCAGGGCCGAAATATTGAAGATCCATACGAAAGAAATGCCCTTAAAAAACGTCTCATTGGGGAGGCTGTCTGAGCTCACGGAGGGCTTCGTGGGAGCTGACATAGCCTCGCTGTGCAGAGAGGCGGGACTTGAAGCTCTCAGGGAGAACATGAGCGCCAACGAGGTAACTATGGATCACTTCATGGAAGCTATGAGAAGAGTGAGGCCCTCGGTCGATAAGGACACGGTCGATTATTACATAAGACAAAAAGAGCAGGTACTTGCCGAGGCTACGAAGGGGAAAGATAGAGAGGAGTATCTAGCCAGTTATAGGTAATCTAAAGCTCGATATCAAGCGCGGACTTGATCTCCGCCCCAACAGGAATCACTCCCCTCCAGGACCTAATCTCGTTGTCGTAACTGTCAGTTACCACTATGGTAGGTACCTCATCGACGTCGTGCATGAGCGCCTCTTCTTTTCCCGCCTCGGTCGAGATGTCATACTCGGTGAATTTGCCGACACTTCTACAGATGGCTTTAGCAGCAGCGCAGCTTGGGAAGCCTGGTTCACAGAATAATTTGACCTTCATCTTCCACCCCTAAGTATCATATCTCTTTTCTTTTTTCCCATTCTTTTTCATCCGGGAAATTCCACTTCCAGTTCATCTCCATCCCTCAGACCCAATTCCTCTCTCAGATCGAGGGGCGAGATAAGCTCGAGCACTTCTTTATGGTGCCCCCTCTCAGGAACGACGGCCCAGCAGCTCAGCCCCCCGACTCTACACCCTATGATCTCGATCCCACCATAAGACCTCTCATCATTTTCGAATCCCCTTATATATATCCCAGAACTTAATGATAGCCATTCTATCTCTTCCGAGGGGGTTTTCAAGTTCAGGGTGCCAGGAAAAGGTGAGATGCCTATGGCCTCTTTTATCCTGCCTGAGTATTTTTTTACGTAATATGATCCCTCTCCCAGGCCCCTTACTATAGTGCCTTTGATTACTATAGTGCCTTTGATCGCTCTCATTCTTCCTGGTAATTAATTTGGCTTTTTAGTCTTTCTGTCTGTAATGTACCCAGACTTCAAAAATCATGCTCAAAAAGGTTATATATAGGTTATGTTTCTGCTAGGGCATGATCGGAATATCGGTGGTTGATGAAAAGGGGAACAAACTGGGTAAAATCAACGATGTAGTTATCCGGGAAGATAATAAATTACTCTATGTAGCCAAGAAGGGCCTGGTGGGTGAGGACTTCTCAATAGATCCTGATGAGATATTGGGCGCTAAAGATCTGATGATAGTGAAGAAGGCAGATAAGATCGATACGACCTTTTGGGATCGCGTGATCTGCTCTCTAAAAAAGAACAAGGGTAAGCACATGTTGGATATTGAAGGCAGGGATTGGGGAGAGCTAAATCGCATCATCTACGGGCCAGAGGGAGAACCCCTCTTCGTGACCTCAGGGGGCACCGTCGTACCCGCTTCTATGTTGAGATCTATGGGAGATCACATAATCGTGGAGAACGTGCCAGAACAGGAGTCCTATAAAGAATATGTTGCTGAGAAGGGGGCCCTCTTACAGGCTATAAAGTCCAAGACCTCTGAAGAAATGAAGCCATCGGCCAAAGCAAAGAAGGAAGGGGAAGAGAAGAAAGAGGGCAAGAGAAGAGTAAGAAAGAAGTAGAGAAGGACCGGCTGACGACGATGTATTTCGAATTTGAGATGGAAGAGACCATAAGAATTCCACCGAACAGGTTAGGGGAAGAGCTGGACGGGGTAATAGAGGACATAGCCCATGAGACGTTCGATGGAGTCATGATCAAGGATGGCCTCATCGTGATAACCTACGACATAGAGAAAATGGGACCGAGCAGGATTATACATGGAGATGGGGGAGTATATCAAGACGTCAATTTCAGGGCTCTCGTGTATAGCCCTGAGAATCAAGAAATAGCGGATGGAATAGTGGACGAGATAGTGAACTTCGGATGTTTTGTGAAGATCGGGCCCCTGGATGCCCTACTTCATATCAGTCAGATAATGGACGATCACATTGACGTTGACCTGAGAGGGGGAAGATTGATCGGAAAAGAATCTCATAGAGACATAAAAAAGGGAGATAAGATAAGAGCGAGGATCGTCTCCGTGAGTCTCAATTTCCTTATCCCGAGAGAAAGCAAGATCGGGTTAACTCTCAAACAGAGCGGGATTGGAAAATTCGAATGGTTGGAAGAGGAAAGGAAGAAAGAGGTTGAGATAAGTGAAGGCGTGTAGGAATTGCCAGATGGTGGTAAATGACGATATTGAGATATGTCCAAATTGTGGCTTGAAAAATTTCTCCCATGATTGGCAGGGTTACCTAATGGTGATACACCCGACCAAGTCGAATTTGGCCAAAAAAGCCAGTATAACTATGCCAGGGAGGTACGCTCTAAAGGTGAGATGATGGCAGACAAATTCGTTCTGCCCGATCGGCTGAGGAAAGAGCTGCGCAAGCCCTTCGGATCGATTATAAAACACCCTTCTGAGCTCAATGATCTGGGTGTAGAGGATAGGAGAATAGTTAGCGTGGGCGACTTCGTCACCATTACTCTTTTGGATAATGGGCTTTCTCCCTTCTTGTCCGTAGTGGACTCAAAGGTGGAGAGGATATATCGGCCTGATATTAAGAGGAAGATAGAGGAAGCCGACGCGGAGGTTAACAAAATATATGTAAAAAATCCTCCCGGCACTATAAGTGAGGAACTCTGGGAGAACCTTGAAGAGGCGCTCTCGGGAGGGTCGAGATTCAGGGTCGAGGTGGACGGCGAAGAAGATCTGGCAGCTCTGGCGGCGATCTACCTCAGTGGCCCGACCGAGCTGGTCATATACGGTCAGCCCGGGGTTGGTATGGTCGTAGTTAGGCCTGAAGATGTAAAACACAAGGTAAAAAGACTCCTCGAGGTGATGACTTGACGAATGAGGAAAAGGAAAGTAAAAAGGAAGAAAAGAAAAAGTTGAAAATCGAAATCGGTGCGATATCCGAGAACAAGATTCTAGACAGAAAGGAGATATCCTTCACGGTGTCTCATCCAGGTTTACCTACGCCATCCAAAAAGGAGGTAGCTGACCTGCTGGCGAAGAGTTTAGGGCTCTCCGAAGATGACGCCGTCGCGATTTCCATAACCCCAAGATTTGGTTCGAACAGGCCCCGGGGAAGGGCAAAGGTATACCCGAACATGGAATCTATGATCAGGATAGAGGGAGGCGGAAATGAGTAGCGGGAAAACGAATGAGCTTTACAAGGTAGAGGAGGGCAAAGTCGAGAGGCTTAGAAAGTTTTGTCCGAAGTGCGGCCCAGGTGTCTTCCTGGCGGAGCATGAGAATAGGCTCTCCTGTGGGAAGTGTGGTTATACGGAGTTCAAGAGGGGCCCGTAGCTTAGTGGACATGGCGCTGGCCTCCGGAGCCAGAGGTCCCGGGTTCGATCCCCGGCGGGCCCGTGATGAGACCCAGAAAGTTTGTCTGGGGAAAACTATAAATTGTAGCAAAGCTAATATACGTATCCATATTAAAGCTTTGACGTTCAAGAGGTAGAAACACAAGAGGTCTAAAGTGACAAATAAGAAAGGATTGGTGTCGGTAGATGAGTGGATAAAGCCTAAGAAGCTCAAGACCACGGCAGATATTGAGATACCTGATCGATTGGTAGACCAGGTGATAGGCCAGGATGAAGCCGTGGAAATCGCCAGAAAAGCAGCGGAGCAAAAAAGGCATGTGATGCTGATAGGCGATCCTGGAACGGGAAAATCGATGTTAGCTCGAGCGATGGCTGAACTTCTGCCCCAGGAAGAGCTCGATGACATACTCGTCTATCCGAACCTTGACGATCCCAACAATCCTAAGGTGAGGTTAGTTCCAGCTGGAAAAGGACAGGAGATAGTGAGGGCCAAAAGGGAAGAGGTCAGAAAAGCGGATGAGAGAAAAAGCTCGATGATATGGATGTTTATGCTTCTCATAATGGGAGGTTCAGTTATCTTCTCCATAATTTACAAAAATTTCATGTTTCTGTTTTTCGGCTTACTCGCCGGTATGATGATCCTGATAGCTAGTCGCTATATGGGCCAAAAGAAACATGCGAACATACCGAAACTGCTGGTCTGGCACTTTCGAGATGACTCCCCCCCATTCATCGATGCCACGGGAACGCATGAGGGCGCTCTTTTAGGGGATGTCAGGCATGATCCATACCAATCTGGAGGATTGGAGACCCCCGCCCACGAAAGGGTCGAATCGGGCGCGGTTCACAAGGCTCACAAAGGCGTGCTATTCATCGATGAAGTGGGAATCATAGACATAGAATCCCAACAACACCTTCTAACGGCAATGCAGGAGAAGAAATTTCCGATAACTGGAAGGAGTGAGAGGAGCTCTGGAGCGCTCGTTCAGTCGGAGCCAATTCCCTGCGACTTCGTGCTCGTAGCGGCTGGAAATCTGCACACTTTACAGGGGATGCACCCCGCCCTACGCTCGAGGATAAGGGGCTATGGGTATGAAGTATTCGTGAGAAACACGTTGGTGGACAGCTATGAGAACAGGGAGAAGATCATAAGGCTCATCGCTCAGGAAGTGAAAAAGGATGGAAAGATACCCCATTTTAACAAGGCAGCAGCAGCTCAGATAATAAAGGAAGGACAGAGAAGATCTGGCAGGAAGGGTTATCTGTCCCTGAGGTTCAGAGAGTTGGGCGGACTCATCAGGGCGGCAGGAGACATCGCCGTGGATAGGGGATCGGATGTGGTCACAGGGGAAGATGTGCTGAAAGCTAGAACCATGGCTAGATCTCTAGAAAAGCAGGTAGCGGATAGGTTCCTGGAGAGAAGTAAGGGTTACGAGGTGTTCAAGGTGAGCGGGGAGGAGATAGGCATGGTGAACGGTCTGGCGGTGATGGGGGCTAATGAGGATTCTGGGGACGTCGACTACTCCGGTACGGTGCTCCCGTTAGTCGCAGAGGTGACGCCCGCTCAATCGAGGAACGAAGGGAAGATAATAGCGACTGGCAAGCTGGGAGAAATAGCTAGAGAGGCGGTCGAGAACGTCTCGGCCCTCATAAAGAAGTTCACGGGAAAGGACATATCGAACCACGATGTGCACATACAGTTCATCGGGACCTATGAGGGGGTGGAGGGAGACAGCGCTTCCATCTCAATAGCTACGGCGATCATATCCGCTCTGGAGGAGGTGCCGGTGGACCAATCAGTGGCGATGACGGGGTCACTATCGGTAAGGGGCAGGATACTGCCAGTAGGGGGCGTATCGGCAAAGATCGAGGCCGCTTCCGATGCCGGGATCAAAAAGGTCATCATACCGAAGGCGAACGTGGAGGACGTAATTCTGGATCCAAGGTATAAGGGAAAGGTGGAGATAGTTTCGGCCGAGACCATAGAGGACGTGCTGGAGTTCGCCCTGTCTGGGCCGAAGAAAGAGGGACTGCTCGAGAAGGTCAGGAGGGCGGCTAAGTCCATCCCGGCTCCGAAGGTGAGCAAACCGGAACCCTCGGGGGGTTAGATGGTTTGCTCTTCGGGCTCAATTTTATAGGAGTATAGTTCATCGTCGATCTGGGCTGAGACTCTACCGAGAATGCTGAGAAATGAGAGAAAAACTCCTACCACGGCCAGGAGCATCCCAAGATAGATGTATGGTTGAGTGTCGACCATCTCGCGCAGATTGATCTGGGTATTGCCATACGCCTCCTCTGTAGATATTTCTTCCCGGGACCACTCGGCTAAAGTCTTAAACGCTTCATTTGAGTTAACGGAAAAATGAGCCCAGCCATAGAGGACGAAGATGGCTCCCATCATCATGATGATTATCCCCAGAGCTAGAAGAAGGTTCTTATGCCTCTGGGCAAAGCTGGGCTCTACTCTTAAAGAGTTACCCTCTAATCTTAAGAAAGGCATGATAAGGCATAAGCGGCGGGTTAATTAATTTTTCCCGGTACGGGTTCTTATCGTACTTAACGTTATATCTCATACATAGATCATGATAGGAGCCAAGATAAAAAGGCAGATCGCCACCGCTTTGATAAGGCAGAGAATAGCTCTCCTTATATCCCCCTTTTCTGGATCTCTCCCAACCCTTAGAGAGTAGTGATCTATTTTTTCGACATTCGTGTTCAGATGGATGGCCATCGAGCTGATGGAGTAGCCTGCGTTTCGGCTTTCAAAGGTTTTTGAACATGCGATCACTTTTTCCAGCTCCATGACCTTCGGGAGGGCGTAGAGGAAGGCGGCCAACCTGGCCCCGACGAAGTTGCAGAGATCATCAAGTCTTGCCGAGGGTTTGCCGAATGGCCCGAGTTCCCTGTATCCCAACATGGAATCCAGCGTGTTCACAACTCTGAAAAAGTAGGCTCCTGGCAGTCCGAAAACCATGTAGAAAAGAAATGGAGTTATGATCGAATCGACTCCACTCTCGCCGATCGACTCTATCGCTGCCGATCTTATATGCTTCTCATCCAGATCCCTATCCCTCCTAACGAGATGTGTGAGCATCTCCCTGGAGGACTCTATATCACCGTTTTCCAGCCCTCTTTCGATTTTAAGGGGTATCGTGATCAGGGGCCTGATGGAGAACGTGGGCTTTAAAAAGACCGCCATCATAACCCAGAACGGAATATCCGAATAGTTCAGGAAAAAACCAGAGATATAAATCAAGATGAGGGACAAAACCAGAAATGAACCTATAACTATAATTGGAATGATGTACCCGCTTAACGCGCTCTTTGAAAATTTATCTTCTAAAAAAGCCACCTCTTTTCCCATCCAGATTGTCGGATGGATCGGCGAGGGGGGCTCTCCAATCGCAAAATCGAGCGCTATCGCCAACAGAAGTATGATGGCCCTATTCGCTATCAGATCCATGATCATTATCCAGCGACCCCAGCGCGGAGATCAGTCTCTCATTTTCATCTCGTCTTTTTATCGCTACCCTCACATACCTGTCCCTGTCCTCATCCTTCATGCCGGTAAACGAGCCACAGTTCCTCACGGCTATGCCCCTTTCCAGCAATCCTTTCTCGAGTTGGGACGCCGACCTTACCCCTACGTAGAAAAAGTTGGCATCCGGCATCTCCGTATCGTAAGAGAGACCGGTCAGCTCTTTGAAGAGGTATTTTTTTTCGTTTTTGATGAGCTCCAGCGTCTTTCTTATATGATCCCTGTCCCCCATCGCTTCTGCTGCGGCTATAGCAGCAAATGAATTCACGTTCCAGGGAGGTCTTACCTTCTCCATGCGCTCGATGAGCTTTTCATCCCCAAGACCATAACCAAGCCTCAAACCAGCGAGACCGTAGATCTTTGTGAAGCTCTTTATCGTGAACCGATCTTCTAGAACGCTCTTCTTATCGTTTCCAGTGAATTCCATGAAGGTCTCATCGAGGAAGAGCGTGCCGCTTTGTTCCTCGACCAATTGCCTGTCCCAGAGCTTCGATGTCGGATTGTTCGGGTTGCAGATGAAGGTCATCTCGTTCTCGATACCAGCGTTTATCCGCCCCCCAAACAGCTTGCAGGCCTTTTCATATTCCGAAAAGGTTGGAGAAAAGATCTTGACCGGCGACCCATTTTTGATGAAGAGATAACAGAAGAGGTAGATCAGCTCGGTGGATCCATTTCCCAGCACCACGTTCTCGATTTTCACTTTTTCCTTTTTTGCGATCGCGCTCTTTAGCTCTGAGTAGGAATCATCCGGGTATTTCGATATAGCATCCACATCCACGTTTTTTAACGCCTCCATCACCCTGGGCGAGCACCCAAGCGGGTTGACGTTTGAGCTGAAATCCAGCGCTTTATCGGCGGAGCCATGGACGCACTTCACCGCATTCAGGGCTTCTCCCCGTATTCTAAATTCTGTCATCTGGGAACCTCTCCCCCATATATCTCTTTAGCTCCACCACCATCGATTCGAAGGTAAATGTCCCAGGCATCGTCTTGACTTCAACTCCATGCGCCTCGATCGTCCTTTTGGTCCTCTCCCCGATCGATGCTACCACTCTGGAGTTCATCAAGTCGATGAGGTCTCTTCTCCTTGCCCCAGCTATCTGGATAAGATTTTCAAAGGATGACGAACAGGTAAAGGTGAAGACATCTATTTCGCCATTCAAGCCCTTTTCTATGAGCCTTCTGACCCCCTCCAGATTTCTCGGAATGCCTATCGTATAGAGGGGGACGTCCTCCACCAGAGCTCCCATCTTTTGCAAATCGCCCTTTAGAACACCCTTCTTAGAACTGTGGAAGATCACGATCTTTTTGCCGTCTATCTCCATTCTGGAGAGGAGTTTTATAATGCCCCTGGAGCTGTACTCCTCCGGTAGAATGGGATCTATGCCCCTATCCTCGAGCGACTGCGCCGTCATCGGACCGATCGCGATTACCGTACCTTTGGCCAGTATAGCATGTAAATCTTTGATCATTTCAAATCCAAATTTAACGGAATTAATGCTTGCGAAGACTGAATAATCCGAACCCGAAAAGGCCATGAAGGGTTTGATCTTCCTGATCTCAATGGTTGGGGCCGCAAACACCTCAAAACCCTCTTTTTTAAGCATCTCTACCGATCTATCCAAAAGCTCGGCAGGTCTGGTAATCGCCACTCTATACATGAAGCACCCCATGCAGTCCAACGACATCGCCGACCACAATAACCCCCGGGGGTTTAGCGCCCTCTTTCTGAGCCAGATCGGAGATCTTCTCTACAGTGGATATCAGAACTCTCTGTCCCTCCTGTGATCCGTTCTCTATAAGGGCTGCTGGAGTGGTGGTAGCAAGTCCAGAGGAGATGAGCTCGCTCATGTTGTATTGAAGATTTGATATTCCCATCAAGATGATGAGAGTCCCTCCAAGCTCGGTTAACGCCTTCCAATTCGTCTTTCTTCCCCCGGTTCTATGGCCGGTTATGATGGTCACGGACGAGGCGTAGTCCCTGTGCGTAACGGGTATGCCGGCAAGGGCTGGTATGGATATGGCTGATGTTACCCCCGGAACTACCTCAAACTCGACTCCGTTTTCGATCAGATAGCTCGCCTCCTCCCCACCCCTCCCAAAAAGAAATGGATCTCCACCCTTCAGCCTCACCACCTTTTTTCCTTCTCTGGCCTTTTCGACGATCATTCGGTTTATCTTCTCTTGAGGAATCCTGTGTTTGCCAGATCGCTTCGAGGCATCTATCTTCTCCGCTTTTTTTGGCAAGAGTGGTATGATACGTTGGCCCACCAGGCGGTCATGTATTATGATGTCAGCCTGGTTTATCCTCTTCTGTGCCCTGATCGTCATCAACTCGGGGTCACCGGGCCCGCTCCCCACGAGCGAGACCCTGCCCTCAAATCTAGGGGGTTTCATTTTTTAACCTCTTCATCCCATCTCGGATCTCCTTGCCACCTAAATCTAGAAGCTTCTGAGCTACCGCTTCGCATCGGTCGACGGAGTATCCTGATAAGTTCTCCCTAATCTCAACTTTTCGAGAGCCGTCCTCTGTCAATATGGTTGCCCTCAACTCAATCCCGTCATCTCTGGAGAGAGCGTTTATCCCCATGGGCAGTGTACAACCTCCTCCGATGTAGCTTGATATCCCCCCCTCCCATGCGATCTCCTCCCTGCTCTTCTCATCATCCATCTTCCCAAGCAGATCTCTCATCTCAGATCCCTTCAACGCTACTACCGCAATTGCACCCTGCCCGGGGGCCGGGGTAAATTGATCGAGGCTCAACGTCTCGCCCTTCACATCGATTTTTAAGCGTTCAACTGCCGCTTTAGCGATTATCAAGCCATCCACTTCCCCCTCTCTCAGCTTTTTTAACCTGGTAGTTACGTTCCCTCGTATATTCGCTACCTTGAGATCGGGCCTTATGCGAAGTAACTGAGCCCTCCTCCTCATGCTTGAGGTCCCCACTACCCCCTGAAAATCCTCTAACCTGACGCTCTCTCTGGGTATGAAGACATCATTCGGAGAGGCTCTTGGCGGTATAGCGGCTATGGTGAGTCCATCTGGCAACGAGGATGGCAGGTCTTTCAGGCTGTGAACGCCGATATCTGCCTGGTCCCTCAAGACGCTGAGATTTACCTCCCCCGTGAATACTCCTGGCTTTTCGAATGAGTGAATGGCTCTCTCCGAGAAGAGATCTCCCCTGCTCTTCACGATGAGGGGTTCGACCTCTACCCCGTTTGAGGCTAGATGGGCTATCGCCTCTCTCGTCTGCGCAAGGGCAAGCTCGCTGCCCCTGGTAGCGCACCTGAGCTTCATGAGTTCAACCCCTCTTCAAATGCTCTGAGAGTCTCATCGATGTCCTCTTTTTCATGTGCCATGGAGAGAAAGCAGCTCTCGAATTGACCTGGGGGCAGATACACTCCGTGGTCCAGCAAGAAGCCATGAAGGCGCATATAGGCTCTGAGATCGCTTTTTCTCGCCTCATGGGAGTTTGACACCTTTTCGGGGTTCATGAAAACGGTGAACATCGATCCTACCCCCTGAACTCTGCATCTATACCCTTTATCCTCGATGATCTCCTCAAGCCCTCTTCTCAACATAAGGGCCATGGAATCCAGCATATCATATCCCTCTTTCTCCAGGATCTCAAGAGTGGCCAGGCCCGCTGTCGTGGAGATTGGATTCCCTGAGAAGGTCCCGGCCTGGTAAACGGCGCCGATCGGGGACAGCTCTTCCATTATTTTCCCACCGCCCAGGATTCCCATAGGAAAGCCTCCTCCAGCTATCTTGCCCAGAGTGGTGATGTCGGGAACGACCTGGTAGAGGGTTTGCGCTCCTCCTAAGCTGAGCCTGAAACCAGTTATTATCTCATCAAATATAAGAAGCACGTCATGACTATCGCAGAGCTCCCTGACCCTCTTTAGATAATCGTCTTCTGGAGGGATCACTCCCATGTTCCCCATCACCGGTTCAACTATAAAGGCGGATACTTCCTTCTCTCTTTTAAACGCACCCTCTAGAGCTACTGGGTCGTTAAATGGAACGAGAAGGGTATACTTTGAAGCTTCAGGAAGCACGCCCTTTGAGTTCGGAATGGAATGGGTCTGAGCTCCAGAACCGGCTTTAACCAGAACTGAATCGTGCGCACCATGGTATCCACCATCCACTTTCACTATTTTTTTTCTTCCGGTGAAGCCCCTCGCTAGCCTTATAGCGCTCATCGTCGCCTCCCCCCCCGTGCTCACGAATCGTACCGTCTCGATGCCTGGATAGTGTCGTATGATTTTTTTTGCCAGATCCGCCTCCAACTCGGTGGATGCACCGAAGAGTACACCCTTTTCCAGCTGGTCTTTGACCCTTTCGATGACGCGGCGATCTCCGTGCCCCAGAATCAGAGGACCAAAACCCATGCAGTAATCGATGTAAGTTCGGCCATCCACATCCCTGAGCTTTGACCCTTTCCCTTCTCGGATGCACCTTGGAAAGGGGTCATACTTCCTGACTGGACTTGAGACCCCACCAACCATCACTTTTTTTGCCATCTCGTATATCGCTTTAGAGGACATTTTTACTCCAGCGCTCTAGAAGCATCGAGTGCACCATATGTAACGATGATATCGGAGCCTGCTCTTTTTATAGATGTCAGAGTTTCGATCAGCGCCTTACCATAGTTTAGGGCTCCCCCCTTTAGCATAGCATACTCACCGCTCACCTGATAAGCCGCTAAAGGCAGATCGAACCTATCTCTTACCTCTTTTATCACGTCGAGATACGGAAGCGCGGGCTTTATCATGATGATATCCGCCCCCTCCTCAACGTCAAGAGCCACCTCTCTTATGGCCTCTCTCCGGTTTCCAAAATCCATCTGGTATGACTCCCGTCCCATAAAACTTGGATCGGAGCCCATAACTTCTCTGAAAGGCTCGTAGAAGGAGGAACAGTATTTAATGCTGTATGACATTATAAGCACATCCTTGAAACGGGACTCGTCAAGAGCCTCTCTTATCGTTTTTACCATTCCATCCATCATCCCGCTTGGAGCGATTATATCTGCCTCAGCTTCCGCCTGGCTTACGGCTATCTTGCCGTATAACTCGAGCGTCTCATCGTTGAGCACTTTTCCACCATCAAAAATGCCGCAGTGACCATGGGTGGTGTAGTTACAGAGGCAAAGGTCAGTTATTACCACCATGTCCAGAACATCTTTTATCGCTCTAGTGGCTCTCTGGACTATCCCTTCTTTCGAATAAGACCCGCTGCCACACTCATCCTTTTTCGCCGGAATTCCAAAAAGTAGGATGGCAGGTATGCCGCTATCCCTGGCTTCTCCCGCGGCCTCAGGCACCGAATCGATGGTGTGAATTACCACCCCTGGCATGGAGCAAGACTCCACCGGTTTTTTCAGTTTTTCATCCACGAACAGCGGATATACGAAATCGCCCGGGGTCAAGCTGGTCTCCCTCACCATTTCCCGCATCTTTTTTTTGTCTCTGGTTCTTCTCAATCTCACCTCTGGGTACATCTAATCCTCCCCGTCCAATTTGAATAGGGCTATCGCGCTATCCGCCAGCTCGCGCTCACCATTCGCAGCGCTCCTTTTCAGCCCATCGATTGGATCTGCCAACAGTTTACTGGTAAGCGATGTGGCGAAATCCTCGATGACCTCGAGTTGCGCCGGCTCCAACGGCCCCATCATGGATAGAGCTTTGGAAAACTGATGTTCCTTTATGAGTTCACACTTTTCGGTTATGCTCTTTATCACACTGTCCACCTCCATCGCTTTTAACAGGCTCAGGGTTTTGCCCAACTCTTCTTCGAGGATTTTCTCGGCATGTCCCGCCTCTTCCATCCTGTCCCCAAGATTCTCGGCCCTCAGTGCACTAAGATCATCAAGATCTATGAGCTTCACTTTGGGAAGTTCCCCAATTTCAGGATCGACATTCCTGGGGCTCCCAAGGTCTATGATCAGTGCTTCCCTGACTCCGGCTCTCTCGACCCTCTCCTTCGTCAGGATCAGATGGGGGGCAGAGGTCGCGACGATGATCACATCCGATCTGGGCAAAAAATCGGAGATTCGTTCGAACCTTATCGCCCTACCATTTAGCTCTAAAGCTATATTTCTGGCGTTTTCGTAAGTCCTGTTGGCGACGAAAACCACTTCGCTATTTCTTTTAGCCAGTGACCTGGCGACCAGTGTAGCTGTGCTACCAGCTCCTATCACGAGAATATTTTTTCCATCCAGACCCCCAAGATAATCGCCGGCCAGATCGACCGCTACTGACCCTATAGATACCGGCCCTTTATCGATGCCTGTAAATGATCTGACCCTTTTACCGGCGCTCAAAGCCCTTCTAAAGGCCAATGAGAGGGCTTTTCCGCACTTCTTCTTTCTAAGAGCTGATTCGTAAGCTTCTTTCACCTGCTTCTGGATCTGATTCTCTCCAAGAACTATCGAATCCAGGCCGCAGGCCACTCTCAATAAGTGTCTCAGGGTCATTTCACCGCTCAAAAATCTAGTTGAAGGGTTATCGAAGTAGGATGACAATTCGCGTTCGCACATCTTGACGTCGTTTGAATAGACGTATGCTTCTACCCTGTTGCAGGTCTTCAACACGACACACTCCTTAACTCCCTGGATAGAGGAGACCTCATCCAAAAGGTCATCGTTTCTCCTGGCGGCGTAGGGCTCAAGCTCCTGGAGCCGAGCCTCCTTGTATGTCAGATAACTACAGATTATGTTCTCCAGCATCGAGATACCTCTTCTTGCACATGCCACAAGCTTGATCGTACATCGATTTTCTGAGGAGTTCCCACACATCCTCATCATGCAGGATTTTGGTCAGAATTTCTCTCTTCTTCGTTCTATCTATCCCCTCCAGCGAACTTTTAACATCATCCTGAAGATCAGCCATCAGGCCGAACTCCTCGCCCAGCTCTTTCTCCAATTTTTCTCTCAGGATCCTGCTCAATGCTGGGCTCTTTCCCTCGCTGCTTACCGATATGGTCAAGCTTCCTTTGGTAAGGATCGATGGGACGATGAAGTCTCTCTCCCCCACATCGGCTCTATTGACCATTACGCCCAATTCACGGCATTTGCTCACGATTCGGTCGTTTAGGTGGGGGTCATTCGTCGCAGCGACCGCTATTTGAGCCCCGCTGAGAAAAGATTCGATATCGGTTTCACGTAACCTCTGGTGAACGACCTTAACTCCGCCCCAATTCTCTTTTTTCTCGTCGAGCTCTCCACTTAAGACCGTGACGTCCTTTGAGTATGAGCTGAAGAGTTTTGCCCTTCTAGCCCCGACTTTTCCGCCTCCAAAGATTATTACTTTTTTATCCCCGACATCAAGGAGAAGGGGCATAAACCTCATGTGAGGAGAATAGAAACCTTTTACAATAGTTTATCATTTCTAGTAACACTTATGACCCAAATCGATAACGTAAAGGTGTTTGGTGCATTAAAGAGCGAGACGAGGCGTAACATATTCAAAATGCTGTTGAAGGAAGAGCTACACATCTCGGGCATATCGAGGGAACTTGGCCTGTCCGTCCCGGTCGTTGCGAGGCATGTTAAAATCCTCGAGGACGCTGGCCTGATAGAGAGAAGAGTTATAGGCAAGACCCATCTCCTAAAGGCTAAAACCGATAGGATTTACGAGGTGCTTGATGAAACTGCGACCACCTCCTCCGTTCGATTGGAGAGGGGTTCGACCATATTGGATGCACTAAGGAAGGTCTCGGCTGTGGGAATAAAAAAGATAAACGATAGGGAGTACGTGGTATCGGTAGATGGAGAAGAGGGTTACTACCTGTATGAGGTAAATGGTAAACTGCTCGACACTCCAATAGATGAGTGCGTCTTTGAGGGCGATTCAGAGGTCGCGCTGAGAAAATTGGTACCCGTGACGAGGAAAATCATAAAGATAAAGACGAAGGGTGCTGACGATGATCAAAGACGAAGAATTTGAAAACCCCTATGGCCTGCCCGGGCCCACAAAAGAGGAGATAAGGGTGCTAACGCTGAGCAAGGCGATGGTAGAGAGGGGTAACACGGTAGCGGATATCGGATGCGGAACTGGTGGCATAAGCGTTCAGGCTGCCGGGGAGGTGGGTGAAGAGGGGCGGGTCTTTGCGGTGGACCTCAATAAGAGGGCCGTGGAGACCACGAGGACGAACGCGAAAAAGTTCGGTATGGAGAGCATAATAGAGGTCCTCCACGGGGAAGGTTTCGAGATTCTTCAGTCTTTGCCCCACCTAGATGCTACGATTGTTGGGGGATCGGGGGGCCATCTAAGGGAGATAATAGAGGCATCTTATGAAAAGCTCAGGGATAAAGGGCACATGGTGGTTAATTGCATAACGATGGAGACCTGTTCTGGTGCCTTTGATGCGCTGAAGGAGGTCTTTGGGAACGTGGATGTGACCCTGGTCATGATCGCGAATGGGAAGGATCTCGATTTTAGCACTATTATGATCTCAAGAAACCCGGTGATGATAATGAGATCTATAAAAGCAGGAATAAAGGGTGAAAAATGAAGGGGAAAATATTGGTGGTAGGAGTGGGACCAGGGGATCCCATGCTTTTAACTATAAAGGGCAAGGAGACTATCAAATCTTCGAAGATTCTGTGCATACCCCGAACGAAAAATGGCAGTCTAGCTTATGAGATCTGCAGAGATTTCTTGGATAAAGATTCACAGATCATCTGGGTCGACATCGAGATGGGGGGCGGAGGTGAGGGGAAAAAAAGGGCGATCGAAACGATGGCGAACATGATCGAGGCTGGACGCTCCCTGACCTATGTCGCGTTGGGTGATCCGGCCCTATACAGCACGTTCTGGGGGGTGTGGGATTCGCTTAAAGTAGAACTCCCGAATCTCGATGAAAAGGTTCAGCTGGAGATCGTACCGGGTGTAAGCTCCGTTACGGCATGCGCTGCCGCAGCAAAGGTCCCTCTGGCTTCGGGCGACGAATCGATACTCATCACTACGAGATCCTCTTCGAAAAATCCCGATACGCTGGTCATACTGAAGTGCACCGATTGCGCCAATGTTTGGGATGAGCTTAAGTCAGCGGGGATGGAGGGGATTGCGGTCAGGAGAGCCACCATGGAAGACGAAAAGATAGGAAGAATCGATGGCGATTATATGACCACTGTAATCGCAAGAAGGCGATGGCATGATGGAAGAAAGAGATAAGATAACCATAGTGGGAGCGGGACCAGGCGATCCCGAGTTGATCACTCTTAAGGGGAAACGAGCTTTAGAGGAGGCCGACCTGATCTTATATACGGGATCTCTGATAAACCCCCAGATTCTGTCAGAAGCGAAGGCCGATCTCAGAGACAGCTCTGGACTTGCCTTAGAGGAGATGATCGAGGTCATGTCCAGGTTCGTAGGCGAGGGGAAAAAAGTGGTCAGGCTGCACGACGGCGATCCCTCCCTCTACGGTGCCATCCAGGAAGAGGTCGACGAATTAAAAAAGAAAGGGATAGAGTGCGACATCATACCAGGGGTCTCATCGCTTTTCGCATCTGCCGCTGCCATTAAAAAGGAGTTGACCCTCCCTGGAGTGTCCCAGACCGTCATAATAACGAGGGCACCTGGCCGAACCCCCGGAATAACTGAAGAGGAGTTCGTCTCTCTGTTGAAAGAAAGGGGAACCTTCGCGATATTTCTAAGTTCCGGGATGATGGATCGCGTGGCCTCATGTCTAAGAGAGGCGGGAAGGAGCGAGGAGGATGAAGTGGCGGTAGTTTATAAAGCATCATGGCCTGAACAGGAGATTATAATGGGCAAAGTGAAAGACATAGCAAGCAAGGTCAAAGAGAGGGGCATCAAGAAGAGCGCGATAATAATTGTAGGTGACATATTCAGGTCAGAAAATTTCCGCTCCAAACTTTACGATAAAAACTTCAGCCACGGCTTCAGGGAGGCGATATGACGTTTAAAGGGTGCGATTCAGCCGTTATTACCTTCGACTCGGGAAAGGACGTAGCACTTAAAGTAAAAGAAGCGATGGACTCGCTCGGCCTGAAACCACTGGCAATTCTCTACACCCAAAAAAAGGACGATAGGTTCTTGAATTGGCATTCGGGTCTCAGAGAGTTGATGTCTATGCTCTTTCAGAGCGTCGATGCGATAGTGGGGGTTATGCCCCTTGGAGTGATGACCAGGATAATCGCCCCTAACTTAAAAAGCAAGAAGACCGATCCAGGTGTGATCGTGGTGGATCATCAGGGGAGGTTCGTCATCAGTCTGATCTCAGAGCATAGAATCGCCGATTCCCTCTCCGAGAGGATAGCTTCGGGAATAGGCGGTGAACCTGTGATAACCACCCTGGGCCGCAACCCGATTAAATCAAGGAAGAGGGTAGCAATTGGGATAGGCTCAAACAGGGGAATCGACAAAGAATCGGTCATCAGGGCTATAAAAAAGGGATTGGATCTGGCATCCCTTGGCCTTGAGGAGGTCGAATGCATAGCCACCATCGATCTCAAATCCAAAGAAAGGGGGATAATCGAAGCCGCCGAGGACCTCGACCTTAAGATTCTTTTCATATCCAAAGAGAGTATAAAATCGATTAAAAGCGATTCCGTATCACCGCATGCGCAGAAAGCTCTGGGAGTTGATGGGGTTTGCGAGCAGGCGGCGATTGCCGCTTATAACAGGGAAGGACGCCTGATCTTAAAGAAAAGCATTTTGGAGCCGGGTATTACTATCGCTATAGTAGAGGGGCGGTAATATGAATGACAAAAAAGGTAAGATATCTGTTATAGGTATAGGTCCTGGGGGCGAGGAACACCTCACCTTCAGGGCCCATAAGGCCATCAGAGAAGCCGATCTTATAATCGGGTATAGATCTTATATAGAGAGGGTAGAAAGATTGAAAAAAGAAGATGCTCAAATCCTATCAAAGGGGATGGGGGATGAGGAGGAAAGAGCTCTTATCTCCATCGATGAAGCAAAAAAAGGAAAAAAGGTAGCCATGATAAGCGGGGGGGATCCCGGTATTTACGGGATGAGCTCTTTTCTGATGAAAGCCCTAAAAGATCTCGCAGACGATAATTCACGCCTGGGGGAAATCGAGATCGTCCCGGGAGTGTCTTCGATATCGGCCGCAGCCTCATCGCTGGGGTCCCCGCTCATGGATCATGCCGTAATAAGCCTGAGCGATCTCAGAACTCCCCTTTCGGGCATAGAGGACAGGATAAGGGCGGCAGCTGCTTCGGACCTCGTAATCGTTCTTTCAAACCCCAGGAGCTCAACGAGGGAGAAGCCGCTGAGAAGAAGCTTGAAGATCATAAAGAGGTACAGGGGCGCAAACACCCTGGTGGGAGTGGTCAAAAACGCCAAAAGGGATGGCGAGGAGAGACTAATCACGAGATTGGGCGAACTCGATCCCCTAGACAGCATAGATATGTCCACCACCATAATCGTGGGGAACGCGTACACCCAACACGTAGGCGATTATCTCTGGACGCCCCGAAGCTGCGAGACGAAAGTGGGGGTGAGCGGTAAAGGAAGGGAGATAGAGAAAAGGAGCTTCGCCGCAATCGATGAGGGGATAAGCATACCGGATGGTCTGGAGAAAAAGCTCATCATGAGAACTATCCACGCGACTGGCGATGCATCGTTTGGAGAACTCCTTATTTTTAGAAACTTTGCTCCAGAGGTGGGAACTAAGGCCATAAGAAGCGGTTGCGATGTGATAACCGATGTCAAAATGGTCGAGGTTGGGATAGATCGCCGGGGGCTAAGAAATTTCGGTGGAGAAGTCAGAAACTATATAGATCTCGCGTATAAGAGCGAGGCTGAAGGGACGAGAGCTGAATTGGCGATGAGATATGCGATCGATGAGGGTGTAGAGGGAGACATTATCGCGATCGGTAATTCGCCCACAGCTGTTCTAGAGATGGTAAAATGGGTTAAAGAGGGGGTGAAGCCGGCCCTGATAATAGCCGTTCCACCAGGTTTCATCGATGCTGAGAGATCCAAAGGCATGGCGAGGGGATTGGATATGCCTTCGATAACGACTACTGGAACCAAAGGGGGCAGCGCTGTAGCGATCTCATTGGTGAACCAGATGTTGAGGGAATGCATGGATGAAAGATCCGGTCAGTAATAAAGAGGTAAGCGAGGCGATGATCGAGAAAGCGGCGGTCTTTAACTCGATGGCAATGGAAGAGATAGAAACCATGGTAAAAAGCGGTGAGATAGTGATACTCAAGAGCGGCAAGATTTTAAGGAGGGGTTACACTACTGGCACCTGTGCATCCGCCGCTTCAAAGGCCGCAGTTGTTTCGCTTTTGGGCATAGAATTAAGCTCTGTTAGCGTGCTCACTCCTGTTGGGTTGAGAGTTACTTTAACCGTAAATAAACTTGATTCCACCTCTGGAGTGGCGCGATATTCGGTTATCAAGGATGCGGGGGATGACATCGATGCGACGAATGGAGCGGAGATAGTCGCTGAGGTGTGGTTTGATGAGGGCTCTGGGATCGAGATCAACGGTGGGGAGGGGGTCGGAAAGGTCAAAAAAAGGGGGCTGCCAGTTCCCGTTGGAGAGAGCGCTATAAACCCCATCCCTCTAAACCAGATAAGGGGGGCGGTGATGGAGGGACTCCAGAGTAAAATGAGCGAAATGCCAGTTAGCGGCAGTTACCCGCAGGATAGAAGGGTCATGGTAAAGATAGAAGTTCCTACTGGAAAAAAAATCGCTGAGAAGACGTTAAACCCAAGATTGGGCATCGAGGGGGGCATATCGATATTGGGCACGACTGGATTCGTGGAGCCCTTTTCCCTTTCGGCTTACGATAGCTCATTAATCCTCCAGCTTTCGATTCTAAGGGCGGAGGGGTACAAAACCCTGGTAATAGCTACCGGGGCGACAAGCGAGAGGATCGCGGTTAAGATGCTTAAGATCCCCAGAATCATGGCTATAAGGGCCGGTATAAGATTGGAGCTCGTGCTGAAGACAGCTGCAAAAGAAGGATTTGAAAACGTCGTCATATTCGGCCTCCCGGCAAAGATGGTAAAGATAGCTGCAGGCTGGATAGCCACCCCTTTATACAAAACGCCCATGAGCCAGAAGCTCGTAGCGGATTGCCTGAGTAGCATCTCTGAATCGATCTCAGAAGAGATAAAAAGAATCGAAGCGGTTTCCATAGGCGAGATGCTCGCGCACCTGGAAAAGGCCGACGCGGGCCTTCTCGAGGATCTTTTCAGAGCGGTTTCCAAGAGGGCCAGCCTTAATTGCTCCAAATTGTTGAATGGGATAGAAGTGGCCTCGGCCATAGTATCCAGAAATGGAGAGGTATTGGGTTGCGACAAACCCCTGAAAGAACTGATGGAGGTGGTCAAATGAGCTTATGGGTCATCGGCATAGGGCCTGGCGATATCGACTATATCACGCCATTGGCCAGGAAAAAAATTATCGACTCCGATTTCGTAGTGGGAAGCTCCCGTGCTGTTCGATCAGTCAGGGATATTCTGGGCGGGAAACAAACGAGAATCTTTGACGGCAAGAGCCTGGAAGACGCGATGAAATTCTCGATAGAAAAAGCCAGAGAATTGAATGTGGCTCTTCTATCCACAGGAGACCCATGCTTTTCCGGAGTCCTAAAACCGATTCGAAGAAAACTGAGGGACATGCGTACTGAGATAGACCTGGAGGTGATCCCCGGCATAAGTTCGATACAGGTGCTCAGCTCGAGGCTTGGAGTTAGCTGGGACGAAATGGATTTCGTGAATTTTCATGGTGCCCAAAATTTACAAAAGGCTCTATCGGATCTGGCAACCGCTCTAAGAGCGAAAAAGTCGGTTCTGGTCTTCCCGGATCCGCGCCTTCCTCCCGGAACCATGGCTGGACAGCTTATGGCCAAAGGTGCCGAAAGCTACACGAGGGTTGTGGTAGGATCGGAGCTCACCTACCCTACCGAGCGGATATACGATACGGATCTTGAGGGTCTGACAAAAATTCGCGATATGTCTCCTTTATCAATCATGGTGATCGACCCTAATAGCGGATTGGATGAGGAAGTCCTGGAAAGGCAAGCGGAGAAAGGGGCGATCCTGGTGGGGCACGGGAGCAGGTTATCGTATAACAAGGAGGTCATCGAGAAGCTGGCATCCGAGTTAGAAGAGAAAGGTTATGAAATTAGATCGGGATTATTGCTCGAGCCCTCTACGGTACATGACGCGATAGCGGAGTTGGCCAGAGCGAATGTACCGAAGATCGCTCTGGTGCCGATCTTTACAGCGGATGGCATGCACACCAAAAGAGACCTCCCCGAAATATTGAGATCTCTTCCAGGGGTAACGTTCGTTGAAGAGAAGAAAAACGGGAGGTATATGATCAGATATTTCACCGAAGACCAGAGCTTTGAGGTGATTATGGCGAGCCCCATCGGCTCTCATCCGAGGGTGATCGATATAGTCGAGGAAAGAATCGAAGAGGCTCTAGGGGAGCTCCAGTAAACTTTAAGGAACTCGAGAAACATGCGGGGAAGATGAGAATAACCGAGGTAGCGAACTACACCTCAATGAGCGAAAAAGCCGAGAAAATCATCTTAAGGGAAGTACGTGAGCGGCCCTTAATAATGGCTCTCCCGACGGGGAGCACTCCCGAGATGCTCTATTCCATGCTGGTCGAAGAGTACAAAAGAGGAAAGGTAAACTTTAGCGAAGTCGTCACATTCAACCTCGACGAGTACGTCGGTTTGAGCCCAGCGAATCCGAACAGCTACCACTACTACATGAATGAGAGATTTTTGAAACACGTGAACGTCAGCGAAAGTTACATCCCCGATGGCATGGCTCAGGATCTCGAAAAGGAGTGTGCGGATTACGAGAACAAAATAAAGAGAGAGGGCGGCATAGACCTCGCTATCCTGGGAATCGGGGGAAACGGGCACATCGCATTTAATGAGCCCGGAACGAGCTTTGAATCGCGAACTCACGTGGTGAAGCTCTCAGCAGATACGTTAAAAGAGAACTCGAGATTTGGAGAGATGCCAAATAGAGCCATCACCATGGGCATCGGAACTTTAATGTGCGCTAGGAAGATAATATTATTGGCGAGCGGTAAAAAGAAGGCAAGAGCCCTCAAAATGATGATGGGGGCAATCACCGAAGAGGTCCCAGCATCCGTCCTCCAAAAACACTCGGACTGTAAAATCATAGCGGATGGCGAGGCTTTGCGATTCTTTTAGCATTGAAAACGAATTATATGGCACAATCGCAAAAAAAAAATAATTATAGAGAAAAGAAACGCGCAACAGAAAAGTATAAACAGGGATCCGCATATTGCATTACATGCGATATAAACAGGAGGGATTGAATTGAACGGGACTGGCAGAGCTTTGCTTGGGATCATAGCTTTCGCGGCGCTCTTCTTCGTGAGCCTGCTTGTGATATACTTCGGTTACCACATAGCGGCAGAGCATATCGTGGAACAACCAGCGCTCTTCTACATAACGTTATCTGGGTTTGTCTCCATATGGTTTGTGACGATCTTCTCTGCACTGATCCTGGCGGATAAGATAATAACAGGTTGAGGTGTAAAATGGCAGAAAATGATGTTGAAGAATTAAGAAGAGATGTCGAGCAGCTGAGGATGGCCCTGGCAAGAAGCGCCGGGGTCGAGACGAGAGCGCCGGCCAGAAACACTTTACCGGGCACATCGCTGAAGATGATCCTGCTCTCACTGGCAGTATTACTTCCGATTGTCGTGGTATTCTTCATACTGGTCCTGGGGAGCTGGTGGATCAGCGGTCCGTGGAATGGGATACCCGTCGGCGTTACCCTTGGTGGCCTGGATCCCCTCCTAGACCCATTGGCGAGTGAACTCGGGCCTCTTCTGGAGGGACTAACCGGGTTATTGGAGGAGGTGGATGGAATTCTATCTGGCATCAATACTCTGATGGATCTCCTCGCCAAACCGGTCGAATTTATAATGGACCCCCTTGACTGGATACGCGACCTGCGCCCATGAGGTCCTACGATAAGCACCTGCTCGAGTCCCTAAACGTCGAGGATCTCATCTGGCCCATCTTAGAAGGGCTGGATGGGATCTTTAAGGGCTGGACTCCTGAAGAGGTGAAGGACTTTGCTGAAGCTCTGGGAGATCTTCAATTAAATGAGCCGATCTTCCCCCTGGCTGAAGCGATCTACACCCTTTTCAACGATGAGGGTTTCTCCCATGCCCTGGGCGAACTGCTCGCCGAAGACACGATTATGCAAGCCCTTTGTGCGATAACCGGTGACATAGGGGGCGGATACCATTCAGCCAGGCCTAGAAAGGTGATCGACGCACAGAGGCGGTAGATGGTCTTTCCATACGAGATAGAGCAGAAGAGCAGCCACAAGGTGGTAAAGGAGTTCATTCAGAGCGTAGGAAACCCGGTCTGGCTTAATGCATTGGTCTTCGGGATCGAAAAGGCCATGGCCAACGCTAGATGGAACCCCATAGATGATTTCGTCTACGTGGACGATCCCTGGCACCTACCTATAGAAGAGATAGAAAGAAGGCAGCTGGAGTGCATAAGGTTCTCGTTTCGCCACCACTACTCCCACTGTTTAGAATACTACCACATCTGCAAAAGTGTGGGCGTGACCCCTGATGACATAAAGGAGAAAAAAGACTTTACAAAGATTCCCCTGCTCACATCCGGTTTCTTCAAAAACAATGCTATTTTATCTGTGCCCGAAGATAGCATCGCCGCGGTGCTCACCACGTCCGGAACGACCAGCCAGAACCCGTCCAGGATCCCAAAAGACTTTCTTAGCATTAAGAGACAACAGGCGCTTATACCGAGGATAATATCCATGTACCTTGCAAAAAAGGCCCACTATCTAGCATACTTTGCTCCCCCACCAAATGAGGCGACCATCTGGATATCTCTGGGAGTCCAGATCCCCATGGTTGGGTATGCTGCAGACTTCTACATGAGAGATGGCAAATTTTCAATCCCCGATGTCTTCAGCAGAATGGAACACGCCAAGTCCAGGGGCTGGATGCCTGGGATGACTCTGAGCTTTCACTTCTTCTACAAGAAACTGATGGACTATACTAAAGAGACGGGCATAGAGCCCCCGATGAAGGGGGCTGACTGGGAAGTGGTAATAACGGGTGGAGGGTGGAAGAACCTGAAAAACGAGATGATACCTAAGAGCAGATTCCATACGATGCTGTCTGACTACTTTGAAATACCTTTGACAAGGGTCAGGGACGCATATGGATTTGGCGAGACAAACATAATAGCGTTTGAATGCGCCTACCACAACGGTATGCATGTGGATCCCCATACTCTGGTATCGATAAGAGATCCCAACAACGTGGATGAAGAACTCCCTCCAGGAGAGGATGGGATAATTGCAGTATACGATCCTACCATGAACTCGTTCCCCGCCTACATTCTCACAGACGACGTGGGCCACATTGATGATATCCACGAGTGTGAATGCACTGCCAATACTCAAAAGATCTACCTGACGGGAAGGGCCCCGAAGTCTGAGATGAGATCCTGCGGGTTGAAGCTAACCCAGACCATGGATGTCATATCATCTCCTGAGATGCAAAACAGGTTCTCAAGGATAAACGAAAAGGCCAGGTACTTTGACCTAACCAGGGTTTAGATAACTGAAAATCTTCACAAGGGCTCGAGCCCTATGCGAATAACTATTTTTTTCTTTTATTTCCATCTCGGCAAAGGTCTTTGTTTCGTTTTCAGGTATGAATATGGGGTCGTACCCAAACCCGCTTTTTCCTCTTTTCTCACCGGAGATCTCGCCCTCGCATACCCCCTCGAACAGGTTTATCTTTTTATCTAGATAGAGCCCTACGACCGATCTGAACTCCGCTTTTCTGTTATTTCCCGCTAATTTGAGTATTCCGTTGCAACCGATCGTCCTGTTTACATAAGCGGAGTAGACCCCCGGAAATCCTTTTAATGAATGGATGAAAAGCCCTGCGTCCTCTATGAAGAAATTCTCAAATCCCTGATCCGCCAGTTCTCTCAATCCGTGTTTCACCACCTCGTTAAGGGTATCCGCCTGCACCTCGGTGTAAGCCCTATCAACCCGCTCCAGTTCTATCTCCGCGAGGAAATTTGCGGCCTCTAAAAACTTGTTTGGGTTCGTGGTCACGAATTTCAATTTTCTCATCTGTATCTCCCCCTGCCCTCGATCTCATCGATTTTACCGATGATTTTTTTCCCATCGGGATATGCATCAAGATACCCCTTTATAACCGGCTCGAAGGATAGCCCGGGATTGCTGGTGGATAAAATCTCTTTCAAAAGGTGAAGGTCGACCCCTTTATTCTCGATGCTCTCGCTTATCTCGCCCAGGCCCAGATCTATCAGCGTTATCCCTTTTTCAGTTAGAATCATGTTTGAGGTCGTGGGATCGCCGTGAACGACGTGGTTCGCATGGAGCTTACCTATAAGTCCCCCAATTTCTCGCAAAACGTTTTCTTTTTTATGCGCGTCGCAACTGAGAAACTCCTTCACCCTTCTTCCCTCGATTCTTTCCATTATGATCGTGTAATTTTTGAGATCCACGTCATAGAGGTACGGTGAGGGTACCCCCATTTTCTTTATCTCTCCCAATAACCTAGCTTCAGCTCTGGTTCTCCTTTTCCTGAGAGACAGGTCGAGTGATTCATTTCTATAGTTTTTCTTTACCCTTCTCTTCATCACCGCTTCCCTCCCTCTGAAGTATCCATATCTCAATTCAGCCTCCGCTCCCCTCTTCTCCACTGGAAAGAGAAGATCCGTGAGAATTCTTTCAAGTTCGTCGATGGTGTCAGCGACATAATCATGATCGGCGCCGGGGAAAGGGGCGGGCCACCAATTCGCGAGTATGGTCTTTGCCCCAGCCCTCTTTCCTCCCTCTATATCAAATCGCGTATCTCCTACGACAACCACTTTATCAGGGCTGACTCCGAGCAGCTCCATCACTTTTAAAAATGGTTCTGGATCCGGCTTGGTTCGCTCGACATCATCTCCCCCTATAAGCGCTTTGAAATAGTGCGATACGCCGACCCAATCGAGTATGAGGTTGGCGGTAAAGTTCCCTCTATTCGTGGCCATCCCTAACGTAATCCCCCAATCCTGTAACTTCAACAGGAGCTCTTCGACCCCTTCTACTACTTCCATCTCCAGTTCGTTTCTCTTATACCCCTCGATGTAATCGTGCATCGCCGACTTTATTTCATCTCCAGTGAAAAGATCCTTAAATGCATCTACTATAGGCATTCCTCTGGTCTTTTCCGCCTCATCTGGTGAGAGGGGGGCTTTGCCCCTTTTGACGAGGACTTCGTTGAATATGTCTAAAGAGTTGTTGTCTTTAACCAGAGTACCATCCAGATCGAATATTATTCCTCTTACAACCATGTGACCTCGACCTCATCGGCTCTGAAGTTTTGATTAACTTTTGTCCTGTCCAGATCAGAGCTGGCCTGATCTTTCATTAAAAGGCCGAGCAGGGCGATCATGGCCCCATTGTCTACACAGTACTGCCCCTTGGGAACGAAGGCCCCCGCTCCTCTTTCTTTCGCCATGATCGAGCACATCTCTCTGAGCCTCTGGTTAGAAGCCACCCCGCCCCCTAAAAGCAATTCATCCTTCTCCAGATAGGCCATCGCTCGTTCCGTGACCTCTACCAGCATCGCGAAAGCCGTCTCCTGCAGGGAGAAGCAGAGATCCTCCAGTTTTTCTCCCGATAAAGTAGATAAACTGGTCAGGATGCCGGAAAACGATACATCCATCCCTTTTACGGAGTAGGGGAGATCGAGCATCTTCTTGCCAGTTCTAGCCAACTCTTCTATCCTGGGACCGCATGGGAAGGGAATCGAGAACTGCCTCCCGAACTTGTCCAACAGATTTCCTATGCCGATATCGAGGGTTTCCCCCATTATCCTGTATCTCTTTTGTCTATAGCTTATTACCTGGGTGTTGCCCCCAGATACGTAGAGCATCACCGGGCTTTTACATCCCATGGTCATTTTTCCTATCTCTATGTGGGCTATGCAGTGGTTTACCCCAATTATCGGTTTTTTAAGGGTTAAGGCAAGGGTTCTGGCGGCCGTAGCCCCTACTCTCAAACAAGGCCCCAGGCCTGGCCCCTTTGCGAACGATATAACATCTAGATCTTCGAATTCTATTCCCGCTGCCTCGATGGATTTTTCCATTAGCTCCGGTAGCGCTTTAACGTGATGCTCCGCAGCCTCCCTGGGGTGTATCCCTCCAATCGATGGAGAATAGCTTGAATTAACGTTCGCCAATATTTCCGTCTTGTCTTGCTGTCTGGCCACACCCACGCCAACGGTGTGGGCAGTGCTCTCTATGCCCAAGCACAACACAACTGGGTAATGGGAAAGTAGTTAATGAACCTGCCCCTACGATAGTTGCGGAAGAGTAAAATAGGCAAAAAGGGTTTAGGAGTGATAAAAATGATTTATCCAGAGTCAAGGCGCGATCCGATGGAGCTCGAAGGAGGAAAATATCAAAATATTAACTGGCTTTTGGAAAATATCCTCGTAAAGGAGGAAACGTGATGGAAGAGAAGAGCGTTCTGGAAAAAATTGCCGAAGCCAACAGGCCCGTTACCACGGGGATCGATGGTAGAGGCATTGAAAACTGGGTTACGATATATATAATGGGAAGGGCTTACAAAGTTCCAGCAGACCTGACGATCATGCAGGCCATGGAATTCGCTGGATATAGATTTATCAGATCCTGCGGATGCAGGGCGGGATTCTGCGGAGCCTGTGCCACTATATACAGGAAAGAGGGAGATTACAAACTTAAAGGAGTTCTAGCCTGCCAGACAAGAGTGGAGGATGGGATGTACCTCGTCCAGATACCCTTTGCACCTGCCGAAAAGGCCACCTACGACATCGATAAGGAAAGCTACAATGGAGCGGCTCTGCTCAAGTATTACCCGGAAATCGCGAGGTGTGTATCTTGCAACACCTGCACAAAAGCTTGCCCACAGGATCTCAAGGTTATGGAGTACATAAATGCCGCGGTCAGGGGGGACTTTGAAACGGTCGTTGAGGAATCCTTTGATTGTATCCAGTGCGGCCTTTGTGCGATTAGATGTCCAGCAGAGATCGTTCATTACAATCTGGCGCAACTCGCGAGGAGGATGTACGGCAAGTATGGCTTGGTGGAGGAGAAGAACGTCAAAAAGAGAGTAGAGGAAATAGAGGGCGGCAAATACGAAAAAGAATTCAAGAAGGTGATGGGCCTTTCCCCCGATGAGTTAAAAGAAGTATACGTGGACCAGCAGAAGACCAGGGAGGTCTATTAGATGGGAAAAGAGATGAAGTATATAAGAGGGTATCCGGAGTATATGCGTGAGTCGATCGCCCTTGTGGAGAAGACCAGGGAAAAAAGGGCAGGAAAATTGCCGCCCCAGATGACGATGGATGGAAGAGAAGAGGTGCTAAACCTCTGCCATCCTGACTATGCCCCCGGTGGCAAACGTGCAATCTCCATAGGCCCGAACGAAGGCGATATCGCACCAAACGAAGTGGTGGACTTACTGGAGGCATGGTCTCTGATAGGGATGGACGAGTTGGATCTAGACAATATTGATTACGATACTGATATCCTGATAATAGGGGGGGGATTAGCGGGGACCAGCGCCGCCCTGCTCGCTGATGATTCTGGAGTAGCTACGGATAGGATTCTGCTGACGAACAAGCTGAGACACGGCGATGCAAACTCGATAATGGCGCAAGGGGGGACGCAGGCCGCCGATAGGCCAAACGATAGTCCCATCATACATTACATAGATACGCTGGGAGGAGGGCACTTCACGAATAAGCCAGATGTGGTAAAAGCTCTCGTTGAAGACGCCCCCAAAGTGATTAAATGGCTCTCTGAGCTGGGTGCGATCTTTGACAGAGATGAAGGCGGAAACTTCACGGAATTGTCTGGAGGAGGGGCTGCAAGAAAGAGAATGCATGCCTGCGAGGATTACACAGGGCTTGAAGAGCTGAGGGTGCTGAGGGATGAGTTCAGAAACAGAAAGATTCCCTTTCTCGAGTACTCCCCGGTAATTGAGCTTCTCACGGATGGAGACAGAGTAACGGGTGCAGTGCTGTTTAATCTCGAGACGGGGGAGTACAAGATCGTGAGGGCAAAGGCAGTCATTCTAGCCACTGGTGGATTGGGGAGGCTCCATGTAAGAGGTTTCCCGACGACGAACCACTACGGTGCATCA
This sequence comes from Euryarchaeota archaeon UBA186, assembly GCA_002494765.1. GTDB lineage: Archaea > Thermoplasmatota > UBA186 > UBA186 > UBA186 > UBA186. Next base: position 47,363 of record DACJ01000055.1, read on the forward strand.
GCCGATGGGCTCGTTATCGCATACAGGGCTGGGGCAAAGCTAAGGGACATGGACAGCATGCAATACCATCCGACTGGTGCCGCTTACCCGCAACAGATTATCGGGTTATTATTGACGGAAAAATTGAGAACAAGTGGAGCGCAGGTGATAAACGGTAAGGGTGAAGCATTTGTCTTTCCTCTTGAGCCCAGAGATGTAGAGGCTTCTGCCATCATAAGGGAGTGTTACATTAGGGATAATGGGATCACCACGCCGACTGGAATGAGAGGTGTATGGCTTGATACTCCCCTCATAGAAATCGTAAAGGGCGAGGGCTATGCACAGAGCGCATTTCCCGCCATGGTCAGGATGTTCAAAAGATTCGGAATCGATATGACTGAGGACCCCGTCCTCATTTTCCCCACTCTCCACTATCAAAACGGTGGAGTTGAGACGGATCCCTGGGGGAGAACAAACCTTAAGGGCCTATGGGTGGCTGGGGAGATATCCGGTGGGGTCCATGGAAAAAACAGACTGATGGGAAATTCAACTCTCGATTGTGTTGTGTTTGGCAGAAGGGCAGGGACCTCCACCGCAGAATATATCAATTCTGGGGAACCTGCCGGTAAGATGACTCTGGAACACGTGAAAAGGTATAATAAAATGCTTAAAGGTGCCAGGATAAAAACGGACAGAAAATCCCCCATGATCCTGCCGGATTACCGGGGAAAGATGGCCCTTGCCAGGATGATCGATGTATTTTAAGAGGGTAAAAATATGGCTAATGGTGATATAAATCCAAGGAGCGAGCTCGCTTTAAAGGTCGAGGAGCTCAGCGGTCAGAATTTATTTGCCTGTTACCAATGTGGGGAGTGTTCCTCAGGATGCCCCATGTCCCAGGAGATGGACCTTTTACCAAACCAGGTTATAAGGTATCTGCAGCTCGGTTTCGAGGAGGTTTTGGGCTCAAAAACCCCGTGGGTCTGCTCCTCCTGTCTAACCTGTATGGTAAGGTGCCCCAAAGATGTGGATGTAGCGAAGATAATGGAGGCGTTGAGGGTGATAAAGCTCAGAGACGGGCAAAATCACGTCGATCTGAAGGCCATAAGGGTTGAGGATGATACGCCCCCTCTTGCCTTCATAAGCGCTCTGAGGAAGTACGTGGGATGAAAAAGGTGGCTTACTATCCCGGTTGTACGATAAAGGAGACGGATATAGCGGTTGAGGAATCCACCAAAGCATTCCTTAAGGTATTGGGATATGAGCTGGAGGAAATCGAGAACTGGACCTGTTGCGGCACGGTCTTCGGTATGACGGACGATGACCTGTACCATCAACTCGCGCCGATAAGGAACTTGATCAGGTGCCAGAAGATATCGAATGAGATGCTGACGCTCTGCGACATGTGCTACAACACGTTCAGAAGGGCGGATCTGTTTATGAAGGATCCAGAGAGCATGGAGAAGATTAATTTATTCATGGACGAAGAAGAGGATTATAGGGGGGTAGAGGTTTACCATATCCTTGACTTCCTGAGGGATGTCGTGGGCTATAAAAAGATTGGAGATAAGGTCGTCGAAAAGCTCGATCTCAAGGCGATGCCCTATTACGGTTGCATGTTATTAAGGCCTAAAGAGGTAGCAATCGATGAACAAGAAAACCCCAGGGTCATGCAGGACATCCTTTCCTTGTTGGGAGTCGAGAGCGTTGACCTGGGTCTAACGGATGAGTGCTGTGGCTCATACCATGTGCTTGAGGATCCTTCGATAGTGCGAAGAAAGTCGCAAGAAATAACAAAAAACGCCAAGGAGAATTCAGCGGATTGCCT
>DACJ01000055.1:49256-54879 GCA_002494765.1 Euryarchaeota archaeon UBA186
GTGTTCATATGCCATTGTGGGAAGAACATAGCCTCCTCGATCGACATAGAGAAGCTAAAGAAAGGAATATCCCAAAATCCTAGAGTGAACTACGTAGAGGATTACATGTTCCTCTGCTCCGAACCGGGCCAGGATCTCGTCCTCGACAGGATCAAAGCGGAAAAACTCGATTCCGTGGTCATCGCGAACTGCTCCCCCACACTGCATGAGAGAACTTTCAGAGACGTGGCGTCGAGAGCTGGGATAAACCCCTATATGGTGGAGATAGCCAACATAAGGGAGCAGTGCTCCTGGCCGCATCAGAATCAAATCGAGGAGTGTACCAGAAAAGCCGCCGATATTATCAACTACACAGTCGAGAAGGTGGCCCGGGATGAACCCCTGAGCCCCATCACCACCAGGGTGATTAAAAAAGCGCTCGTGGTGGGAGGAGGTATAGCGGGAATACAGTGCGCCCTGGATATAGCCGACGCTGGCTACGAGGTCTATCTTGTGGAGCGGGATCAGTCGATAGGGGGCAGGATGATGCAGCTATCCGAGACTTTTCCAACTCTGGACTGCCCACAGTGCATAGAAACCCCAAAGATGAGCGATGTGTCCTTACACCCCAACATACACCTCTACAACTATTCCGAGGTGGAATCCATAGATGGATTTGTCGGGGATTTCAAGGTGAAAATAAAAAGAAAAGCGAAATACATCGACTACGATAAGTGCAACGGGTGTGGCGCCTGTGAGGAGAAGTGCCCCGTGAAGGTACCCTCAGAGTTCTACGAGGGATTGGGGAGTAGAAAGGCCGTATACCGGATGTTCCCGCAGGCAGTGCCCAATAAACCGGTCATCGATACCAAAAACTGTCTGTACTTCAGGACGGGGAGGTGTAAACTATGCGAGAAGGCTTGCGATTTGAACGCCATAAATTTCGAGGATGAGGATCGCTACGAGGACATCAACGTCGGGGCTATAGTTATGGCTACCGGATATGAATTGAAAAAGGAACTGGATGAGTTGGGTTATGGCAGGTTAAAGGATGTTGTCAGTTCGCTCCAATTTGAGTTGCTTTTGTCTTCGATAGGCCCCACAGACGGCGAAGTGAAAAGGCCCAGTGATGGGAAAATACCGAAATCAGTAGCTTTCATCCAGTGCGCCGGTTCCAGGGACCCTGCCAGGGGCGTGTCATACTGCTCTAAAGTTTGCTGCATGTATACAGCGAAGCTGGCAATGCTGTACAGAGATGAGGTCAAAGATGGGGGTGCATATGTCTTCTACATAGATATACGGAGCGCTGGAAAGGGGTATGAGGAGTTCGTCCAGCGCGCCATGGAGGAGAATGAAGTCCTTTATATAAGGGGCAAAGTATCCAAAGTTTATCAGGAGGGGGATAAGCTGGTGGTGATGGGAGCCGACACTCTAACCGGCAAGACGGTCAAAATGGCGGTTGACATGGTGGTGTTGGCCAACGCGATAGTTCCCAGGTCCGGTGCCACAGACCTCGCGAAGAAGGCCAGGATACAGACCGATAAGTACGGCTGGTTCACGGAAGCGCATCTCAAGTTGAGGCCTCTGGAGACCAACACTAAAGGGATATTCATAGCTGGGATGTGCCAATTCCCCAAGGACATAACGGATACGGTTTCTCAAGCGTCGGGGGCAGCCAGCAAGGTTCTCGATATATTCTCTCACGATGAACTCTATCAAGAGCCTTTGATAGCAGGGGTGGATGATGATCTCTGCACCGGTTGTGGTTACTGCGAAAACGTATGCGCTTACAATGCCATCGAGATCGATCCCAAAAAAAGGGCAAGGGTGAATGAAGTATTGTGCACGGGATGCGGCGCATGCGCAGCTACCTGCCCCAGTGGTGCAATACAGCTAAGAAATTTCACGAGAAGACAGATGATATCCATGATAGAGGCCGCGGAGGGGTTGTGATCGTTTGATCAGTGAAAATCGATCAATCCTAATTCCATGTTAACCGATATAGAGGATATAGATATCAAAAAATTATCAAAAATCTACGATTCCGGGAACAGAGATTCATTCATCAGCCTGTATCTTGACTTTGATAATCTGGATGACAAATTCATCGAACAGCGAAGGAACGCTTGCAAATCAGTATTAAAATCAGATAGGGATCTACTGTCAAATTTCGAAAAAACGATGCAGCAGGTGGACAGGTATGCGGAAACCCAAAACCGAGAAAAAGGGCAGAGAGCGTTGATCATATTTGCATCCCATCTGAATAACTTTTTTAGTGTGTATAAGATCTCGGTACCTGCAGATAATCTGCTTATCATCGACACATCGCCCTACATCAGACCAATTGCAAGGCTCAGAGATGAGTATGAAACTTCGGGGTTGATCCTCCTGGATAATCACAGGGCGAAGCTCTATATAGTCTCATCGGGCAGGGCGAACTACGTGAAGAAAACCGCAATGGATATAATGAACAAACACAAAAAAGGCGGTTGGTCGCAAGCTCGTTTCCAGAGGTCGAGGAAAGGCGCGATAAAGAGTTTCTTTAAAGAGGTATCAGAGCACGCAAAAGAACTTTTCGGGGATGATGTTGTTAAGATCGTTATCGCTGGTCCAGGCAACGCGAAACTTGCATTCAGAAATTTTCTACCGCCGGAAATCGGCGAGAAGGTCATAGACCTGATCGACATGGATTTTGACGAGGCCGAAGGCAAACTGGTTTCCGAGGCGGTAAACATCGTCTCCGAGGATGAACGCAAAACCAGTGAAGAGAACGTAAGGATATTAAAGGGTGAAATACTGAAAGGAAGCCTCGCAGTCTATGGTTTGAAAGAAACGGTCAGGGCTGTAAGAAATGGCCAGGTGGAGTTGCTTCTGGTAAGCAAGGGGTATAGGGTAAAGGGGTGGATCTGTGAAAAATGCCAGGCCGTTGAGCAGGGTGTGGAAGACAGATGCCCATATTGCGGCAGCGAGGTATCCGAGGCCGATATTGTAGAGGAGATCGTTGAGTTCGCTGAAAGAACGAATACGGAGATCGAGTTCGTGGAGGACAGCCCCATACTGAATGAGCTTGGAGGCGTGGGAGGGCTGCTGAAATTCATTGTCGATTGATCGTTAGAATGGAAATGGAAATGGAAAGGGATATATCTGATACTGTACTTAAGATAGGACCATGAAGGGTTGGCAACCGCTAGATGGTAAAGGTGATCAATGATGCCGGGTGAAAAACCGAAGGAAAAATACGACGTCGCTTGCTTAGGGGCTGGGATCTCTGGCATCGTGGCAGCCCACGAGCTGGGCAAGGCCGGTTACCAAGTTTGCCTCATATCCAAGAAGTACGGCGGAAATATAGCTGACCATAAAAACTGGTTCCCCGATGATAACTGCGAGATGTGCAAAGCGACCGATCAGCCCACCTGTTTAAAGGAGAGCTTCTCGTCAAACAACGTAGTCTTTTATGAAAACTCCACAGTGATAAGTTGGAAGAGAAAGAGCAATGGATTCATTATAGAGGTGAGCAGGGGCTTCATAACCGATGACTGCATAAAGTGCGGCATCTGCGTCGAGGTCTGTCCACAAAAAGCGATCTATTTAAACAGAGAGTGGGACAGGAAATACTCTCTAGACAAGGAAAAGTGCGACGAGTGCGGTAGGTGCATAGATGTTTGCCCCAAGGATGCCATAGCCCTTGAGGGAACGGGGGAGAGGCTGAAGGCCAGGGCGATAGTAGATGCGAGAGGTTTCGACCTTTTCGATTATAGTAAGGTAAAATCTTATAATGGCAATGAAAAGATGATGTCCACTCAGGAGTTCGAAGATGCTTTGTCCTCAAACTCCCTGGATCTAGACGGAAAAAAGGTGGCATTGATAAATTGCGTGGGGTGCAGGGACAAGGAGATGGATTACTGCTCCAGCGCTTGCTGCATGATCTCCATAAAGGAGGCGATGAAAGCGGTGGAGCGAGGTGCCAAAGCGAAAGTTTTCCATATGGACCTCAGGCTAATGGGAAAGGGTTACCAGTCCTATTACGAGGAATCTCTTAAAAGGGGAGTCGAATACCAAAGGGCTAGAATAGGGGAGATAGATGGGGAGACGGTAATTTACCTAGATTCCAGCGGAGATGAGATCAAAGAAGAAAAATTTGATTGCATCGTTCTATCGACCGCCCAAGTGGTTGATAAATCTAGGGATTTAGATCTTGATACGACAGAAGCGGAAGAAGGGCATTTCGTAATAGGCGCAAAAAGATTCCCAAGTGATATAAGGGATAGCGTAATCAGTTCTCTGGCTGGGGGTGCAGAGGTAATGAGCTATCTTGGTAAGGCAAAACCCGAGGAGGATAGAGAGGGAAACGGGGATTGGGAGGTGGTGGTCTGCACATGCGGCAACACTCTTCCAGTCCAGATCCCAGGTGCCCAGAAGGTCTCGGACCTCTGCAAAAATCCCGACATATTAAAGGGTAGGAAAACGATAGTGGCTGCTTGCTCTCCGAGCAATTACGCCTCTCTCTTCAAATCAAAAGCCGATAAGTGTGAAATAGTCGATATAAGGGAGACGGGATATTGGGCTGGGGCTCAAGACGATGAGATAACCCGCAGGATAGAAATAGCTAGAAGAAAGCTGAGCCATTCAGATGGCCTTTATCCGGTTGAAGGCGGTGAAGGAGACGAGAATAAAAGGCTACTCATAGTCGGAGACACGACCGCTGGGAGGGAGTGCGCTAATCTGTTAAAACAAAACTCCTTCGATTATGATCTGAGAGAGATCGAGGATATATCAAAAGTGGAGTATCTGCCACAGGTGAGAATTACCTTTTCTGATGGTTCTTCTGGTCTGTACGATTCCGTTTTTCTCACCAGTAACCCCCTTCTGTTGCCCATAAAGGGCAAGGATCTTTTGGAGAAAGTAGCTGAAGACGTTAACAATAAAAATGTTCTTATTATGTTGAGCGAACAATGCTCACGCATCCGTCAATATTATCCGCTAGCCCTGGAAAAAGCGATCGAGCTCAGGGAAAAAGGCGCAAACGTGTTCGTGGTATTCGGGGAGGTGTGCGCTTATGGCCTTTATGAGCGGCTCTACACAAAGGCCAGGGAGATGGGAGTGATTTTCATAAGGTCCGATAATTACTCCCTGGATGAAGGGCAGATAAAGGTCCGGGATGAGGCCCTAAACGAGGATTTGGTCATAAAATATGATCTTTTGCTCGAAGCTAGACCCTCACAGGGCAAGGCAGACGAACTGGCAGAACTATTCGATTTGGATCTGGGGGGAGAGGGTTTCATCGAAGAGTTGGATTACAAGTTCGCGCCGATGAAGACCAGGAGGAAAAACGTGATTATCGGGGGATTTGCCGTTGGGCCCTGTAACCGAACTGAGGAGATTCTCCAGGGAAAGGCGGGAGCCATCCTGTTGGTCAATTCTGTGGTTTTCCAAGAAACTTTAAAGGTCAAGGTGAACGAGAGGAGGTGCGTTGGTTGCGAGCTTTGCATAAAAGCCTGCCCATATGGGGCCAGGATTATGGATCATGACAGAAAAATCTCCTTGGTGATGGATGAACTTTGCACGGGTTGTGGAGCTTGCATATCGGCATGTGCAAACAACGCGTGCTATTTTGATGATAAGGGAATGATCTCCATGATAGATT
>DACJ01000074.1 GCA_002494765.1 Euryarchaeota archaeon UBA186
GTCTATGGTGCTGTGTTGAATAGACCCCTTGCTCAATTAACTTTATATATCTCCAAAGGATATATCTATCCTCTCGAAGATATGCTCGAGAAGGATGGGATGCTAAATGTTGAGCTATATCCAGCTCTCAAAGAAGCCCAAGATGTTCAAAACATTCACTGGGCTGAGTATTGAAGAGTTTGACAGGTTATACCAGATAACAGAGAGTGACCTCCTCTCCGCCCTAAAGGGCGGGGCTTTAAACCCAACGCATCTGCAGTAAGAAAGCCTACAACGATAGGCAAGGTGGAGAGGTGGCACCGCATGATGAAGGACGAGTTCCTCAGATATACTGATCCTTTCATGATCATGGGGAAGTTGAGAGAGTTCCTGGACCGGTATAACAATAAGCGAATTCACTTCGGCTTTATTGAAGTGAAAAGGGAGGATGGTTCTGTGAAGAGAAAGAGGATAACCTTCANNCTGAGAGATTCTTCGCGGGAGTTATATAGGGGGATCGTGTTTATGAGCAGGACTAAAAAGAGAGAGTGTCAATCATGTCCTGTAATAATACAGGTGTGCCGGGCTACAAAAAGAGTTAAATAATCAGAATGCCATGGCTGTTCTATGTTGGTGAGAAGAGTAATGGGCATTTCTTTGGTTCTGACAATTGCAATTTTTTGGCCCATATCCGCCGCATAGGAATATCCTCCAGAGAGCAACTATTTTCATAAATTCGTTATAGATGCTGTAGGGCAGGGCGCGGAAGAAGGAGCGGTTGTCGGATGTGTAATCGGATGGTGTCCTCCCACTGGCCGAGATGACCTGGACGATTTTCTGCATGAGAATAACGCCAAGTACGTAGTCGAGGTCTTTCTTCTCATATCTACCTCAGCGATTATAATAAGTACAAATCTAGTAGTAAAGGCGAGCGGCGATTGGACCACAGTTTGGGGGTGGGGCACCCAAAGTTGGGGCTTCTCAGGAAGCCGCCCACGCTCCAAAGATGTATCGGACCAGATCAAAATGACGTCGCAAGCGTTCCGGATTACTGCAAGTACCTCAAACATCGGAGGTGTAGCAAAAAGTATAACCCAACTTGACCTTTTATTCGGAAATAATGAAGCTGAAGACTGCACAATACAACTTAGTGTACTCAACTATCCAATTGACATCGGAGTAGGGACAGGCGGACCTGAGTTTGGAGTGTCAATGCAAGCCGGAAATGTAAGGGTTGAAATTACCGATTTCCATCAATTCATCCAGCTAGGTAAAGATTTCGTGGAATGGGCACGTGATTATGCTGCAGGATACCCTTAGCATCTGAAGTGACATTCTCTCCCTTTTTCTCTTGTATCTAACCCACTTCCCCCTCTTCTGTTTCCTCTGGTTAAGATGAGCAGGTCCCTCTTCCAGAGGGAATTTATGTATTTGGTTATGGGGGGGATATACATATCATCTAGCAGTATCTTTCATTTCAAGATCCCCTCTCCATCACCAACGTTCCGGTATCTTCCATCCCTTTGCTTTGACTATCTTTCTCAAAGAGTTGACGATCTGGCTGTTCATTTTGTCCTCCCTTCCCAATCTAAATAGGCCACTGGACCCACTTTGCGAGATCACCTCAACTTTGCATTGGTTCTTCCTCTCTAAGAAGTTCACTAAGATAACAGATAGCAGGTTTGTATTAGAAGCTATGTTATATTTCTCTATGAATAAGATGTAGAGGTCCTTTGAAGAGCTAAGGTGATTAGATGGGTACTCCTTCTTAAGGGAGTCGATAATCGAAAGATCTGCCCCTTCGATCGTTATGGAAGTCGATTGCATCGACCTCTATCAAGCTTCTGATTTAAATTTTCTCTTAAACTGGGCTGTGGGGCTTGACAGGGAACAGACCAAGGAGGCGGTAGAGGAGGCTCTCTTTGATGACATCACACAGGAAGAATTGAAGGAGAGACTCAAACGACTAGGTCATAAAGTGCTGTTGTGGGAATCCTGCTAGAATAGTTACCAATGGACCCGGGTTACACTACTCCTTAAATCTTATCAGTTTGCCCCTCTCCATTGTCGCCAAAAATTGAGATAGTCGTGGGTATGCTGGTTCCACCTCATCCCTGAACTTTTCTTGGAGCGCTTCACCGATCTCCCTTACCGTCTTACCATTGCATAGCTTCCAAACCGCAGAGCCATACCTATCCAAATTTACCGCGAAATCCTCTCTAATCTTAAAAAAAGATCCCACCTTTTTTCCGGCTTTGCCCTTGAACTTGGGACAGGTAATACGAACGAGGTTGGTCATCCCATCTATATTCCATTCTCTATCCCGTATAGGAACCATTTCGAGAAGATTTCTCTCTTCCGTTTTAGATTTTGATCTCTTAGCCATTATTACAATAAAAAGGAAAGGGGGGATTTAAGTTTTATTTGCGCTTGTGCCATTACGCCTTCTTGCTCTTTGCGAACCCACCGACAGCGACGTAGATTATGAAGAGAGCCACGAGGGCTAGCACCAAGAGTGTGGGCCAGAAACAGGGTAATACGGCACCGGGGGCTTCAGCCATTGAAAAGTACTTTGTAAAAGACAAGCCAGACAGCTCCAATAGACCGTTTCCCCTTCCAGTGCCTATTATCACGAATGCCAACACTATGCCCGCTAAAGCTGAACCCGCTACTAACCCAGAACTAGCTATTATACCATTGTTCTCAGCCTCGGCCTTTTCCTCTTCGGAATGCTTTACCATTATCTTATCAGTTATCCACCTAACTATCCCTCCGAGGAAGATGCCGACCATCAAATAGAATGGCAGATATATTCCCACAGCTATCGGCAGCACTGGCAAGCCAAAGAGTATGAGAGCAACAGCCAACGCCCCGCCTATCACATACAGAATCCATGGGGCGCCGGTCTCAAAGAACGCGCTTGCGGTGCTGCGCATCATATCTCCTTGAAAAGCCGGGAGCCCTGTCCCTATGCCATAAGCATCATCCAGCACGCCGAGAAGAGGTATGGCTATAACAGCCATAGCCATTACTCCGATGATCTGCATTATCTGCTGGTTCCGGGGGGTTGCTCCGAGCATGTAGCCGGTTTTGAGGTCCTGCATCTGGTCTCCAGATATAGCTAGGGCGCAACAAGCTACGGTGATTATGCCTATAGCAAGTATTATGCCCTCCTCTCCAGTAACGCCTAGAGCCGCCAGCACTATACAAGATACGAACAGAGTAGCTAGGGTCATGCCCGATGCTGGGTTGTTTGAACTTCCCACTAAGCCGACTATGTATGCTGAGACGCTGGAGAACAGGAATGCGAAGATGAGAGCTAACACAAGTGCTATGATTCCCAATCCAGCGTTAGAGAGAGTGTAATAGATAACAAAGGCAGGTATGCAGAGCGCTCCTACGACGATGATGCCGAGCTTCAGGGGAAGATCACGCGCAGTCCTTGGTATATTCTTCAGTTTAGCCCCTCTAGCCCCCCTTGCTCTTCTGATCGAAGTGAGTATGGCTCCCCTCATGGATATCATGGTCCAGATTCCACCCACGAGCATGGCACCTATAGCAATCGGCCTTACATAACTGTTCCATATACCTATAAAGGAAGCTGTATCTAGTGATGTGGTGGGGACAACCAAAGCAGCCATTGCAGGTGTTAGGACCCAGAACGCTAGAATTGAACCAGCAAACATCCATGAGGCAATTTTGAACCCCACTATGTAGCCAACCCCTAATAACAAGGGCTCGCAAGCGAAATTGCTGTAAAGCGCGCCGCTTAAAGGTTTGCCCTTCCAGTTCATCAAAGGAAACTTAAGAATCCCTGGGGCATCAAACTTCCAAAGACTAAGACCGCCAATACCGACCAATGCCTTAACAGCCGCCCCGATACCAAGACCGGACATCAGATACTTAAAAGCCTTCCCGCCTTTATGGCCCGCTTTTAGGGTCTCAGCGCAGGCAGTGCCTTCTGGGTAGGGTAGCTTCTCCTCTACTACCAGGGCGTATCGAAGGAAAATGGTAAGGAAAATTCCAAGTATGCCTCCGACCAGTATCAGCACAGTCCACTCCAGATAGGGAAGCGTTTCATAGATGGGCGTTGGGAAGGTGGAATTGGTGATGATCAGAGCAGTAGTAGTGAATATTACCCCAGCTGCTAGAGACTCCCCAGCGGAAGCCGCAGTCTGGACCATGTTGTTCTCAAGTATGTTGCCTTTTAGAGCTTTAAAGATCGCCAAAGAGATGACCGCAGCGGGTATGCTCGCGCACACCGTCATTCCTACGTAAAGACCCGTGTACTCGTTGGCCATTCCAAGGATCACAGATAGTAAAGCTCCGAGGATCATCGCCTTAATCGTAAGCTCTGGCATCGATTTCTCAGCCGGTACATATGGTACAAATTCTTCGTCTGTCATTTTTTACCACCTTTCCTTTTAGAAGATGCATTTTAGTATGGCCCGTATATATAAAAAGTTTCTGAGCGATTCGCGTCGTTGCAGATTGTTAAAATGAGCAGACGATGCCTCTTATCGGCACCATGATCGAGAAGAGAATAACGGAAGTGGGGTAAAACAGAAAAGAGAAAATTATTGATGCGCCAATCACCGTCGACAATCTCATATACGGGAAAAACATTAGATGTGAGATGGTTTACCTGTACCCGACACATACCGGATCGATCAAATTCGATTTGGATTGGAGGCGCTAAATGCACGCATCTGAGAGAACGGTAATGGAAAAAATATCATTGGTCATTTACCTGATACTCATGTGTTCTATGATGGTCATGCTCATCTATTCCCTATGGATACACAACCGGATCTTCGTATTTGGATCCTTTTTTGGCACCCTGCTCTCGCTGATAATTTTAATAATCGCGCGTGTGTTGAACGTCATTTTACCATGGCCTCTTGAACTGGGTATCATAATGATGATTTTCCTCCACGTGGTAGGGGGCTCGGTAGGATTATATAAAATTTTTCCCCCATATGATAGTATCGTACATTTTACTTCATCCGCGCTGATAGGTTTCTCGGTCCTCACCATGGCGTATCTGCTAAACAAGCACGCGAATGCCGCCTTTAAGATTACTCTACCTTTAATGGTTTTGCTGTCGATAACGTGCGCGGCAACGATGGGCATGCTCTGGGAAATCGGTGAGTTCGCCTTTGACCAGCTCTTTGGCTGGGGACAGCAGTACGGGCTATATGACACGATGATAGATCTTACAATTGACACTGCTGGAGGAATGGCTGGGGGAATAGTGGGCGGATTATTGATCAAATTGGAAAAGTTCTCAAGCGTGATCCAGTCTCTCGATAAAAGCGCTGAGAGGCTCGCGGTAAGGTGGGGAGTTGAGGGCACGTGATCTGATGAGATTGTGCATACAATACACGCGGTAGCAAAGACAGCGATGCCTGATGACCGCCTATCGAAATAGAAATTCTTATATTATTAATATATCGTAATATTTAACATCTATTTGATATATGAGGGAGGGGATGCATCGTGCTAGAAATACCGGACTATCTCTATGAGTTTCGTACCGAGATAACCGACATAGGTAAGGATTCGGTTTCGATAAGGGGATATGACATAGCTGGGCTTATAGAAAAAGGGGATTTTCAATCGGTGGTCAACCTCCTACTGGTGGGAAGACTGCCCTCGAAAGATGAGAATCTACTTTTAAATTCGATTCTTACTTTCTTGACCTTTAGAGAGCTGCCCTATACCATGGTCAAATTCCTTGATTTCGCTTCACCTCCATCGCCTTTGAACTCCGTCCTAGCTTGCGGTTTAAGGGGATTCGAGCCCAGAGCTGAGAGAGTAAGAAAAGTGATGATCTCTCTAAAGAAGGGAAATTTCAGGAGAAGACGAGATGTCTCCTCCGTTTTCATGCTGGATGGCTCGGGAGGAGAACTAGCTAATCTAGCTAGTAGACTGGATGGAGCGTACACAAAAGCCGCGCTCAGAGAAGGAAGTAACGATCCTTATGAGGTGATAGGTGCATCCCTTCTTGACATGGGATACAACGTCGATAGCGGCTCCCTTCTCATCTACATAGGTTCTCTTGGAGGACTAACCCCATATGTAATCTGGAGGAAATACGGAAAAGAGCGGGAAAACGAAGTGAAAAGAGATCCTAGCTTTGACCCTATGAATCCCCTAAGACCATGGTCCAGGTACAGCAGGCTTATTAAGGAGACCTCTTTCCCCAATGCGATTTATTCGCTAATAGTCGGACATAGCGCGGGAGCCGGTATCATGGATAAAATTTTCGTCTCGTTATCGGAAGATGGGATCAACACCCCCTCAACCCTTCTGGGGATGCTGAGCGCACAGACCAGATCGAAGAGCTCTGTAGAGTGCGCCCTTCACTCCCTATCCGAGTTCCATCCAGAAGCGCTGAGCAGGGTCATGTACCTCTATGAGGTGGCCGTAAAAGAAGACGACTCAATAGCACCGAGGATCTTCGAAAGGGCGGAGAAGAAGGGGTACACCGTACCGGGTTTCAGCGAGACTCGCTTCGATTTCGACCCAAGGGCTGAGGGGCTACTGAAAGAGGCCGAGAAGAGAGGTATCAAGGGCCCATACATAGAATTAGCGGCGAGTTTGGACAAAGAGCGAGAAAAAAGAAAAGGGCTTCACATAGACCTGGCTGGAGCGGCGGCGGCTATATTGAAAGAGATCGGGTTGCCCTGGTTCGCAGGAGATGGTATATTGGCAGTAGCCAGATCCCCGGGAATCTGCGCACACATAATCGAGGAGAAGACGCACTCGGCCTGCTTCACTCACAAAGTAAGAGCTAAATACGTAGGCCCTCCTCGAAGCACCTGATGTTCTGTTCCGCATTGCCTCTCTTCCGCAGCGCCGCCTTCATGGATGCCTCCTCGATAGGCATCCTTTTTGAGCCTGCGAGAGTTCCGAGGAGAACCATGTTCGCGGATCCCTCGCCCCCAACCTTTTTAGCGACCTCGAATGCATCATAAGATCTGGTTTCGCATCTGCGCTCTACCACGCTTAGGAGGGTCTGGATGTCAGGGTAATCTTTTATCCGGACCGGATACGTATTCACTACCGCAAGTCCATCACGGGACAGCATATCCGCAAACCTGGCCGCCTCAAGGGGCTCAAGAGCGATTAAGGCATGGGCATCACCCTTTTTTATGAGGGGCCCCAACCCGTCCCTATCACTTATCCTTACAGTGGCAATCACCGTCCCCCCTCTCTGAGCCATACCATGCACCTCACCTATGCAGGGGTAAAAGCCTTCCCCAAGCGCCGCCTCGCCCAATACCCAAGAAAGGAAGAGAACTCCCTGACCTCCGACCCCTGCGGTCACGATGTTATAATTCATCTACCACCTCCACGATCGCGTTTTTCGGACAAATCTGAGCGCAGACTCCACAACCGGTGCATAGCCGTCCATCTACCCTTACCCCCCCATCTTTGATCAGGGCTGGGCACGCGAAGCGATCGGTACAGAGATAGCAATTGTCACAGAGGTCCGTAACCTCATATCGCTTTACTCTCTCACCTCTCTCCCTCCTCTCTCTATCCCGAAGAAGAATGCACGGATACCTTGTGACTATTAGCGAGGGGCCATCAAAACCCCTTGCCTCTTTTAAAACATCTATAGTGGCTCCAAGATCGCTGGCATCGACCTCTCTAACCAAGTCGACCCCACAGGCTTTCGCCACATCTTTTATGCTCACTGCCGGAGCCAAGTTTCCTCTTTCATCTCGATCCATTCCTGGATGAGGCTGATGTCCGGTCATCGCTGTGGTCGAGTTGTCCAGAACTATCGTTATAAACGGATGTGAGTTGTGCACCGCGTTCACCAGAGCGGGCAGACCAGCATGGAAAAAAGTGCTATCCCCGATGAAAGCTATGACCCTCTCATCCGCAAAAGAGCTGAAACCACATGCCATGCCTACGCTCGACCCCATACATAGAGAGGTGTCTGCCGTCTGAAATGGCTCTTCAAACCCCAATGTATAACAGCCTATGTCGCTGGTGAATATGGTCTTAGCCTTCGGAAAGACTCTTCTGACCGCGTAATAAACTGCCCTGTGCCCACAACCGGGGCAAAGAACCGGAGTCCTCGTTGGCAATTCGATGGTAAAGGATGGATCAACGGGCCCCTCCCTTACGACACCGACAAATCTGGATATAGAATCCAAAATCTGGTCAGGGCCGACCTCATAGTGGTGCGGGATCAGGGCTTTTCCGACTATATCAACGTCGAGTCTTTCTTCATGAGCTATTTTCTTGACCATGGTCTCGATATATGGCTCCAGCTCCTCTATCACCAACAGCTTTCTTAAGCCCGCCGAGAATCTCTTCAGAACTTCTCCGGGAAATGGGTGGGTAAAGCCAAGTTTCAACACCCTCCCCCCTATCCCAAGCTCTTCAAGGACCTCTCGAATATAGGTGGATGGATGGCCAGAGCTAACTATTCCAAAATCCGAACCTCCGCCGACCTCATAGGTACAATTCAGCTCTGAATCGTTAGCTAATTCTCCGGCCTTGCTCACCAGACCCAGAAGTTTCAGACGGGCCTTTCTAGCGTTCGCCGGCAACATGACGAATCGATAAGGGTCTCTCTCGAACCTCTTTTTGACAAGTGTCTCGCCGCCCCCTATCTCCATATCCTCGTGATCTACAGCTCCTCTCGAATGGCTCACCCTTGTCGTGGTCCTCAGGAGGACGGGGAGCCCCAGCCCCTCCGAAAGATCAAAGGCGTAATAACTCATATCATAACACTCCTGAGGGATAGCTGGCTCCAAAACGGGCAAATTGGCCATTGCCCCATATAGCCTGTTATCCTGCTCGTTCTGTGAGGAGTGCATGGAAGGATCATCAGCCGTCACTATCACCATGCCCGATCTGATCCCAGTGTAAGCTAAACTCATGAATGGATCACTTGCCACGTTAAGACCCACGTGCTTCATCGAAACGATCGAACGGTGGTTTGATAGGGAAGCCGCTGCAGCGACCTCTAAAGCGACCTTCTCGTTTGTGGAGTACTCCATGTATAACCTACACTTGGCGAATAGGTCGCCTATCTCGGATGCAGGCGTGCCTGGGTAGGTAGTAGCCACTTCCACCCCTGCCCTCATCGCACCGTATACTATAGCCTCATTTCCCAATAGGAGAGATCTCGCCATCATGCCGTCCCTTCTTTAGCCAGAAGGCTCTCCCAGTTCTCGTCCACTTTCTTTTGGATCTCAGCTCTGTCCTCTTCACTCAACTTGAACCTTCCCTGCATCTTCAGATAATCTCCCACCGGTATCTTCTTTATATTCCTCCTCTGGATCTCATACTTTCCGCCTTCCACGGAGTAGAGGGGGAAAATTCTGCTCATTACAGCTTTCCTGGCGATCTCCACAGTCTTTTCAGAAGGGTACCTCCAGCCAGGCGGGCAGGGGGAGAGCACGTGTATGTATTTTGGCCCTTTAATTGATCTGGCTCTGGTTATCTTCTTGATCATGTCCTCCGGGTAAGCTAGGCTTGCCGTCGCGGCGTATGGTATGTGATGCGCGACCATTATCTCGACCATGTCTTTTTTCTCCTCTCTCTTCCTGGCCGGCGTGGTCGTTGTCACCGCCCCAGAGGGCGTGGCTCCAGATCTCTGGATCCCGGTGTTCATGTAGGCCTCGTTGTCGTAGCAGAAGTATATAAAGTCATGCCCCCTCTCCACGGCTCCGCTCAGAGATTGAATCCCGATATCGGCGGTGCCACCGTCTCCAGCCCATCCTACTACCGTAACGTCATCTATTCCCTGAGCTTTTAGCGATGCCTCGATGCCGCTCACAGCAGCGCCGGTCGCCGCGAACCCTATGGACAGAACTGGCACAGACAGACAGGTAGCCGGGAGAACCCCCGGGATAACGGCCCAACAGCAGGCGGGTAACACCAAAATAGTTCTAGGGCCGAGGGCCTTAAGGGCTATTCTCATAGCCAGTGCGCCACCACAGCCACCACATGCCGTATGCCCTGAATATACGAACTCCTCCTCTGGTATCGTAAGTCTCTCAGTCAGGCCCATGCTTCGCCTCGCTCTTCATCTCGTCTCCACTTTCACCTTCAATTTTAAGCCCCCACCATTTTACCCTCCCCCTCTCCCCCACTTCGAGATCTTTGAGGATGGAAGCAACATCGTCTACTTTTATCTCCCTCCCACCTAAGCCTATCACATATCCGTTGATCATAACATCGCTTCTCCCGTACAAGGCGCTCTTGATCTCGCCGTATAGAGGGCTATCCGATCCAAAGCTTGTGCTCCTATCCATAACGCCCACCCTCTCGATCCCTTCTCGATCTAGAAGCTGAACGATCTCATCTCCTGGAAAAGGTCTAAAAGTCCTCATCTTTATCAGGCCAACCCTTTCTCCCTTCCTTCTAAGGGCATCTATCGCGTCTTTGGCCGTGCTGGTCATCGTGCCCATCCCAACAACGACTCTTTCTGCACCCTCGCATCTGTAAGGCTCTATAGAGGAATAGCTCCTCCCAAAGACCTCATTAAACTCCGTTTGCACCTCCTCTATCACCTTCCTGGCCCTGACCATCGATCTCTCTATCTCCCATCTAAGTTCCATCCACCCATCGGGCATGATGAGATGACCGAAGCCCAAGGGGTCGTCGACATCGAGTTTGAAAGGTATGCTATAGGGTGGGAGAAACGAATCGACCTTATCCTGATCGGGGACATCGACGTTCTCCAGGGTATGAGATAAGTAGAAAGCGTCTACATTTATCATCGCGGGTAATAAAACTCTCCTGTCCTCGGCTATCTTGTAAGCCATTATCACCGTATCCAAAAGTTCCTGGTTGGATTCACAAAAGATCTGCATCCAGCCTGTGTCCCTCTGGGACAGGGCGTCGGTGTGCTCGACCCATATGTTCCACGGTGGGCCGATCGCCCTGTTCACGACGGGCATCACCACCGGTACTCTCTGCCCTGAAGCCCAATGGAGCATCTCGTGCATATAGGCTAGACCATGGGAAGAAGTAGCGGTAAATGCTCTGGATCCCGCCATCTCTGCCGCAATACAGGCGGCCATGGCGCTGTGTTCGCTTTCGACGGGCACGTACTGCGCATCGTACTCGCCGGTGGCGACCATCGATGCGATCTTCTCGACTATCGTTGTTTGTGGAGTTATCGGGTAGGCAGCGACCACCTTAGCCCTGGAGAGTTTTGCGCCGTGAGCTGCGCAGTAATTTCCAGTTAAAATCATTCTCATTCCATCACCATCTCTATCGCCCCTCTCCTGCACTCATTCGCGCATATGCCGCATCCTTTACAGTAATCATAATTTATCTCGATATCATCGTCGTTGATCTTTATGCAGTCATCCGGGCAGAACTTCCAGCAGATCATACATCTGGTGCATATGTCTTTGTCTATAACGGGCTTCAGAGTGCGCCATGAACCGGTTTTGTTCTTTTTCGAAGTGCTATAAGCTATTGGGAATTTTTTTATCTCTTCTTCCGCCGTTTTTGTTTCCCTCAGCAAATCACCACCTCTTTATAAGCTTCGGTGGCGGCCCTCACATTCGCCTCGCTCTTCGCGGGAATCCTTCCCCCGATCGCCGCCAGTACAGAGCCCAAACTGACCGTACCGGAACACTTCGAAAAAGCGCCCAGAATCGCCGTATTGATTATGGGATTTGTCCTGCTCCCCAATCCATTCCTTATAGCAATCGCTGTGCCGTTTACCCTCGCTATTTTGAGGTCGGGATGTGAATCTTTAAGTTTCCCGAGATCTTGATCATCAGGCGCGTTTATGAGGAGCAGCTTCTTCAGGCCCTTTGTAACGTCTACTGAGGATATAAGATTCCTTTCAAGGACCACCACATAGTCGGGCTCATAGATCTGAACCCTGCTCCTTATCTTCTTATCGCTCGCTCGAGTATATGCGGTGACCGGAGCGCCCCTCCGTTCTACTCCAAAAAAGGGGAAACCTTGAACCCATTTGCCCTCTAGGGCGTAGGCCTCTGCCAAGATCGTAGAGGCGACCACTGCCCCCTGGCCCCCTCTCCCATGGAACCTTACCTCTATCATGACACCACCATTTTAGCATCGACTACGAGAAGAGAGCGATCATACAGGATCGCTGGGTTGAGATCTAGTTGATCCAGTTCTTCATGGCACATCGCGAATCCAGAGACCTTCCTCAACAGATCGACGAGCGGCTCTTTGGAAAAGGTTTCAAAGATTTTTTTTGCTCTAAGATCTACCAGCATCGATATCGCATCCCACTCCTCGATCGGCAAAGCCCTAAAGGAGACATCGTTCAGGGCGTTTGCCGATATGCCTCCCAATCCCACCATAATGACCTTCCCAAAAGATGGATCCTCGGTTACCCCGACGATCACCTCTAACCCTCGAGGGACCATCTCCTCCACCAGCACATCTGAATCTGGAAATCTATTCGAGATCCCGATCAATGCCTTCTCCAGACCGTCTCTGCCTGAGACGTCAAGCAAGACCCCTCCTGCCCTGGATTTGTGGATGACATGAGTCGAGGAAACTTTTACAGCTATGGGAAAATCAAGATCTACAGCCCCAGCTACCGATTTTGGCTCGAAGCCCGCCTTCAAGACCCTATATTGGGGGAATGGAACTCCATAACCAGAGAGGAGAGACCTCACTTCTGATTCCGGCAGAACTTTTTTTTTGCCGTGCATTTCTGCCCTGAAACGCGTTTTCTATTAAAATAGTTTGTGCGTCAGTGTCTACGATCTCCCTAAAGTCCCAAACTTTCG
>DACJ01000036.1:0-5335 GCA_002494765.1 Euryarchaeota archaeon UBA186
CTTTTCTAAAGACATACTTAATGATGATAATGAGCACCTACGGGATTGGGCTTTTATTCTTTCCCCTTCTAGTGGCATTCACTCTTGTCAAAGAGGTCATAACGCTTCCCATTATGGTGCTAGTGAGTTTCCTGATTCCGTTGTTGATCCCGTTGTTGATCATCCTGTTGCCATTGTTGATCATCCTGTTGCCATTGTTGCTTCTCATATCCTTGATAAGGATGCTTTTAAGCTTCGACTTTCCAACTTCGTTCATGCTTAGCATCGATGAAGATGGATTGGCAGTCAGCGTCGACCCGTCCATATTGCTACTTGGCGGTCTAATTACTTTAAACCTAATACCAGCTATAGAGTTCGAGTACGAGTGGTAACAGCGATCTACCTCTACCTAAACCCCCCTTTTTTATTTTTATATAAATTTTTATCGTTATACAAAGTATGCATACTCAATTTTAGGGGGTGAGGGTTAGAAGGGAGAGAGAGGAACTGGTAAATTAGGTGGGGGTTCCTCCTTCTTTTTTTAATTTCCAAGCTTTTCAAAAAATTATCGGCGTCCGGCACCTCAACCTCAACTTGTGTCCTACATATTGGAAACTCCCGCTTTCCCGTTATTTCTCCTTTTGCGACTGATATCCTGCCCAGAGCGCCTTTCAGTAATTTCCCTCAAAATGAGCACGTTTGCATCGACGGGGGGTCTAACTCACAAGTAGCTATATACCCTTCGTCATTAAGTCGGGAGAGAGGTAAAATGGGAAAACTTCGATCTTTCCCTCCCAACGCATTGGAAGAACTTAACCAGAGAAAGATCCCATCTCCGCTATTGTACAGGATCCCGTAAAAGTAAAAATCGGTCGATGAGAAAATTTAAATAGATCAATCGACTAATGATCGATGGTGATCTCATGGATGCCAAAATTATATTTAGCACTATCATAGCAGTGCTATTTACGCTCCAGTCTGCTTCTCTCATCGAGGGTTCGCAGAGTGGCGGCGTTTTAGAAAACGAACCACTGGATGTAATAGAGGTAAATGTGAATCCCGATTCTCCGGAACTCACAGATTTATCCCTATTTCCGCTGATAGCCTACGCCTCATTGACCCGCACCCCCATCATTTTGAGCTCAACGGGTGAGGTTTTAGGAGACCCCGTTGAGAGTTCTATCAAATATGCTGAGTTGTTCCCACCGAGCGACTCAATGGTCATCGGAGAACTCAATGACTACGAGCAATTGCTGTGTTCAGTTCCCCTGGCTTCGTCGCTCAAATGTCCGCTTTTGCTGGTTGATGGTGAAGTTACGCCTGAGCAAAATAGTCTGATCGAAGATAGAGAGGTAGAAAAAATATATGAAATAGGATCTTTCGATATCGATTTGGAAGGGATTACGGAGATAAGACTTCCGACCTATATGGAGATAGCTCAGGCAATATTAGAGATCCATCCAGTCGATTATATAGCGGTAACTAACCCGGATGATTGGACCTCCCCTGGCAGATTCATAGAGTGCACCAAAGCTTCGCTATCGGCGGCGGAAGTGGCATCCTTCAGAGACGGCATAATCATACCGATCCATCCGAGCTTCCTTGGTGGCTGGCTTGATTGGAGCTTTGAGCTTCCTGCTTTATTCAAAGAAAAGGTTGAATCCTATTCAAAGATCGAGCTAAAAGTAAAGAAAGATCTGGATGAGTTATCGATAACCCCTAGATTCATAGCTATCGTCGGGGGGCCGGGAGCGATACCATTCAAAGAGACGTGGACACCGGATCCATATACCCAGCTCCTTGATCCCATCCTGGCACTCAACGATGACTTAACCAACGATTGCGAGCACTTCTCAAACGGTGGAGCGGCCTACCTCTTTGACGACGACCCATTTGTGGATGTCGCTGTGGGCAGGATCGCTGGCAGTACCGTATTTGATTGCTTCCGCCTGGAGTACTACGCCATAGCACTGGAGAATAAAGCGTCGATGGAGGCTAAGTTATTCGCCCATTCCCTTCCCAGCGACCCAGTTTTGCAGGATGCCGAAGCATGGTCAAAATATTTCGCTCAGGAGCTCAGGTGGAATGGGTTCGAGACCGGCGAATATTATCAGAACGAATGTACTGTGAATAAGTTAAATGAGGAAATCGATGGGTTCAACGGTTTGCTGTTAATAGGAGTGCACGGATCTTCAAGCGGGATGCAGCTAGCTGGTGGCGAGATGTTATCTCCCGCGACTCTGGATAAGAGTATGGATGGGGCCATTGTACTATTAGACTCCTGCTCGGTCGCAAACGGTATTGCATCCACCCCGTTAGGCGGAGGTCTAAATGAACGGCTAGGGGGGAGCCTTGTCCATGCCTTTATAGATCATGGTGCTGGTTGTTATGTGGCTTCGACGGAGCTGGCGGATTCAGTTGGAACTGGACTGATCATCACAAACACTTTATTTAATTTGGTCAGGGACGGTGTTCCGGTCGGTATAGCGCTCCAGAACTCCAAGAACCTTTTGCTGAGTTACAGGACGACGCTGCAGGAGGCGATCGCCAACTGTCCCGATGTAGGATTTGATCCTCTCTCTTTGATCCCATTCTACTCAAGCGTCACCTGGAGGACTTCTGGTATCGTGGTGATGATCGGGGATCCGGCTTTCAAGCCATACAGCGGATATGGTTCCCCATTAAGCGCCTCTCTGGATGGTTCAAACCTCACGGTAGAGATCCCCAGCGATGTCATAGATGTCGAAGTCCCCACTCCATCTATGAGATCATTCTCCTGCCCGACCGGGGCTGTACCGGGAGAGTTAACCAGGCACACTTTCTTGCTTGAGAATATCTTACCGATAGCATCTCCGATGGATCCAGTCTTCCTTGTGCGCTTCAAACTACCGGAAAACGCATCTTCGATTGAAGCCGATGACCTCGATATCAAGATAGATCAAACGGTCGATGGAGCGTATGGATTCTGTCTTATACCTGTAGAGGGGGAGATGACTGGAGAAACCCTTGTCTACCCGCTGAGGCTTGGGTGAGCGTTCCAACTGAAGGGTCAAACGGTTATGGGATTAGAGCGCCTATCCCATCGTTAAGAGGCTCATAAGCCGTGCAATAATAAGTGTGCCATGGGCCCTCGAGCTCTATGTAGTAATGCAGTTCATCCCTGTATTCAGCTTTGCACTCGACGGGCTGATCGATCCCCTCAACCCTGAAGGTCCCATCTTCGTCCGTAAAGGTAACTGCCGTCGACTTCTCGGTTTTTACCGTTACTTCAGCTCCCTCAACCCGTGTCCCGTCCCACGTCCTCTCGACTATACCCGTTAAAGTTTGACCGTCTATTACGACCGATATGTCAAGCCAGTTCACATAGAAGGGGATGGTAGCTGATGTCCCTTCGTATGCTATTGAGGCGGAGTATTTGCCCGGGTCTAAAGTAGAGAGATCTAGAGCGAAACCAAACTTATCGCCTGAGTAAAATTCGGGTTTGCCCTGCCTTTCATAGACGATCCCGGAATCGTTTTCCACTTTGAAGGTCATTACATCTCTACCCGCTCCCTCATATACGAACGCGGCTTTGTCGTATTGGTTGTAATAACCGGCGCATTCAACCAGGGAGCCATGCAATAACTTATGGGGCCCTACGCTCGCTTCTTCGCCTATTCCACCCATAATTTTCTCGACTTCATGGGCATAACAGACATCCCTGGACTTCTTCAAGAGCTCGAAGTAGATCTGAGGGATGTATTTTATCCCGAGCTTGATAATCTGGCTGGCTTCTTGACTATCGGATAGTATCTCCCCAGTTTTCTGGATAATGGCCCTCGCGTTTTCGTTTCTCTCCGTTAGCTCTACTATCAGGCCACCAAGATTATCTCCCTCTTCCAAGACCTCTTCTAGCCTGACCAAGGTAGATAGAGCTCTATCTAGATAGACCAGTAAGAAGTTCGTGAACCAGTATACGGCGAAGTTATAGTCATTTGGATCTTTTATCATGAGATCCTTATTCGCTTCATGAAGTTCCAGTAGCAATTGCTTCGTATTCTGGGTATCTTCCCTTAGAGCGCTCAGTTCCACTCCATTTGAGAGTGGAATCGCCACCTCCCCCATATCATCCACTTTACACACAGGGTAGTTATGTTCTAACTGAAAGTCGAAAGGTCCCTCGGAGGTAGCGTAGAAAACAGCGTTGTGTGTGATCCTCCATTGTTCGGGATATTTCCACTTCTCCCTTATGTAGGTGGGGGCGCAGATCTCCGGATGGGATGCAAATGCCACTACTTTGCCCTCTCCGAATTGTGATGTGGTCCAGGCTGGCTTTCCAAGGGTATAATCGGTCCAGACTTTCTTAGCGGAAGATGGAACGGTGAATGGGATGTAGGGGGAATCCTTCATGTCGTCGGTTAAATTGTAAAAGGTCGCCAGCGGCTTCGTGTTTTCCCCGCACCAGACGAAAACCGGGCCGCCGTAAATAACCGTCTCCGTGAATTCACCCACCCCATAGACGACCGGGTTGTCGGGATTGACTATCCGCACGTTCACCGTTCCTATTTCAGGGAAAGCCAAAAAGACAGCGGAGTCGGACAAAGCTAGAAGACCAAAACTGGGCAACGCGGGAAAAAGCGCCTGAGGTATGAACTCCGGTAAAATGATTCCAGCGCTCTGCATAAACGCACCATAGCAGGAGCCGATGTACCCGCCACCCTGGTCGACGAATTTTCTTATCGCCCTATACTCGTCGAAAGCTAACAGGGTCTTTATCATCCCTTTTATCCCTGCGATATTATCTGCCCCGGGATAAACGTACATGTTGAAATCATCATTGTTCAACTGCGAGGCTTCAGCATCCGTCAAAAACTCGTTATTTAAGAACCCCCCCCATTCAATGGTCCCCAGGTAGTATATCGCACAAGAATCCACGGCCCCTCCCAGGTGGTATGCGATCTTTGGCTCGTTCAGCTTATATGCTGAGATATCCAATGGCTCGAGCACCTTATAAACTTCGACCTTATGGCTTAGATTATAATCATAAACGATCCTCGTACTCATCAGATCCTGGTGCGCATCCCCGGAGAAGGGTATCACGAAAGCGCCTGGGTCGAAGGAGACGGTCGATATACGCGACCCTCTAACGGGCTGTACCCTGGCCTGGATCTGTGATGAGGACCAATAGACGCGTATACCGTTTCTCAGCGCGTCATTTATCATGTTCTCGGATATGAATTGCTCTTCTCTTTCAACATCCTCACACCACCCCATGGAAACTATGTATCCAAAGCAGTTATCTTCATCGTACCAGCTTTGAGACAGGACGGAAAAAAATGGTGCGCAGATGAGCAATAATCCTATTCCTATCGATATC
>DACJ01000036.1:5373-19265 GCA_002494765.1 Euryarchaeota archaeon UBA186
GATTTTACCCGATCTCTTGAGGAAAAGGCGGATAATTGCGAGGGGGCGGCTAGAATAGGGATACCAGGGTTCTAAGAGAGGCGAAGTAGTACCTTTTCAAAGTTACGGCTGCCAAAGCTGCTAACCCAGATATAAATCTGGATATGAATGCCATCCCGGATATCTCCTGCCCTTTTCCGATGGGAACTAGCAAGGCATCCGCATTTTCAAAAACATTTTTTAGACGCGCGATGGCATCCACATAATCTCCCGATTCGATCTCTCCTAAACCGATTTCATATTCCCTCATCGCTCTTTCCGCTAACTTTTCGTTCATCAGCTTCGCTTCTTCGATCTTGAAATATGCTGCTGTTTTAGCCAGGTCAACGATTAACACTTTAATTCGCTCATCTTCGACCTTCTGGACCGCTTCCGCAAAACCATCGAAAGATGCCGCATAATCATCCCTCCACAGATCGTCCATAATTCCCATTGAATCCTCATCCGTTATCTCAAGCATCATCTTTTCCATTTCAAATGCATGGGTTTGAATCATCTTATCCGATAAAGTTAGCAATCTCGGCACCAGATCGCATTGATCGTTTTCCAATAGCGCAAGTGCGATTCTCTCAATTCTCTCATTTTCGGATAAAAATACATTTTCCGGCTTATCGAAGATCGGCATCAGCGCTCTACTACCATAGCGATTCGAGAGCATGGAAACTACCTGATGCACTTCTCCGCTTTCGTAAGGGTCCAGGATGTCCAAAGTACATGTATGGGCTGGGGCATAGATGGAACAGCAGGCGTTTGGGGCGAACCATAAGCAACTTAGAAGCTCTGGGTACCTCTTCGGTAAGACATATAAGGTATCCACCTCATAGCCCCCCTCGCATACCGCCCTCAACCCGCCCAAATCATCGCTTTGAAGCCTTGACCAATCCATCATATCTTTGGGGGTTATATCCCCATACCTGGAATTTACATATTCCATCATTCTACTCTCCCATTCAAGGTACTTATAGTACATTTTTATGCGGGGCTTCCCCTCTTCTAGCCCGAGGTATTCTACCCAGAAATTGCCCATCTTTTTGCCTTCATCGGCCTTTATCTTCCTGCTTTCAAACCCAAACGGAAAATCCCTGACGGTTATGTAGCCATCCTCTACCCCCATTATTTGAACCCCGAGCAAGCAACACCTGCCTAACCTAACTACGTCTCCAACTTTTACATGCCCATCAAATGTCGAGTTGAAGTGGGGGGCGATGAGGTAGGGGTTTAAGGAGCATTCTTCCCATAGATCAACTGGGTAATTTGACCTTACTGCCACGTCTTCCACCTTTGTTGTGCGATAATGGAAGGCATCTGATTCGATGAGCCACGCCTCCTCTGGTCCAACGACGAACAGATATTCTCCCATCATTGAAGCGTGCAATTGATCCACGGCTTCCTTGGTAAGCATATCTTTTGCCTGGGTCTCGTTATCCGCTCTTTCATAAGCATATCTGAGCCAATCAAAATCATCCCACGCATTCGGGATAATGGGATTAATGTGGAACAAAAGTATATCAACATCCCCATAAGCGATGCCGTTATCGGTTAGAACCATGCCAGCTTTAGTTATATTCGGTGGGGCATCGCCCCTGGTAGTAGTCCCGATAAACCCATGCTCGACCTGAAAATGCATGGGTCTCCCGGTCCAGGGATGATGGTAGGAGTACTCATACCCCTCTTCAACCAGGCACAAAACCTGTAAACCCGGCCTGGTGGGGTTTCTAACTTTTAAATAGAGGTTATAGTCTCCAGCCGTGGAGTCGTCTACTGCTACTATCGCCTTGCATGCGTGAACCGGCTGTTGTAAAGTTGCGAATAGGATCAAAGTTATTACCGCTGTTGCCAAAATGGTAGATCCCCCAATTTTCGGCATCATCCTTGAGATGGGCATACTGGCTCGAGCGCACCCATCATACTTAAACCCTCTTACTACCCATATCGAATGAAATGCACCCAGGATATTGCTCCGAACTACGATGTGGGTCTATCGCCAACCACCGCTACCTACTCAGTTCCATTTTGCGGCTTCATAACCGCGTCTTTAAGACCCTCTGGGTCATAAGCTATCAAACCCGACCCATCGCATATTCCCGTGTTCAGATCATTAATGGGACACCCCTCTCTGCAACACCCAAATGTCAGTCCGAGTTCATCGCACTTTTTTCTGACCTTCTCAATCAACTCCCTCCTCATCTCTTCTTCCAGGTAATATACCCTTCCTCTTTTTGAGTAGGGCCCTGGATCTATCGGAAATGCTCTGCTGACCCTGGCCCAGCTATCTGCTCGGGGCTTAAAGGTTGAGCTTGTTACATGCTTAACATATTCAGAACATCTATCCAGCACATCATCTATATCCCCGTCATTTACCCCGTGTATTATTGGATCCAGCCTTAGGGAGGTCTCTATCCCCGATTCACTCAGCAACTTCAAAGTTTCCAGCCTTTTAGCGGGTGAAGGCGCAAATGGCTCAAGCCTATCGCTTACCTCCACTCTTAAAGTGGTTATGGTCATCGAAACGCAACTCCTTCTGGAAAAGAGGTCCACATCTCTAGCCACCAGATTCGATTTCGTGGCTATAAGCAATCTGAACCCTCTGGACAAAATGAGGCCAACCGCCCTCCTGGTGTCCCCATACTCCTCCTCCATGTGGGGATAGGGATCTGAACTGTTCGACATGCTGATGAGCGCTCCCCTTTCCAGTTTTACCAGGTCTTTTGAAACTCTCCTTACCAGATCCTTTTTTCTCCTGACCTCAAAAGCTTTTGGGATGTATGAGGTTATGTAACAGTAGAGGCAGCGGAACGAGCAGCCCGTATAAGGGTTCAGTGTATACTTCTTCGGGCATGTGCAGAGCTTGGAATGCCAGGGATCAAAAGGGGTTATGAGATCCATCACTCCGTATAAAAATCAGAAAAAATTCTCAACCCAGTCGACCAATCTTGGCATGCCCTCGGTAGCAGCAAGGTAAATGGCAAATCCGATGAGCCCGATTAGCAATATCCCTATGGCTGACGTCATAGATCCCTTGCTGTACTCCTCGCTCGTCGGCTTCCTTGCCATCTTCAAGACTCTGCCGTATCTGCCTCCCCCCATGTGCTTTACCTCATCTTCGATCTTTCTTTGAGCTTTCCATGCCTTGTCCAAGAAGGTCATCTAGGGCGCATCATTGATACTATATTTAATATTAACCCACGCCCCGTCTACCTCTTATCCCTCTTCACCTTGCGTAGAACTATTCCAAGCAACCCTACAAATGCGACTATGCATGCTGCCCCCAGAATGAGGTATGGGGCAGTGTACCCAGCGCTCGCGTAGGCCCCCCCCCCTCTCTCCACGAGCGTTGTCATATATCTGAATATGGAGAGAATGCCAGCCGCGAACAGTGCCATGCTCATCGGTAGGGCTAATCTGACGTAACTGGTCTCCGGGTGGAGAAGCGATGAGCCCTTCCATGAGAGATTGTAATAGATCCATTTGTGCCCTTTCCTCTCCTTCCTGGAGATCAGTTCTGCATTCAGGAGAACGTTGATGTGTTTGTAGATCGTCGCCTTGTTCAGATCCATCTCCCTCGCCAGGTCGGAGAGGGTCTTTTGCTTATCGCTCAGGCTTCTGAGAATCCCTACCCTCACATCGGAGGAAAGCGCTCTGATAGCGCTCTGTTCAAGGGTCAGTTCCTTCATTCAAATATAAGTATGTAACTTATTCTATAAATAGATTTCTACCCTTCCCCCGCAAGTATATGCTAAGACCAAGAAGCACGGCGAATGCGGATATGAGGACTATGGCGATCAAAAGAAGGGCAGACTCAGTTAGCCATGGTTCTTCCGCCGGAGAGAAGGTGAGAGTACGGACAGCGGGCTCTTGCTTAACCGGGGTGAGGTACCTGATCAGAGCCACTACCCCCACTATAAGGGAGGCCACGCCGCTTGAAAGCATTACCGCTATGTAGGTTTTCTCGGGATGGAGAAGCGATGAGCCCTTCCATGAGAGCTTGTAATAGATCCATTTGTGCCCCTCCCTCTCCTTCCTGGATACCAACTCCGCTTCCGCTAATTTGCCCAGATGCTCGTGTAGGGTAGCCTTGGTCAGATCCATCTCCCTCGCCAGATCGGATAGGGTCTTGGGCTTATCATCCAACCTTTTGAGGATGTCGAGTCTGGTCTCGCTAGCCAAGGCCTTGAAAGCGGACTGATCGAGAGTAAGCTTGCCCATGCAAATAAGAAAGGCAATTTCATGTATATAGAACTTACCAAATTGTTAGGTTTTCCCCCATAACATTTTTACAGGGAATTCGATCATAAGACATGGTATATTGCCCAAACTGTGGCTCTCATAAGATAAGGCCGATATTGCCCCAGATCGCGTCAAAGTACCATTGCCCCGATTGTGGTTATCAGGGGGCATTCGCGGTGGAAGATGGGGAGATGGCCAGGGAGATAAGGGAGAGATGGATGAAGAAATAATCACCTTCCGCGAGCTTTCCTGAAGTAGTATGTTAGAGGATGCTTTATCTCAGAACACAGTTCGTCTGGATCGATGCAGAGGGAGTTGCTCTTCATGGTGGGGCAGGAAGGAGGCGAGTATGTGGTGGAGGATATTCTTCCGGTTATGTGCTCCACCTGGTATCTCGCCATGGACTCATCGAAATCCGGGGACGATGATAGGAGATCCAGTATTCTCTCTTCGGGCATGTTCAACTTGTTTAAAAAGGAGGTTAGAGCGAACCTGGCAGAATGGGGCAGGTTCTCCCCATCCTGGGTTCTCTGGATGAGTGCCTTCATGCATGGAGGGAGCCAGTCGGGTCTAACTCCCTTTGTGGTTATTTCCATTCCTTTTCTTCTTTCCCCAAGTGCTACTCCTATCTTGGAAAGGTAGCCGTATTCCTCGAACTTCTCCACCACGTAATTTGGAACTTTCAGGGGAAGCTCCGAAAGGATTTTGATCTTGATGCGCTCTTGTAAAAGTCTGGCGAATTCCGTTAGAGACGCGATTACATATCCATCACTCAACTCCCTGTTCACGAGCTTCCATTTTGGAGACCTGAGGGAGGTGGATGTGGAGAGTGCCAGGAAGTCCTTGAAGCCCACTTTTACAGTGTTATCTTCTATAGAAAAATCGATGGAGAGATCCCGCGCTATAGCCCCCAGAACCTTGGGATCTTCGTTTTTGAGGTACCTGTATGATGATTTCGCTTCTGCGAGTGCATATCTAGCGATCAGATAATCATCCTTGATCGATGACACCATAGCCCTGGCGATCGGGTATGACAGTACGATCTGGTCCTGGTTGCCAGTGATTCCTATCCTGCTTCCTCTTATGCCGTTTAGCACCCTCGTAAGGGCCAGTTCCCTGGCTTCATCATAGACCAGGCTTGAGATGGCCTCATCCAATCCCACCCCCAGCTCCCTGATATAGCTGGAGGCCGATGAGAGAAATGGATACTTGGCCAGAATCATCCTGGTATTCTTGGAGCTAGTAGATAGAGGACATGGCCCTTCCCACCGGCGATGTCGAACTCTATCTTAACCGGATAATCTACACCGAGTCCTATCTTCACCACCTTTGAAGCCCTAGCGGCCCTTATCATGTTTGAGAAGTAGCTGAGGGCGAATATGCTCTTTACTCTCTTATCGCACTTGAGGTCCAGCAGCAGATCATTGGGGATTTTAAGGTCAACGCTATCTGTATCGCCTTCAGCGCGCAATTCGAAAGATTCGTTATCCATGGATATAATCACATGGTCAGAGACGTTTTCGGCGGCCTTTATGCCTCTCTCCAGCTCCTCCCCATCCATGACAACGATAGCTGGTAGCTCTATATCCGGTATCTTTGGATCTGTCATGTGCCTCGTGTCCAGCAGTGACATCGATCTCATCAGGTTGCCCATGTTCAAAATTAGTCTGTTGGATTCCTCATCCAGGTGGAGGGTAATCACGTCGGAAGGAGTCGCCGACCTCAAGACGTTTTTAAGCTTCTCGATATCTATACCAAGCTCCTGGTCATCCGCTTCAAAAGATTCAAATGCCGAGCGGTTAAGCTCTAGATCGACCATCGCCACATGGGTGGGATCCACGCTCTTCAGGGACATGCCATCTTGGTTTACTCTAAACTTTCCCTCGCCCACTATTATGGAAACAGTATCCACGACCTGCCTGAGAACCGCCGGTTTAACTTCGGACCTGAACATATGGTTCTTTCAACGTTTATCGATATTTAATATTTCCCTTATTATTACATTGCTCTTGTTCCTAGAGCTGCTTCCTCCTCTTCCGAATGGATTGTAGATCTACCCTATGATCTATTAACGAAAAAACGGATCGAACCACATCATGAATCTCTCGCACATACGATTAGATCCGATATGGTTTGACTCCCTGGGCGCGAAGTCGATGTGCACTCTAGTGGAAACCCCTGATGTCTCCGTCTTAATAGACCCTGGTGCCGCAATAATGCATCCCAGTTTCCCCTTGGTAAAGCCCCAGCGGTTTTGGGCAAAAATGCCTAAATCTCGAATGGCTTAGAGGGAGCGTAGAAAGTTTTGGAATGGATTGCTACTATCTTTTCAACGATATCTCGATACATCGGTCGGCCGATCTCTTCGCGAAAATAATGGAGAAAGCAATCCGACGAGAAGAGAAGCTTTATAGAGCTCGACCCCATTTGCCGAAGGATAGGATGCCATGGGGAAGATACGGGACAGAGAAGAAGACAAATCGTCTATCGGGGGTGGGCCGTGAAATATCGTGATACATCAGCTACCCGGGGGGTCGCACGATGAGCATAGCCTGGGGCATAACTGGAGCAGGCCACTTCCTCGCCGAATGCGTTGACCTTATACTTGAACTTGAGGAGGTGGACGTTTTTATCTCAAAAGCGGGAGAGGAGGTGCTGCGCATGTACCGCTTAGACGATGCGCTGCCAAAAGTGAAGGGAGCGGTAGTAGGAGATACCAGAGCGAGCGCTCCTGTGGTGGGAAGATTCGCAAAATCGCGATATAGTGCGCTCGTAATAGCGCCGGCGACCTCAAACTCAGTGGCAAAATTCGTTTGCGGCATTTCCGATTCTCTCATAACTAACCTCTTCGCGCAGGGCGGCAAGCATCGGGTCCCCATAGCGGTTCTCCCAACTGACATCGCCCCGGAGATGGATTCCCTATCGCCCAGGGGAAGAGCTATAAAGGTGTATCCTCGCCCTGTCGACCTTGAGAGCATAGCGAAACTGGAAGAGTTTCCCGGTGTCAGGGTGATGAAGGATGTGGAGGAGCTTCGAGAATGGCTGGCTACCTTTTTGTAACGGGCAGATTGGCTTCAGAAGCTTTAAGGGCTACACTGGAGAAGATGAACCCCGACTTCGAACACGAGGTAGAAGTTATGAGTATATCGGTGGCGGCGCTTATGAGCACCCGCTGGATCGCCCATCACCTGACCGATGCTAGAGGTTGTGACAGGGTCATGATACCAGGACTTTGCCAGGGCGATACTGAAGTTATCCAGGAGCGAGTAGGCGTTCCCGTCGACAGAGGCCCCAAAGATCTCAAAGATCTTCCCCTATTTTTCGGGAGGGAGAGGGATCTCGAGGGATACGGAGATTACCGGATGAAGATCATAGCGGAAATACCTGATGCCTACCGCATGTCCTCTTCCGAGATTTTGGCCAGGGCAGAATATTTCCGAAACAGTGGGGCAGATGTTGTAGATCTTGGATGCCCGGTGGAGGGCGATTTCCCCAGCGTTGCAGGAGTGGTGGCGGAACTGAAGGAGAGAGGGTTCACCGTTAGCCTCGATACCTTCAACCCGGAAACTATCCTCAGTGCGGACGATGCGGGCGTGGATATGCTGCTGAGCGTGAACTCGCAGAACATGGAGCTAGCGGCGAAACTTCACTGCAAGGTCGCCGTGATACCTGATTTTGATCGGGATTTAAACTCTCTAGAGAACAACATCTCCAGGGTGAAAGAGATCGGGTTGCCGTATGTGATAGATCCGGTCTTGAAACCGATCAACTTTGGCTTTACCGAGTCCATCAGCCGTTTTCGCGAGGTCCGTCTTAACCACCCAGAAGAGGAGATGCTTATGGGCTCAGGAAACCTAACCGAGCTAATAGATGCGGATTCTACGGGGATAAATGCATTGATAGCTGGGGTGGCCACAGAGCTCGGGATTGACTATTTACTCACCACAGAGGTTATTAGTTGGGCAAGGGGGGCGGTGCGCGAGTTGGATCTGGCACGTAAACTTATGCACTATTCAAACGAGAGATCTGTTTTACCTAAACACATAGACTGCGGACTTATAACGATAAAGGACCCTCCCCATGAAAATTATGAAGAGGAGGAACTGCACCTTATGCAAAAACGCGTAAAGGATCGGAACTTCCGCATATTCACCGATGACGAGTTTATTTATGTCTTCAACCATGAGCAGTTCGTGAGGGGCGATGACCCCGAAGAGATCTTCTCAGATCTTAGAGTTAAAGATAGCGCACATGCGTTCTATCTGGGTAGGGAACTGCAAAAAGCCGCTCTTGCTGTGGAGCTGGGAAAGAAGTACATCCAGGAGGGCAAGTTAAATTGGGGGTATCTAAGCGAGTATGATCGTTGAGACGATTTTCTCCACATTGGATGAGGATGGCAGGCCGAACTTCGCACCGATGGGCTTAACCTGGGAGGAGATGAAGGTGCACCCATT
The DNA here is from genome assembly GCA_002494765.1 of Euryarchaeota archaeon UBA186. Lineage (GTDB taxonomy): Archaea > Thermoplasmatota > UBA186 > UBA186 > UBA186 > UBA186. The sequence continues at coordinate 14,094 of DACJ01000036.1, forward strand.
CCGAAACACTTCTACGTACAAAAATCTCATAAGTCTGGGCCAGGGAGTAGCAAATGTCACTGACAACGTCTTACTCTTCGCCCGTAGTGCTATATCCCATTGTGATTTTCCCCACTTCCCAGCCCGTAAAGTGCGCGGAGTGGTGCTGGAGGATGTGTGCTACTGGCGAGAGCTGGAGGTCTCGACAGTGGAGGAGGACGAGGAAAGGGCCGAGATGAGTTGCAGGGTAGTAGCAGAGGGCAGGAAGCGAGACTTCCTGGGGTTTAATAGGGGAAAGAACGCGGTGATCGAGGCTGCGATTCTGGCTACGAGGCTCAAACTCCACGATTGGGATGAAGTTCGGTCCGCCTTCAGGCGATGGGATGAAATAGTGGCTAGAACTGGTGAAAAAGAAGAGGAAGAAGCCATGCAGCTCCTTCGCAAATACGTGGAGAGATACTATGGGGGGGATTAGGGTAGAATCGGTCGGGAGGCTACATCTAGGCCTTATGGATCTGCACGGCGGTCTGGAGCGCAAGTTCGGTGGCATTGGGGTAGCTCTGGAAAGACCGCGAGTGGTGGTAGAGGCTGGACAAGCTGATGAGTTGGTTGTAGAAGGCGCAGATGAGGAGAGGACATGGGAATTTGCGGAGCGGTTCTACGCTAACTTTTCAAATCGGGTAGATTCAAAAGCACATCTGCGGGTGAGAGAGGTGATTCCACCTCACGTTGGCCTCGGATCGGGTACTCAACTAGCTCTTTCCGTGGGCACGGCTTTAGCCAAAGTGCATTGTCTCGATTTGGGAGCCATCGAGCTTTCTAAGGCATTGGGGCGTGGAAGAAGATCGAGCATAGGCGCGGGCGCTTTTGAATCGGGAGGATTTCTGGTAGATGGTGGCTGTAGGGATGGTACTGGAACGCCCCCTATCCTCTTTCGATATCCATTTCCATCCGATTGGATCTTTGTGATCGTGACCCCCGAAAGCCCAAAGGTCCCGAGCGGGGGGGTGGAGGATAGTGCCTTCGATAATCTGCCCTCTCCACCCGAAGAGATGGTGGGTCGTATTTGCCGTCTGCTCGTCATGAAGATGTTGCCATCTCTGATCGAGGGAGATGTCAGAGGATTTGGAGAGGCCATGACAAGAGTTCAGCATCTGGTGGGAGAAAGCTTCGCCACAGCACAAGCCGGCCGGTACGCCAGCGCTCTGTCCGAAGAGCTTGTGGCATATATGCTCGCACATGGAGCTGCTGGGGCGGGTCAGAGCTCTTGGGGGCCGACCATTTATGCCCTGATTAAAGGCGAGGATAAGGCTCTGGAGCTGGAAAAAAAGGTGAGAAAACTCACTGACCAGGCTAGAGTATTTCACACCTCCGTATCGAACCATGGGGCTCGGGTGATGAGCGGATAGGATAGTTATCTCATAGATATGGATCTTACTGACGGAAAGGGACAAGTTTTTAAGGAATATTGAGATGATAAAGATGAAGGTGGTATTGATGAGCATAAGCGCGAGGAATAAAATGAAAGGGATAGTTAAAAAGGTGGAAAAAGGGACCGTGGCGGCTAACGTTAAGGTGGAAGTGGAACCAGCGGTCGTAACTGCGATGATAACGAAGGAGGCAGTTGAGGAACTGGGTTTGAAAGAGGGAGATGAGGTTCAGGTAGTCATAAAGGCAACTGAAGTGATGATCTCGAAAGGGTGATCCCCCACCCAATTTTTACCAAAAAGCCAGTCATCGTTGAACTGCAGTTCAGCTCAACCCTCACAATCGCACTTTGACATAAAGGGATCTGGGGCCGGGATCTTACTGAGTCAACTCCTCTAAGTCCCAGTTCCCAAGAGCTTCCGCGTTTTCCGAGCAGTAAAGCATGATGGGCATTAATCCTGGCATATAAATTGGAAGATCAGATTCCGGCGGGTTATATAGGCTCCACATTGGAGGGAGTATCAGACGGAAAAGCAATGAAATTAGCATCAGGTTACCTCTAGCCATCATGGAGAGAATCCAGAAAGGCAGCTTTGGTATCAGGGAAAGTATCAAGCATAAATCGTAAACGTCCATTGTAGGGAGTGATGAAGATTTTAAAAAGGGCATCTTTGAAAGCAACTTCTCAGCGTCTTCGGTGGTTCCAGGAACCTTTTTTGCCAACCAATGCGTGAGAGAATAAACCTCGTATGTGAATGAGGGGACGAGATGTTTTTGGTAGCTATAATCGTCTGCGCACCCAACCGCCTCGTACATAACATCGACAGACGGCCCTATGTAGTACTCTGGCATATCAGTGTTCTGCGTCATCCACTGCCCTACGAATTCGTAAACCGCCTCGTGCTCTTCGGGCATTTCAAAGGGCTCATTCCCGGAAGCGTACCCCCATGGATAAAGAAGGTTATATCCTCCGGAGTGTACATTGAGATAAACCGAGAAGTTATGTTCGTCCATGAAAGCTGCTACAGCTCTGGTTTCTGGTTGAGATATCGGATCTATGTAATCTCTGTTGAGATCCACGAATCTGGCGTTGTACCTTCCCAGATACCCCAGGTACTCGGACCTCTCCAGCCCATCGGGATTTACCAATGGGATCATATAGAAAGTACGGCTATCCAATAGACCAGATACGGTTTTGTTCTCCTGGTTATCGAGCAGCAGAGTGGCGAAGTATAGCACCGCCTCAGTAGCTATAGCTTCATCGCCATGGATGCCGCCGTCGATCAAAACCCCCGTTGGGCCTTCTCCAAACTCGATGCACCAGAGTTCTCTGCCTTGAACGCTTTGACCTATCGAGTATACGTCTACTATTTCCGGGTACGCCCCCTCTAGATCATACAGGTAGTGGGTCACCTCGAGGTAGTCGTGGTAGGTCCATTCGTAAGGGTAGACTATCTCAGGATCCAATTCTATTACGCTGCTATCCCTCACTATCCCCGTCTCGATTTCCTCATCCAGCCCATGAATCTGCATGGCTGGCAAAAAAGCCAATACAAGCAATACGGAGCTCATAAGAGCTGCCAAAACTTTCGCTTTGCGTTCCATTTTTATCACCCCAATCATTACAGCTGCTAGTTTACTATGAAGTCAATCATCCGATATATTTAAATCTTCGCTACCGTTTTCGCGTAATTGGGCGGTTAAACGGCTCATGAAATCCTTAAAGGCATGAAGTGGAGGCGATTACCTGAATAGGGAAAGAAAAAGATTTATTTCTTGCTCTACTATCCTCCAAGGGGCGGGCGTAGTGTAGTGGCATCACTGAGCCCTGCCACGGCTCCGACCCGGGTTCAAATCCCGGCGCCCGCACTATCTACTGGTGCACCAGCGAGTCTCTCTCAGAGTCGATTGTCAACCGTTCCCAAACCAGATGGTTTTGGAAAAAGACAAACTCTGAAAGCTAAAGACTTGGTTTTTGATTAAAGTTAATACCCCTACATCTATTAGATGTCATGGATGTGGATGAGTTACAAAGTCGATATCGGAGCGAAAGAGATCTAGATATCCGTGAAAGAATTTTGATGATCATCTGGTTGAAAAAAGATAAGACGACATATGAAATCGCAGATCTTTTGGACTGCCCTCAATCAAAGGTGATGTACTGGAAGGCTAGATTTGAAAAAGAGGGTTTCCTGGCAGACCAGATGGGTCCGCGATCTTATCTATCAGGAAACCGGTGTGGCCTGTAGCGAGAGGCATGTTGTCCGTTTACTCCATAAATGGGGATTTGAGAGGATAACCCCAAGAAGGGAACATGAAAAGGCAAGTGAGGAAGAAAAGAAAGAGTTTAAAAAAAGGCCAAAGAGATACTGGACAAGCTCCAATAAGGGTGGAATGTAGTTTGTGAAGATGAATCCATCTTCATCTATGATGCCATAATCAAAAAGGTTTGGGCGCTAAAAGGAAGCAAACCGAGGGTGAAGATAACCGGCTCTCACAAGAAGACCTTCCTCTTTAGTTCTCTATCTCTGGATGAGAGACAGCTGTTTCGCCAGTATGATGAGATGAACTCCAAAATATTCCTCCAATATCTGAAGTGCCTGAGGAGGAGATATGGAAGTTCGTCCTCTTTTATGATGGTGCTCCATGGCATAAGGAAGAGAAGATAGAAGAGTTCTTCGAAAAGAACAGGGGCTGCATCATTCCAGTTTTCTTTCCCCGAGGCTCACCAGAACTCAATGCGGTTGAGGAGTGCTGGAGGCAGGGCAGTATCCTCGGCTCCACCCATCCTCCCTCTTTTGGGGATCTGGAGAAAAGCGTATCATGCTACTATTGTATCATGCTACTATTGCACCAAAAGATTTCACTTAAGTATAATCAATTATTTATGTCATTGACTATAGATACAAAAAAGAAAGAGGGAGATCTACGATACTTAGCCGAGGTTAAATGAACGAATTTTACACAGAACAGACAGTATAACTTTAAATCGCTAAAAGATTATAGCTCCTACATGATTAAATCATATATGCATATCCCCATATCCCTGATCGTGATTCTGGGTGCCCTGGCAATGGCGCCAATAACGAACGCTCCAGAGGAATTCCCAGAAGAGACCCGCGTCCTGGGCAATTCATCTGATGATCTAATAGAGATAATACGAGAAGGCCTCTGGTATCTGCTAAACGCCGGTTCAGCCGGACTTATAGGCGTACTGGCCCTGCCGTTTCTTCTCGTTTTAAAAATATCTCAACGCCTGATAATATCGATAAGTGATATGGCATCACTCTCATTCATCCTTATACCTGATAAGATCTTGTCGGTCATTACCCGGTCCACGGAGAACCTTCAGTTGGGATATGAGAACTCGACCCTGGTTAAATTGGATCTTTTTCCTGACCTCGCGTATTTCATATGGATGAGTGATACTCTTGGGAGTATTATCGAGAGTATTTTCGGAACAATGGGGCTGGAATTTTTGCCGGGCCTGGTTTACGGGAGCGCCTGGGGGCTGGTGGCCTCGATAGTATATACCCAGATAGACACAAGGGAGATCATCATGGATATTATCGAATCCATGAAACCATAGGCCTATTCATATCGTAGGGCTTTGATCGGGTCCATATTGGAAGCCCTAAAAGCTGGCACCAGCCCACTTATCAGGGTAGTAAAGATGCCGAAAAAGACGCCTATCAGGATATAGCTGATGCTTCTGGGGCTGAAAACCATACCAATCGGGGAAAGACCGGCGCCCGTCGAGGACAT
>DACJ01000056.1 GCA_002494765.1 Euryarchaeota archaeon UBA186
TCTCTTTTTAAAATGTTGTTTAATTGGATTAGATGTATCACCCAAATAAACAACAAGTGGAAATAGAGCAATATCCACTGCTAAAAGATGTGATAGATAAGTTTAAACGTATTCTGCCATAATAAAAGCACATGGAAAAGGCGTCTGTAATTTGGGAGCCATCCGGCCAACTTTCCGGTAGAGTAAAAAGACTCAGAGATGAATACTTCTCATTTTATGATAGGGAATATTTCAGGAACGAAGTATTGCCTTTGACCACTGGTACGGATTGGGATGAGCTTTTTTCATATCATGATTGGGGAGTTGTTCCTGACCTCTTTACTTATCTGGCAAGTATGAGGGACTCGTTAAAATCGATGGCGATACCGATCGATTTGCCCGAAAACTTCTGGGAGGAACCCCTGGTTTTGAGAAGAGCGGTTTTCTTTAAGAGGGCTATAGAGGAATTGCCCGTTAAAATATTGGATGGAGAGCTAATTGTAGGCTCCCACTTCAATACGGCACTGTCCAAATGTTTTACAAAAGAAGAAGCTGTAAGGTGGTGGAAAGAAGAATCGAAATGGTACAAAGAGATGTTTAACCTGAGGGGCTTGGGAGTGATGAACTGCGGTTCAGTTCCAGGCCACATAGTTCCGGGTTATAAAAGAGTCCTTGAAATAGGGTTTAGAGGGATAAAAAAGGAGATAGAGGAGCGCGCAAAAAGGCATACCGAAAAACAGAGAAGAGATTGCTGCAGAGCTATGATAACCGCAATAGAAGGAGCAAAGAGATTCGCAGAAAGGTACGCTGAGGAAGCGGAGAGACTTGCTGGGAATGAAAATAATAAAAAAAGGAAAAAAGAACTTCTAGAAATAGCGAGGATCTGCAGGAAAATACCATGGGAACCCGCAGAAACCTTCTATGAAGCCCTGCAGTCCGTCTGGTTTACTCACATGCTAGTTATGGCTGCCGAGTCCTATCCCGGGCCAGGCTTATCTCACGGGAGATTTGACCAGTATATGTACCCATATTATAAAAAGGATGTAGAAAAAAGAAAAATAACGAAGGCATCCGCAAAAGAGCTTCTAGATTGTTTTTGGATCAAGCATAATTACGCCTACGATTATATGGGATTTGTGGGCGTAAAACAGGGAATTAATTCCGGCTTTGGGCAATTAATGACGCTGGGCGGAATTACTCTGAGCGAAAAAGATGCCGTAAACGAGCTAACATGGCTTCTGCTCGACGTTATCGATGACATGAACATGCTGGAACCGAAGCGCAACATAAGGATAAGCAATAAAACTTCAGATGAGTTTGTAATGAGAGTTTGCGAGTCGATAAGAAAAACCCAGGGCTCCGCCTTCCTTTTGAACTTCGATGAGAATGCGATAAATGGTCTGCTCTGGGAAGGCCTTAGTAATGAAGACGCAATAGATTACGGGGTCGTGGGATGTTTGGAAAATACCGCTCAAGGGAAGGATCGCAGCGGAACGGTAGACGTTAACATAAATCTCGCCAAGCCCGTCGAATTGGCTTTAAACGATGGAAGGGACATGCTTACGAAGAAGAGGATCAACTCAAAAACGGGCAACCCAGAGAAATTTGGTTCATATGAAGAATTTGAAAAAGCCTATTTTGAGCAACTTGATCAATCCATGGAAAAAACCTTAAAAATCGCGAGCGCGGTCGACGAAGTGAGGGCTAGATATGAGCCCACTCCATATTTATCGGCTCTGGTTGAGGGGTGTGCTGAAAAGGGCAGGGATGTAAGAAACGGTGGGCCAATATATAACTTCATCACCGTTGAAGGAGTAGGCCTAGCGACCGCTGCGGACTCATTGGCCGCTCTCAAAAAGCTTGTCTATGATGATGGGAAAATTTCGATAAAGGAAATTCTCGATGCGATAAAGAACAACTTTGAAGGGAAAGAAAGCTTGAGGAGGATCTTGGACACGAAGGCGCCGAAATACGGAAATGATGATGATTATGTGGACAGTATAGCAAGAAAAGTGTCAAGGCACTGGACCGAAAAGGTATTTAAATACTCGTCTCCCTACACGGGCAGGAGATTCAGGGGAGGTTATCTCTCCTGGAACTATTTCATAGACTTCGCCCCAAATACCGCCGCTACCCCAGATGGAAGGTTAAGGGGAGCATTCTTGAGCAATGGTATTCAGCCTGTACAGGGAAGGGATATGAAAGGGCCAACAGCGGTGATACGCTCTGCGGGCAAATTAGGGCTAGAAACCGCGCCAAATGGGGCAAGCCAGGTTATAGGCTTCAGTCCCGCATCACTGAGAGATGAAGAGCACTTGAAGAAGTTCGCAGCTCTTCTTCGCGCGTATGGCGAGATTGGCGGCACATCACTTCAGATAAACATAATAGACCCAGAAACTTTAAAGGATGCTCAGAAGAAGCCGGAGGAGTATCAGAACCTTCTCGTGAGGGTGACTGGCTACAATGCCTACTTTGCTAGCTTGGGGAAAGAAATCCAGGATGAAATAATCGCTAGAGAATCGCATCAGGTGTAATTATGTCTCTTATGCAGAAAGAGGTTGTTGAGGACGAGATGGCTGCTCAGACAAAGGCGATGATCTTCAATATCCAGAGGTTTTCCACGGAAGATGGGCCGGGGATAAGGACGACGGTTTTTATGAAAGGATGCGTATTGAGATGCCCATGGTGCCAGAATCCAGAGGGATTGAATCTGGAACCGGATCTTGTATGGTACCCCGTAAAGTGCATAGCCGCTCTAGAATGTGTGAAGGTATGCAGAGAGGGGGTTTTGAATTTGACCAGTGATGGCATGGTTATAGACAGAGAAAAATGCACAAGGTGTAACGAATGCGCGAAGGCATGTCCATCCAGTGCTCTTGAACTAATTGGGAAAACCTATACCAAAGACGAGCTTATGGATGAAATTCTAAAGGATAGCGTATTTTATGAGACATCAGATGGGGGCGTAACCTTTGGCGGCGGAGAGCCCCTGATGCAAATAGATTTTATCGAGAAAATTTTACCTGAGCTTAAAGATAAGAAAATTCATGTCGCCATAGATACCTGTGGCGCCGTTCCTTGGAAATATTTTGAGAGAATAATCAAACACGTCGATCTGTTCTTATATGACCTGAAACTTTTTGATAAAGAAGAGCTTAGAGAAATCGGGGGGAATCTTGGGTTAGTACTGGACAATGCAAAGCGGATCTCTCACCATAAAATCCCGATGTGGATAAGAACGCCCATAATATCCGGATTTACGGATGATGAAGAGAATATAAGAAATATCGCGGAGTTTATCGCTGAAAATCTTCCAACCGCGGAGAGATATGACCTCCTTGCCTTTAATAATATGTGCAAGTCAAAATATGAGAGGTTGGATATGGGCTGGGAGTTAGAGGATGCGCCCTTAATTAAAAAAGAGAAAATGGAGAGACTTAAAATGGTAGCTGAGAGCGTTGGGCTTGATAACGTGAGATGGTCCGGATTGACAAGGGGGGTCGATTGAGTGTTGCCCCCTAAGGCTATGGAGTGTTTCGACATATTAATGGCGGCAAAATTCCTCGCTACACAAGATGAGAGCGGAAAAATAAACGTCGTGCCTATCGTTACCATGAAGCCCTACGATGATGAAACCCTGATTTTTGGGAACCTGATGATGAGGAAAAGCCTGAAGAATCTGCAAGAGGATAGTGGGGTCTCAGCATGCGTTATTACCTCAAATTTAAAGTGCTACGAAGTGAAGGGGGAATTCAGGGGTTTTGAAAAAACGGGAAAATATTTCGATATTATCTCAAATATACCCCTTATCAGGTACACCGCGTACGGGTCAGTGAGGTCGGTAGGGATAATCGACGTGGGAGATGTTTGTGCTCCTCTAAAAAATCCTATACTCGGATTAATCTCAGGGATGATAACCACCCCATCATCGCGAAGAAAAAAATTGAAAAAAGGAAAAATGCATCCAGGCATAGTAGAGAAATTCGAGAGATTGACAGCAGCTAAAGTAATTGCTACTGGGGAAAACGGATACCCAAGGGTTATTCCAGCCCTCGTTTTAAGAGCGACGAACTCAAATACTCTTACATTTAGTTGTGGGAGCTCACCAAATCTCTCCCTTCTCAGAGAAGGAGATTATGTAGCATCTTCCGTCCTTACCATGGATGCGATATCCTACCAGGTAAAGGGCACATTTGAAGGGTTTAAGAAATCGAGATCGGGAAAAATCGGACAAATCCACGTTGAGGAGGTTTATTCCGCGTCGCCACCCAGGCCTGGAGATATTATAACATAATGATTATGTGGACAGTATAGCAAGAAAACTGATTCTTTGGGAAATGAAGAATGGCAAAGGACATTTGTAGGTGATAAGGGTTACATCAATTTATAGGCCAACTTAACTAGCCACCACCTTCTATTAACGCTCCTTGCATTGTTTTTTTTGCCGAAGAGGAATTTTTTGTATTTTCCGATATATTTGTAAACCTTTGCGATGTGTCTGTACATCTCATTTTTATGGTACAGATCCAGGTAAGTTTTTACATTGACCTCTGACCACATTTCACGGCTTTGCGATTTGTACTCGTCCAGATCGCTATCGGCAATACGCCATATCAGCGACATATCTTTCTTTGCCAGTTCTATCCAGAACTTGGCGATTGTCATATCCGCGATCAGACCTGACGAGCCCGACGCTTCAACGAATCCGACGGAATCCCCTATTAAAATAAGCCCTGGCACAGGTATAGCTGGCTCTAGCAACTCTGCAGATGGAATCTCGGTGAGGTGCTCATAAATGATCTCAGCCCCATTGAATATATCAGAAAATTTGGGGTAGTATGCCTTGAGATTTTCCCATGCCTTCATGATCGTATCATCATCTGGCATACCGCTGCCGATTTTTTTTGCGGCCTCAGTAAAAATCATAAAACCGACCTCCGCGTTATCTTCATCCCTTGGAAAGATAAATGCCGAACCTGGCGGAAAATCGTCCATGTTCGGTACTGAGCCATGTGAGATGAAAAAATATTCAAAATATTTGTGAGCATAATTGGCATGTTTGAGCAAACATTTTATTATCGGGCAGATCTCAAAGTTCAATCCAAATTGTTGGCCAAATATCGATGGAGCTCCATCGCACCCGAGCACGAGATGGGAGAACACCTTATCTATCTCGCCTTCACCATTTTTGTATGCCACGCCTTTACAGATTCCATCTTCGATTATGGCTCCAAGCACATCTGCATCAGTTCTTATCTCGACGCCTTCGCTTTCTGCCACCTGGACGAAACGGTCGATGAATCTGCGCCATTTGAAAACGATGCTGGGGGAGGAGCGCTCGATATAGAGTTTTTTCTCGCAATTCGGGCTGTTGTAGAATCTGCCCGCCGTCTCGTTGAGCGCAAGGCTCTTCATAAATCCTTCTCCCAACAATTCAGCACAGATCGGTTTATCGTGAAGCGTCTCTCCATGCGGTTCTGGGCCTGCCTTTTCACCTCTCTCGAGGACGAGTACCTTGAACCCAGCTCTTGCCGCAAAAATCGCGCTTGAAAGTCCTGACGGCCCCGCTCCGGCGACGATGATGTCGTATTTGCCCTTAATCGTTACACCTCCCTTTTAGCCCATTTCATGAAACGAAAAAATCCATAAAGTAGAGAGAGGCCTAAAAAGGCCTAAGTAGACGAGATTAACGGGCCCAATCAAGGCTTCTCTCAACGGCCCTCTTCCATCCGTTGTAGAGCGTTTCTCTTTTATCCTCTTTCATCTTCGGTTTAAATGTTTTATCTACCTTACGATACTTCCTTATGTCATTCTCAGATTTCCAGTATTCAACTGCCAGCCCTGCAAGGTAGGCCGCACCGATCGCAGTGGTTTCCAGATTTTCGGGCCTTTCCACCTCCACATCAACCATATCGGAGATGAACTGCAGAATAAAATCGTTTTCTGAAGCGCCGCCATCCGCTTTTATAGAGCCTATTGGAAGGCCTGTATCCTTTTTCATAGATTCCACCGTATCTTTGCAGTTGTATCCAATCGATTCCAGAACCGCTCTGACGATCTGCTCTTTTTTAGCAGTTCTCGTTATTCCCACTATGGTCCCCCTCGCTCTGGCATCCCAGTACGGCGCACCAAGCCCTTCAAAAGCGGGGACAAAGTAAATCCCTTTGGAGTCCTTGGCCTTTTCGGCCATTGTTTCAGTTTCACTCGATTTTTTAATGACCCCCAGATCGTCTCTCAACCATTGTACCGCAGATCCCGTGTTGGGGATTAGCCCTTCGAGCATGTAAGTGGTCTTGCCCCTTAATTTCCAGGCAACCAAAGGAGTAAGCTGATGGGTCGATGCCGTTGGAGTATCTCCCGTGTTCATATCCACGAATGTGCCGGTTCCGTTAGTGCATTTCACATCTCCGGACAAAAAACACGCCTCACCAAAGAGCGCGGATTGCTGGTCGGCGATCACTGCAGTAATGGGGATCGGCTCGCCGAAAATATCCGTCTTGCCGTAATCGCCGCTCGACTCCCTGATCTCCGGCAGTACCAGTTCATCGGGTACCTCAAATGGTTTCATCAGAGTTTTGCTCCAGTCCATGTTGAACGGATCAAACATCCCGGTGGAGCTTATGTTTGAGAAATCGGTCGCATGCACCTTGCCGTTCGTGTAGTTCCATACTATCCAGGTATCGACCGTTCCGAAGAGCAGGTCGCCCTTTGCCAGGACATCTTTAGCCTCTTTCACGTTGTCCAGAACCCATTTTATATGGGGTGGACAGAATGCGGGCGAGAACGTGAGGTGCGACGCCTGAATAAGCAGCTTTCCGGTCTTGGACTTCTTCAGGGGCGTTATCACCTTTGATAAACCCGTTACAACTCTGCCCAATCCATGAATAAATTTAATATTGCCTTTGTTCGCGGCCTTATCACAAATATCCGCCGTCCTCCCGTCCTGCCAGGTGATCGCGTTGTAAACGGGTTTTCCGGTCTTCTTATTCCAGAGGATGTTCGTGCTCCTTTGAGTTACTATGCCCAATGCCGCGACGTTCTCTGCGCCCACCTTATCGACAACTTTCCTGGTCACGTCAACCGTTTTATCCCAGATCTCCGCGGGGTCCTGCTCGCTCCATCCCGGCTTGGGATGTATTTGAGTTATCTCCTCATATGCCCTGGACGCTATTTTGTTTTTCTGATCCATGGCAACAGCCCTTATTCCAGTCGTTCCCACATCATTAACCAGTATATATTTATCCATACTCATTCACCTCACTTATGCCTCATCTTCTTGCAGATCTCGAGATGAGACTATATAAATCCCGGTATTTAAAATATTCTCATAGATCATATCACCGCATTTTATCGGAGCATTCGCCTCAACTTTAGCCAATTCCCTCATACATTCCCTTATCAGCTTTTTTGGGATGTGCCCCTTGCTTCTCACCGGGACGACGGGCAATATCCCACCCTCAACCCGCACTGTAGTGGTCAGAATTCTTACGGGGTTGGTGAACTCGGCTATGGCGTATTCCTCTCCTTTTTTGCACCGGTTGTTCTTTATCTCCAGAATTTTACCATCTTCTTCTGTTAGCGCAACTTCGCAGCTAAGGGGGCAATCTATGCAGACAAATCTGTGTTTTTTCATTTTTGCGCCTCTATTGTCAATTCATTCCCGACGTTTTCTAAAAATTTTGAGAGGAGAGTCAACCTGACCATTTCGGGCGGCTTTACGACATTCTCTTTTCTTTTGTATAGTAACTTTTCGCCCGATAAAAGGACCAGTTTAACGTCTTCTTCCACGTCGTTAACGCGGAGGTAAAAAGTTATTCTTTTATCAAAATCTTCATTTCGAATGATCTGGGGGACAACGTATCTGATGTTTCTCCCACCCTTTACGATAACGGGAACTTTTCTCTTTTTAATTTTATCCGATATGTGTTCAGCCGCCCCTTTCCCGGCGGTTTCTCCAGCCTTCGAAACATCGTCCACCAGATCATGCACATGCGCGACGTTTCCGCAGGCGAAAATTCCGGAGACAGAGGTTTCCATCGCCTCGTCGACAACTGGCCCACCCGTTATCGGGTCCATAGCCACGTCTGCCATTTTGGAGAGCTCATTTTCAGGTATGAGGCCCACGGATAAGAGCAGGGTATCGCATGAAATGTCTCTTTTCGTGGATTTAATCGGCGTCATTTGAGAATCGACCTGCGCCACGGTTACCTCCTCAACCCTCTTTTTACCTTTTATATTCACAATTGTATGGGAGAGATGTAGGGGGATATCATAATCGTTCAAGCACTGGACTATGTTCCTCGTCAACCCTCCAGGGTTTGACATGATCTCATAGACGCCCTCGACCTTCGCCCCTTCCAAGGTAAACCTTCTCGCCATAATTAAGCCAACATCCCCAGAACCCAAAATGACCACCTTTTTCCCGGGCATCACCCCTTCCATATTGATGTATCTCTGGGCGACTCCAGCGGTATAGATACCGGCCGGCCTGTACCCAGGGATCAGGATTTGCGGCCTCGTTCTTTCTCTGCACCCCATCGCCAATATGATGGCCTTTGCTTTTATGTCTAATAGACCGTCCTTAGGGTTGACGGCTATCAATCTCTCAGGGCCCATCTCCAGGACCATCGTGTTCAGTTTAACCGTTATTCCCGTCTTTTTCACTTCATCGATGTAGCGCTGTGCGTACTCGGGCCCGGTCAGCATCTCTTTAAAGATAAAATTCCCAAATCCATCATGGATGCACTGGGGCAGTATCCCCCCCAGCTCGGGATTTCTTTCCAACAGCCAGACGTTCTTTGCTCCATTCCGGTAAGCGCTCAACGCCGCTGCCAATCCCGCTGGCCCACCGCCTATAACGGCAACATCTACGTCGATCATTTGCCCTCCATAAGTGAAACTTTGGTCTTTCCCACGAAAAGCTCCGAGCCTCCCCCGTCTTTTGTAACCTTTTCCAGTGGTATATCGAACTCCCTAGCGAGGATCTCTGCCACCCTGGGACCGCAAAATCCCCCCTGACACCTGCCCATGCCGGCTCTGGTTCTTCTCTTGATGGCATCGACGTTGAGAGCCGGGATGGGGGAGCGTATCGCATCTAAAATCTCCCCCTCCGTCACATGTTCGCATCTACAGACGACATTGCCGTATAACGGATTTTCCCCGACGAGCTTTTCCTTCTCCTCCAGAGTAAGATCTTCAAAAACAGTTGATTTTTTACGTATTGGATTGAAACTTTCTTTCTCGACCATCTCAAGTCCACCGTTTTTTAGAATGTCTGCGACCATCTTCGCTATAAGGGGGGCGGCCGTCAAACCGGGCGATTGGATGCCCGCCACATTTATCAATCCCCTAACTTTTTTGGAGGGTTTGATATAGAAATCCTCTTTGTAAGTGGGTGCCCTAACCCCTGAAAAGTATGCAATCAGAGAGTTCGTCGAGAAGTTGGGGATTATACTTCCATACTTTTTTAATATGGACTGGATCTCTTCAGCGGTAACGGACGTGTCCTCCCGGTCTGCTGTTTCTATGGCGGTTGGGCCCCAGTTGATGTTTTCGTCCACGGTCTTAAGCACTGCGCCCCCCTTTGTGTGAGGATCTTGGGGGAGTTTCATCTCGCTTATCTGGTGGTTTACATAATCTCCAACCCCCTTGTCAAATAGGAGAGTAGAGCCCTTCCTCGGATGGATGGTGAACTCTTTAGCGCCGGCCATCTCGGCGATCTTATCCGCGTAGACGCCGGCGGCATTAACTATAAATTTTGCCTCTATCTCCCCCCTGGTCGTTATCACCTTCTTCATTTCTCCGTTGGGCGAGATCCCTATTACTTCGGTATCAAGGAAGATACTCGCACCATTTTGAACCGCGTTTTCGGCCAGCGCTTCGGTTAACCTGTGAGGGCAGATTATCCCGTAATTTGGCATGAGAACGGCGACAAGCGCCCTATCCGTAAGGTTGGGCTCCATCTCCATCAGCTCTTCCTTTTTGACGATTCTGGGCTCATCGCCCACCTTCTTGGCCTTGCTCTTTATTACATGGGCGATTATGGTCCTGGAGACAAAATTCGCGATAAACGATGGAACTTTGGGTAAAGTATCTTTAGTCAATACCACTAATAGGCCATCTTTTTTGTAGGGCACATCCAGTTCTTCAGATATCTTCTCATATAGGGGCCAACTCTTTGCGCAAAGCTCTTTTTTGAGGGTACCAGAGTGCTCCCCTATGCCCGTGTGAATCTGAGCACTATTCGATTTGGTCCCCCCCTCTCCGATGTCGCACTCTTTCTCCAAGAGGGCGATATCGAGGTTATATCGAGAGAGTTCTCGGGCGATAAAACAGCCTGTTACTCCTCCGCCGATGATGACGACATCAGCGCTTTTCGGCAGGGTTGGGTCGTAGATTTTCTTGGGGAGTTTCAATCCCGGTTTTTCTCTCCTTTCGGCTTTGACCTCTTTTGCGGTGACGAGGTTCACAACCTCTTCGACCTCTAATTTGCCGACTTTGTGGCCCAATTCAACTACTTCATTCCACGAATTGAGTTCACCACTAAGGTGCGCTATCCCGTCATCTATGGAGACTTCAATTCCGGAAAATTCTTTATTTAAGAGCTTTTCGATTTTTCTTTTTAGTTTAGCGTCTTCCATTTTTCATCCCTCTAAAGACCGCTTCTGATATGTCCATCACGTTAAGATCCTCGTCCGCTTCTTTTAATGCCGCCTCACAGGCGGGACAGGCGGAAATCACGAAATTGGAAACTTCTCTCAGCTCCGAAGATCTTTTTTTCGCTATTTCCAAAGAAATATCCGGGTTGGTTATGCCCAGCATCCCCCCCCTCCCACAACATCTCGTATCTTTTTTGTTGAAGTATGTTTCTTTGAGGTTCAGCTTTGAAATGGTGTTTAGTACCTCCCTGGGTTCTTTGTATATATCCAGTTTTCTTGATAGAACACAGGGGTCGTGGAAGACGAACTCTCCGTCAAGCTCTAGTGGACCGATTTTGCCCTCTTTGACCAGTTCCGCTAAAAATTGGGAGACATGCGCCACCTTTAGCTCGTTCTTCGGGTACAGCTCTTTGAACGTATAGGCACAATCGGGACAACTACAGATTATGGTTTTACACCCCATCTCCTTGAAGGATTCCAGGTTGTGTAAGGCAAATTCATCGAAGGTTTCCCTGAACCCCAGAGTGTAAAGGGGCATCCCACAACACCACTCCTCGGGCAAAGTGGTGAAGTTTATTCCTGCCTCTTCTAAGATCCCTATAGTGCTATCCGCGATTTTTTTCCGTCTATTCAAGGTAGTGCAGCCAGCAAAATAGAGCACTTCCGCTTTTTCTCGGGCCCTTCCTGGAGAGGTTGTGCCGTTCTCATAGATCGTATGCTCTTTACTCAATCTCTCCTGAAATTTTATAATGGATTGGGGTGCAAGACCTCTCTCCGCGATGTCTTCCTTTACTTCGACCAGAAGGTCGCCAACGGAAAATCCAAAGGGGCACCATTGCCTACAGGCATCGCAATCGAGATCCTTGTACATCAAATTTATGGCATCATCGGAAAAATTCATTTTACCTGTTTCCAAAAGATAGGCGATTCTCGTCTTTAGGGCGGGGGATGCGGCTTCGGATTTTTCAACTTTGGTTATTGGGCAATCGAAGCGGCACATGTTCGGGCAGAGGGCGCATTTGAGTATGCTCTTCACATCCACTTTTCCCTTTTTAGGCACATATCTTTTCCTCGCCGTGAGAAAATTCTTGATTACCTGCCTTTTCGTACTAAAATTCGCCTTCAAAATCGAGGTTATCACCCAGGAATTTTTCTTGATTTTTCCGAACATTTATAACCCCATCTTTCCCGGGTTCATTATGTTCTCTGGGTCGAGACTCTTCTTTATTTTTTTAAGAGCTTCAAAACCTCCTCCAAGTTCTTCCTTAAGCCAATCCGCGCGCATGAGCCCTATCCCATGATGGTGGCTTATTGACCCTCCAGAATCGATGCAAGCTCTCATCGCTGCACCCCATACCTCCTTATGGAACTCTTCGGGCGTTGCTCCTTTAACGGGAGCCCCTCCAAAGGTAAAGTAAAAGCAGACGCCCTGGGGATAGAAATGGGACGCATGCCCCGTGGAGAGAAGAACGCCGTTAACTTTTTTCATCGCTGCGATCATCGAGTTGTACAGATTAAGAGACTTGTCCCAGGTCACTGAAACCTCTATAGTATCGAAGACGATATCCCGAGGAGCATAATCCGAGGCCTCTTTTACGTTGAATCTCGTTTCGAACCAGTGATTAACGGGCCCTTCCCCGCAGTCCATGCCTTTATCTTTACAGACGCTATCAGACACCTTTTTTTCCAGAGCTACAAGATCCTTATCCCCCTCCATCGCCAGGATAAGCATGCATTTCTTCTTGGCATCCGGCGTTTGATAAAAATGCCTTGAGGTTTCCTCTTTATCATACAGCCTTACGACCGCTGGATATACTCCCCTCCTTAAAATTTTTCTTATCGATTCCAGGCCATCTTTGAGATTTTCAAATGCATACGAGCTAAGCGCCCTCTCTTCAGGATAGGGCCAGATTTTAAGGGTAGCCTCAGTGATTATTCCGAGGATTCCCTCAGCTCCCAACAACAATCTCTCTATGCTCGGTCCCGTCGAGGATTTTGGAACGTTTTTTGATCTTATGATCTCCCCAGTAGGGAGGACCGCTTCCAGTGAGATCACCATATCATCCATCTTTCCGTATTTGGTGGAAAAGTGGCCAGCCGCTCTGGTGGAAAGGTTGCCGCCAAGAGCCGAGCAGTACATGGACTGGGGGTGATGGCCCATGGTATATCCTTTTCTGTTCAGCTCCCTCTCCAGGTCCGTTAGGTTTATTCCGGTTTGAGCAGTAACCGTCAAATTCTCGTCGTTGATCGCTATATTTGTCATCCTTTTCATGTCCACGACGATGCCCCCATTTACGGGAATAGCCCCACCTACAACTCCAGAACCCTCTCCAAATGGAACGATCGGTATTTTATTACTGTTAGCGATTTTAATGACGTCAGAAATCTCTTTTGTGTTTTGGGGCCAGACGATAAAGTCGGGAAAAATGGGAGTTTTTCCCTCCAGTACCCATCTTACCGTTATGGGCCAGTAATCCTTTGAATAGGCCATCTTATCTAGTTCCTTGTCGGAGACATTTTCCAGGCCGATCTTATTGCCCAACTTAACAAAGATCTCTTTCTTTTTTTCAGGAGACCGTTCTTTGGGGGAAGGCTTATTCACCATGGTATCCTCTCTTCATTTATTGTTCCTTGCCAATGGCGTCTTAATTATTAAAATTATCTCAATTACTGCTGTGTTGTATTGGGGAATAGAGATTTCGCGTTTTAATACTTAAAGCCTCGTCTTTTCTGAGGAAGCCCAAAGTGTGTAAACCACGGAGATATGTCACCCTCTCGTTAAATGGTAAGAACATCCTCTA
>DACJ01000042.1:0-13496 GCA_002494765.1 Euryarchaeota archaeon UBA186
AGCGAAAGCCATTTATTTTGAGTCCTTTCAAGATGACGCTTTCACATTAGTTCAGTAATTTTGAATTTTATATTCTACCTCTTTTTCCACAAGTGAATCTACAATTTTCCGGTCCACGCCCTCTGTAGTACCTTCTCTGGTGGTAGCTGCTGCACCTACTGCAGAGCCGAATTTTAAAGCATCAAGCAATATGTCTTCGTCCTCTTGCTCCAGGGCTGTACGGAATTGAGAAAACATATGTATCACGCCTGCGCAAAAGGCATCGCCAGCCCCCGTGGGGTCTACCTGTTTTATCTTAAACGCTTCGATCTCTATTTTTAAACGGGGAGTAGCCATTATCGCTCCTCTCTTCCCTCTCGTCACAAAGATAATTTTAAGGCCCCTCTTTAAAAAGAATCTAAGGGCCTTGTCTACGTTCTTCTCCCCGCTAATATATGCGCACTCCTGCTCATTGCAATGCAATAAGTCTATAAATTTGAGAGA
The DNA here is from genome assembly GCA_002494765.1 of Euryarchaeota archaeon UBA186. GTDB lineage: Archaea > Thermoplasmatota > UBA186 > UBA186 > UBA186 > UBA186. The sequence continues at coordinate 484 of DACJ01000042.1, forward strand.
AGGTATAAGATAACTCCAGTTCTTCTTGAAAGGAGCTATGGGGTCGATAAAGGTTATGCAATTCTCTCTCGCCTCTTTGCACTTCTCGAGTACGTACCCCAACTTATCATCAAACTCCCCCAACCAGCCAGTTCCTCCAATATATAATACCTCTGGCCTTTCCCTATATAAGATCTCCACCACTTCATCTGATGAGATATGGAGGTTTGCCCCAACATCGACATGAAACCTCCTATCTTCACCTTTGACCACGAGTATTAAGTTCTTGGAGGTGTCTCCAAACTCCATTCTCTTCAAATGTGTGGTGATATTCCATCTCTCAAGCTCCTCTTGGATAAAATTCCCAAAAGAATCGGCCCCAACGCTTCCCGTTACGCTTATATCCCCTCGAAAATTGAGCCTTCTTAAGTCTCTCGAGACATTTGCTGGGTGCCCCCCCACACCGACCTTAATGCCTCGCGGCGGGAACATCACTTGGCCAGGTGAAGGGAGAGACGGAAGTTCAGAAGCCACAATATCCGTTACCAAAATGCCGGCCGCGGAAATTTTCATCGCTCAATACTCTGCTCCCAAGGTCCTATAGACAGTCTTAATCGCTTCGACGGCATCCTTATTTTTTTGCGCTTCTTTAAGGGATTTCCTATCTATTTTCTTAGCTAATCTATAAATGAAATTCCAATTCCTAACGCTTTGTGCTATGGCCTCTATTGGGTCTTCCGTGTATGGGAATAGATCGAATCCTATCCGCTCTCCCTTGTTGCCATAACCTATGTCTTGAAGAACAGCGGCCAATTCTAAAGTTTCCATGAAGTGAGTGGCCCCAGTCATATTATCATCGTCGAAGGTGCCCCAGCCGCTGTTACTGTGCATGTGCCCCAACAGGTCTTCAACTGCGAGAAGTGATGCGTATTCGGCCAGGTTCTCACCGTTCATAATGAGGTGTTGCCAATCCATATTCACTTTGACCCTCGCGGTATCCACCCCCTCATCTCTAAGCTTGTGTATAACGTAAAGCATCATGCCGACGTTTCTCATGTATATCTTCATCGCGGGTTCGCTGTTCTTATGCTCGAGAAGAACTGTGACATTTTTCGAGTTCGCATACTCTACGCAGCTTTTGATCCCGTTAAGGAAATAGGCCCATTGTTTTTGATAGTCCGATTGAAAAGGGTAGTTGTAGCCATCGATCCCAGGCCATATTATGAATTTTGCTTGGAATTCAGAAGCTATATCTATCCCTCGCTCTGCGGTCTCGACGTTTTTCTCCCTTATCTTTGGATCAGGATTCGTGAATGCCCCTCTTCCGTTCTTTGGATCCATGTGCGCCCCCAATGCGACCGCATACAGATCATGTTTTTGCCCCATCGTGGCCCTTATTTCGTCCATATTATCCTCATTGATCTCTGCAGGGTAATGAAACTCGTAGCCATCCACCAGATCACCTAGACCATCCTGAGCTTTTCTCAGCATGTCAACGGCGGTCATATTCGCGGCTTCTGGGTGAAAACCTCTGGGAGTAAATCTCGTAACCAGAGGGCCGAAGGCCCATATACCTAAACTGTTTTTCATCCGTGTCATCGGATTTGATCTTTTGACCGGTATTAAGTTTTTTTATTAGTACCTATCGTCTTAAGTTGGGTGGTTTCAGTTCGCTCTGGTAGCATACGAGTTACCATTTACCGCGTAGCCTTATATCTTCAGAAGAACTCCCGATCATGATATCGAACTCGCCGGGTTCAACGATAAAATTTAGTCTTTCATCGTAAAATGCTAGATCCTCTGGTTTCAACACAAAATTTACTTTTTTTGACTCGCCGGAATCCAACGTTATTCTTTTAAACCCTCTTAACTGCTTTATCGGTTGATCCTGGGCCTCTCTTTCCACGTCGTGGATATATAACTGTACAACTTCATCGCCCTTTCTGCCTACATTTTTTATATCAAAGCTAATCCTGACGTCGCGTTTTCTGCTTTTTTCTGGATCTATTTTCAAGTTGCTATACTCAAATTTAGTGTAGCTTAATCCATGCCCAAAGGGGAAACGCGGCTCTTTTTTTAGATATAAGTAAGTTCTTCCTTTTCTGATATCATAGTCCTCTATTGGGGGCAGTTCATCCATCGATCTATAGAACGTCAACGGCAACCTCCCGGCAGGATTATAGTCGCCGAATAAGACGTCTGCCAATGCAGTGCCCCCCTCTTCCCCTCCGTACCACATTTCCATGACTGCTGGTACTCTATCTATCCAATTCTCCATCGTTACAACGCCTCCGGCGTTTAATACCACGATCGTATTTTTATTGACTTCAGCTACTTTAAGAATTAAATCTTCTTGAGAACCCGGTAAACTCAAATCCTCACGATCGCTAAATTCACCTTCCTGGATTCCCACCACTATAATTGCTGCATCGGACTCTCCCGCAGCCTTCACAGCTTCTTTAACCTCATCAGAAGGAGAGCTTTCGATTTTACAGCCTTCTATATAGCGGACTTTGCTGGGGGCACCCTTGTTTTTAATGTCTTCAAGAGGAGATACCGCTTTAGACGCCACACCACTATAGCCGCCGAACTTCGTCTCATTCGCGTTTGGGCCCATGACCACGATCGATTTTATTTCTTCTCTATCCAACGGCAGTATATTGTCATTTTTGAGTAAAACTATCCCCTCACGAGCTGTTCTTAGAGCAAGATCTCTATGTTTTTCGCAATTAACCACATCATGGGGTATTTGAGCATAGGGTACTATTTCTGGGGGGTCAAACAAGCCTAACTGGAATCTCGCCCTAAATAATCGGGTGACCGCACGATCAATCGTTTCTTCGGAAACTAATCCATCCTCAACCGCTTTTCTCAGCTCTTTTAGTATCTCACCATTTTCTTCACAAGGAGAACCGGGCAAGCCTATTATACAGATAAGATCGCAACCAGCGTTTACTGCTAACGCTACTGCCTCCTCCGCTGTTTTTACATAACCGTGACCTTGGGGCGGGGGCTCATAAATATTTTCTATAGCGCCGCAGTCGGTGACGACAAATCCTTCGAATCCCCAATCTCTGAGTATAGCCAATAGGGCCTTATTGGCGCAACATGGGATGCCGTTGACTGCATTATACGCGCCCATTATCGATTGAGCTTTTCCTTCCTGGATACATGCTTTAAAGTGAGGCAGATAGTACTCCCTGAGCAACCTTTCATCGACATTTGCTGAGCCGCTGTGACGTCTGTTCTCCTCGCTATAAACGGCAAAGGCTTTAGGCGTCGCTATCGACTTTAAGTAATGGTTCTCACCTTGAAGGCCTTTGGTAAATGCCACACCCATTTTTGAGGTTAGATGTGGGTCCTCCCCATAGGTTTCCTCGGTTCTCCCCCATCTCGGATCTCTCGCCATATTAATTTCGGGACTCCAAAAGTTACGCCCCTCTCCTTTATGTAACGCCCTTGCTTCGTCCGAAATGACAGTGCTAACCTGGTAAATTAGATCTGGATCCCATGTGGCTGCCATCCCTATAGCCTGTGGGAATACAGTAGCTATCTCTCCCATTTCGGGAATATATGGGTCTGGAAATGGACCAGCATAGCCATGGAGCGCCTCATTCCACCATTCGTACTCCGGTATTCCCAACCGTTCAATTGCAGGTGCGTGGTTTTCCATTTGCGAGGTTTTTTCTTCCAGAGTCATCCTCGAGATTAGATCCCTGGCCCTTTCTTCAAACGATAATGTGGGATCTTCATATGGGTCTTTGATGCCGTTTTTGTTGAGATCCATGAATATTGATTTTTTATTCACCACATTTTCTTTTTTCATTCGTTTGCCTCCTCAGTTTCTCAGATCTAACACATTAGCCGTGCTTAGATCTTCCGACCTTTTGTTTGTGAGCTTGACCACGATAGTATCATCAGGTAGGCGAAAATTTTCGGATACTACAGCGCTAGACCGTTACAGTAAAGCTTATATCATCAAAATCCTGCTTAGCCTAAATGGATAAAGTTGTACTCGCCTATAGTGGAGGCTTGGATACCTCCGTGATCCTGAAATGGCTGATCAATAAGGGGTACGAGGTGATCTGTTTCGTGGGAGACGTGGGACAGAGGGAGAACTTCGATGAAGTTGAGAAGAAGGCGCAGAACATGGGTGCCTCCAAGATATATATCGGGGATCTGCGGGAAGAGCTCGTGACCGATTTCATCTTTCCCGCAATGCGCGGCAATGCCGTCTATGAGGGGAGGTATCTTCTGGGAACGGCTTTGGCCAGGCCATTGATAGCGAAGAAGCAGATCGAGATCGCGGCAGAAGAGAAAGCGGAGTACGTGTCACACGGCGCGACCGCTAAAGGCAACGATCAGGTCAGATTTGAGTTGGCGTACTATGCCCTAAACCCTGAGATAAGGATAATCCCCCCCTGGAAAGACCCCGTTTTTCTGGAGGAATTCAAGGGGAGGGGCGATCTTCTGGAGTATGCGAAAAAGTATAACATCCCCGTAAAAGCTTCAAAGGAAAAACCCTACAGCGAGGATGAGAACCTCATGCACATCAGCCACGAGGCGGGCGTGCTTGAAGACCCCATGTTCAGGCCTCCGGAAAATCTGTTCACTCAGACGATCTCACCAGCAGAGGCCCCCGACGAGGAGACGATAATTCAGATCGAGTTCAGAGACGGAAATCCAGTTAAGGTGGTAAACCTGAATGATGGGGCGACCAGGACTCAACCGTTGGAGCTCTTCATGTACCTGAACGAACTGGGTGGTAGAAACGGTATAGGGAGAGTGGACATGATCGAAAACCGGTTCATAGGCCTAAAATCGAGAGGAGTTTATGAGACCCCGGGCGCGACTATTCTGTGGAAGGCGCATAGGGATCTGGAGGGCCTAGCGATGGACAAGGAAGTCATGCATTTGAGAGATACGCTCATACCAAAGTTTTCCGAGTTGATATACAATGGGTTCTGGTTCTCTCCTGAGATGGATTTCATAATGAGCGGTTTCAACAAGAGCCAGGAGGCCATAGACGGAAAGGTGATCCTATCGCTTTATAAGGGGAACGTCAACGCCATCGGTAGGGAATCTCCGACTTCGCTCTACAATCAGGGCCTTTCCAGCATGGATATTGAGGGCGGCTTCAATGCCGCCGATTCAAGGGGGTTCATCGATATACACGCCCTGAGGCTAAAGGCACATAATATAGTCCTGCGTAGAGGTAAGCCCTATGAGTGGCGCCGAAAAACGTAGAAAGCTCTGGGAAAAGGGCTACCCATTGGACAAAAGAATAGAGGAATTTACAGTAGGTGAAGATTACATCCTGGATCAGAAACTAATCAGGTACGATTGCCTGGCCTCCATAGCCCATGCAAAGATGCTTGGGAAGATTGGCTTATTGAAAGAGGCCGAGGTAAAAAAACTGGTCGATGAGCTCAACCACATTATCGATCTAGATAAACGGAAAAAATTCGAGATATCGAAGGAACAGGAGGATTGCCACACCGCCATCGAGAACTATCTGACGGATAAACTGGGGGGGCTGGGAGAAAAGATACATACTGCGAGATCCAGAAACGATCAGGTGCTCACAGCTCTGAGGCTGTATTACAAGGATGAGTTGAACCATTGCCGAAACTTGATCGACGAGCTTGTGAAGAGCATAGAGGATTTTGTAGAGAGATACGGGGAGATAAAATTCCCGGGCTACACCCACATGAGGAAGGCCATGCCATCCTCTATCGCCCTGTGGAGTAATTCCTTTGTAGAATCGATGGAGGATGATCTGAAGATAGTAGATCTGGCGTTTAATCTCCTAGATCAGTCCCCGTTAGGAACCGGAGCGGGATATGGCGTACCTCTAGAGATAGATAGGGAGTGCACGGCCAAACTGCTTGGTTTTCGAAAGGTGCAGGGCAATCCGATCTACGCCCAAAACAGCAGGGGAAAATTTGAGACGACGATCCTTCACGCCTTAAGCCAGGTGATGTTCGACCTGAATAAGATCGCTTCAGATCTGATCCTCTTCTCGATGGGAGAGTTCGGCTACTTCGAGCTGCCGGAGGAGTTTTGCACGGGGAGTTCGATCATGCCACAGAAGAGAAATCCCGATGTCTTGGAACTGATAAGGGCTAGATATCATGAATTGGTCTCTCTCGAATTCCGAGTCAAGAGCATGATAAGCAATTTGCCATCGGGGTACAATCGAGACCTTCAACTGATAAAGGAGCCTATGATGTACGGATTTGAGATCGCGGAAGAGAGTCTGTCCATCATGGCCCTTGTTTTTGGAGAACTGAAGGTCAACGAGAAGAATTGTGGTAAAGCCATGACCGATGACCTGTATGCTGCGGAGGAGGTCTATGAGCTGGTCAAGAAAGGAGTACCCTTTAGAGAGGCATACAGGAAAATAGGTGAGAGGTATAGGGGATAGTAATGGGGCTAGCGATGTAGAGAATGGAGAGTTGCGTCCGTCCCAATTCTCTTAATACAGGAGTCAGTTCATCGACCCATTCTCTAAAGAGGGTGTAGGGTTGACACGCTCTAGCCGTTTCATTTGCAGTTTCATTTGCAATAAGATAGTATTGGTAGGTCAGAACGACACAATCCGAATAGAGCTCCGATATCTTTTTCATCTTCCCGGAAAGCCCTTGATAGGAAGGATAACCGGCGAGGAGTTGAGAACAGTTGACGCTGGTGTAGAATTGCTCGGAGAAGTAGGAAGCCAGAGCTAGGGTTTGCTCCTTGAGCATGTCGATCCCAACATAGAGGCCAAGCAAGCTTCTGATGGCTTCGAAGATCCCTCTACTCAACCCAAACGATAGTAAATGCCCGGTAATCTCGAGATTTCCTCTCAGAGCAAAAGTGGATCTCACCCCCATCGTCATGAGATTTACCGCAGGCACAGATGGATAGAAAATCCTGAAACCCCCCAACCTCCCCATATTCCTCATCAGTGCGCTTTCTATCCTCCCGGGCTTTGGAGTGGGGTCTCCCGTTACTGAGAATGTACTTAAGGCCCAGCCAGTTGGCCCAAATGCTTCTCTCATCGGCTCATACGCGCGGATGAAGCTGTCTGTAGAGTTGCTAAAATCTTCGATAGGGACGGCGATGTACCCGGTAGTTTGATTCAAGAAGGGCGCATATGGGTCCAGCAGATAGGCGTTGAACCCGTCATAACCTACCACCACTAGATTATGCGCCGCGCCGGTTGGCTCGGACAAATTGAAGGTGGAGTAATAGGGCAGGTAGTAAGGGTCCACTCCCACTATCACTGGCCTATCCTCTGAAACGTTCTCCTTTATCCTGGCCCAGTAATCGCCCCAATAATCAGTCAAGTTGCTCGGGTACCAATATTCGTATTCAACACCGAGCAAGCTCGAGGCGAACTCCACACTATCTATCATCAATGAGATGAACCTCCCGCTCACAGCAGAACCATGGATCAGAAGATAACCGCCTGAAAACGGGGCGCCCATGAGGAACAACAGCTCCCCAAGGGCGACATCGACCCCCAGGTAGTTAAGAACCATGGTCTTGGATGCATAGCTGCAGTAGTAAGGGGTCTCTTGAGAAACAAATGGAACGTCTTCTATAACCCACTCATCGGGCAAAATCTCCGCATTGGATGATCCCAACGAGGCGAAAGGATGTATAAGGATTAAGAGAGCTATTGGCAGGGCAAATTTAGCATGCATTTAATTAAGATATAGTTGTACTCATACTTAAGTCATCCATCGAAGACTGCGCCTCTTAATCGCTCCTGTTTATTTAATCTTCTCGAGCACCGGGGTTACGTCTATCCTGTGGTAATTAAAGCCCATCCTTTTCTCATCCGAGCCGAAGGCCAAACCCAGGAGTTGGGAGATGTGCAACACCGGTAGACCGTCCTCCGGCTGAGCCTGATCATACTGCAGGTGGCAGAATGGGCACGGCGTGACCAAGCAGTCCGCTCCCGCTTCTTTAACCGCTTCGTACTTCTTCAGGGTCATTGCCTTTGCCAATTCGGGGTTTCTGGCCCTAACTCCTCCCCCAGCTCCGCAGCACAGGTTCTTGTATCTATAGTCGATCGATTTAGCACCAGTCCACTCGACTATCTCGTCCAGTATCGTAGGCTTCTCGGCCTCTCCTAAGCCTCTGGTCTCCGTAGGTTTCAGGAAGTGACAGCCATAATGGACGGCCACGTTCAAATTCAGCTCTTTTTTCACTTTTCCTCTTACTCTATCCTCGCCCATGTCTCTGTATAGCACCTCGGCCTCGTGCCTAACTTCAGTGGTACCATTGTATTTCATTCCCACCTTTTTCAGAATCTTGTTTACCTCCTCCAGCTTTTCGGGCTCCTGTCTGAGTTCATAGTTTGATTCGAACAGGGACCCATAACAACCGTTGCAGATGGTCATTAGCTGATTTCCATCACTCTCGGCCAGAGCTAGATTCCTGGCTCCAACCGATAGCCAGGTCGGCTCACTGAATGACCTGAAGACTCCAGGGGCGGGGCAGCACGACGCGCCCTCTAGATCTTTATACTCCACATCCAGAGCATCGAGAACGTCCCTGGTCGAGCTCTCTATGCCTGGGTATCTCAGGGGCGCTATGCATCCCCAAAACATTGAAAATTTCATTTTTCCTCCTTATATCCTATGAGGCTATCGAACCCATTCGCTTTCATTATCGTCTTTAGATCTTCCAGGGCCTTTTTGCTTCCGAGGGTTGTATGAGGTACTCCATCTAAACCAAGCGACTTCCTCAGCTTCTCATGCTTATCCTTGAAGGACACCGCGTGCCCAAAAATGAAGAGGTTTTTTGCCGTGCCCTTGTGAGCATCGGCCATGTAACCAGCCTGAGCCGCCAGATTTCTGAGGTAGAGTATTATCTTGGGGATCTTAACCCCCCTGGGGCACCTTTCCTGGCAGGTGTAGCAGGTGGTGCAGTCCCATAGGTCATCGTTTGGAAGTATGTCATCCTTCAAACCCAGCTGAGCGAACCTTATCATCTTTCTGGTCTTGAAAGAGGTTATCTCGCTTGAGGGACAGCTTGCTGTGCACGTCCCGCACTGGTAGCACAGGAAAAGAGATTTATCCCCCTCTTTTGCGACCTTCTCAGCGAATTCAGGATCAATCATTTTCGCCATGGTTAAGGTAATAGGGGCGCACTATTTATTTATTTCCGTATGATTACCATATAGGGTAATCAGGTCGATGAAGGTGATAGCGTGCTCAGCTACGAGCTTTGCTCTTTCCCTTTCAGTCAGGGCGACGCCCTCTATGAAATAATTAAGGTCCTCTGGGGGGTTGTTGTCCTTTTTTACCACCTCATATTTCAGGCAACTCTTATCCAGATAATCGAAGCCGATTCTTTGAGCGCCATACCTGAGCTCTGAGAACCTGTTTTCATCGTTGTTTTTTACTAGGTAGAGCTTCTCAATTCCTATCGTTTGCGGGGTAATACCGAACTCGAAGCTGTAGACGGGGTCGTCGAAAACGACCCCTCTAAGAAATCCAAGTTTTGCCAATTTGAAGTTGAACTCATCGTTGGATACCTCCAATGGAGCGTCAGATCGTCCCCTCTTTTCCAATAAAGCTTTTCCGATCGGCGAGACTCCTATCGGCCCATCTTCATCTACACCTCCCTTCAGGAGCTCCAAAGCGTTCAAGATCTTCTTACCATCTGGAGTCAAAAAACTCCCTCTAACCCCCTTTTCGACCAATTTGATTCCAAGTCTTTCCTCCATCTGCTTTACAGCTCTATTTAGAACGGGAGGGCTTATCCCCAGCTCGAAAGCGGCTTCGGCTTGTGATTTTTTTTCATCCACCTTCTTTAAAATCTCGAGCCTTTTTCCGCTCACCTCTTTTCCGTCCACCATAAGCGCTGGTCTAAGGTCTATTCTAAGTTCGACCATCACTGCTATAAGCGATTGTTATTAAATCCCTTTGCCTCTATCGCCTCCATGACTTTAGATAGGTTTTCTTTTACTGTTTTCGCACCATCCAGAATCACGTATCCTCTGCGCTTAGCGAGCTCCATGTATGTTTTTTGCACATCCTCGAGGAAGGCCGATACTTCGTAACGATCTCTGAATTTCCCCTTTCTCGAGATCCTCCCCATCGCTATTTCGGGATCGATCTTAAGAAGAAACGTTATATCCGGGGGCAGGGTGAACGGTTCCGAAATCGCTTCGAGCCAGGACATGGGATCCTTCATAAGGTCCCTGAGGCTTGTTCCCTGGTATGCGAGGTTAGAGCCGTGATATCTGTCCGATATTACGGTGAAACCTTTTTTCAACCACTCTCTAACGAGGGAGACATGATAAGAATGATCTGTGGAGAATAGTAGCGCTATGGTCATCTCATCCCATTCGCCCATGTGCTCAGTTATGATCTTCCCGACAGGGCCCGAGGTGGGCTCTTTGGTAAGCTTTGCTCTGCACCCCTTTCTCACCAACTCGTCGTGAAGAGTTTTAGCTAGAGTGCTCTTCCCGCAGCCATCTATGCCCTCGAAGGTTATAAGCACTTCTCTAAATCGCCCTTTATGGATAAAGGTTTCTCGGGGAATAAAGGTAAAATATAAATTGGGGGAATATTGTAAGGAGTTATGGAGAAGTATCAAGAATACCTGATATGTCTCATCCTATCGATCCCCTTCCTACCAGCCGCGCTTCTTTTGAACAGGCTGGAACTGTTAGCAGTACCCACTGGTTCGTTGATAGTCTGCTTCGCGCTGTCCATACTTTACACTTTCCAATCTGAGACCGATAGGTTTACCCTGCTCTATATGGTCTCGACCTTTGCGCTCGCGACAATATTTTTTACCCTCCACTACTTAAAAGACATATGGATTCAAACCCTCCTCATCGCTATGATCGTCGTTGGAAGCGTTGGGTTATGGCTTGTCCTCAATAAGCTCTTCTACCCTAATTATCCGGGAAGTCTGAAGATGGGGTAGGCTGAGAGATCTTGATTCTATCGCTATTCTGTAAAATTTATCTCCTCTTATCCCTTTACTAGAGGGACGGATGAAGAGTTTATGCGTTCTTTGCAGAGGCACTAAAGCGCTGTGCGGGAAGAACAGGTGTCCAGTTCTGGTTCGGGCTAGATACTGGAACCAAACGAGATCGCTCATCGATAGCCTGGAGCTCAACGGCTCTTCCCCCCCGGGGGTCTTCGTGGGGAGATATGGCTATCCAAAGGTGTTCGTTGGGCCGTTAATACCTCCGATACATGGGGACACGTCCCTACTCGACACTCCTGAGCTCTGGGTGGGTAAGACCATAGATGACATAGTCGGTTTCAGGAGTTCACTTATAAGGACGAAGGTCCCGATAAAGATCGAGGATACCGACAACAAAATCGCGGAGATCGTAAGGGACATATCTCTAGCGGGGTCTTCGATCGATCTGGAAGCGACTCTCCTCAAAAAACCGTTCGGAAGGGTGGTGTTCAGCGACTCCGTGCAGCCGCTGGGACCGAGCGCCCCTCTGAAGAGTTTGGATCTCTCAACGATAAAGTTGGACCAGAAGATGGAGCGGAGAAGCGCCGATACAGACCTGAAGGCTAATCCGGCTGTGATCGAGCTTTATAAGGATGGGATAGAGATCTCAAGGATAGAGAAGAGCTTTAGCACCGGTAGCTATGGTCTGAAAAGAGGGAGGAAGTTGGTTCCGACCAGGTGGGCTATAACTGCAGTGGATGACATAATATCCAAATCGCTCAGAGAGAAGATCAAGGAACACCCCACGATAGATGAATACCGGGTGTATAGGACGATCGGGATCGACAACAGGTGGTTTATCCTGATGATGCCTCTGGTTTGGATGTATGAGCTTATTGAGGCCTGGTATCCAAATACCACGTGGAACCTGTATGGGGGAGAGACCGCCATATATAACTCTGCAGAGGGCTATGAAGGCAGGAAAAAATACGCGGAGATAGGTGGATGCTACTACGCTGCTAGACTGGCGGTCACGGAGAAACTGCTGTCGGAGAGGAGACAAGCAGCGGTCCTGATTTTGAGAGAAGCCCATCCGGGCTACATAATGCCGGTTGGTGTCTGGAACGTTAGGGAGCATGTGAGAGATGCCCTTAAGAAAAAATATCAGTCCTACGATTCTCTTGATAGCGCCCTTGAGGAGGTTATGAAAGTGATGGACATACCCCTATTAAAGTGGATAGAGAACTCTTCTATTTTGGGAGAGTTGAAACGCCAGAGAAGACTGGAGGAGTTTATAGGGGATGATGGAATATAAGGTCATAAGCTGCAAGACTGCACTGTCCCCTTCGAAGCTTTCTGGCATAGATTACGCTCTTAATCCTTACAGAGGGTGTTCAAACGGTTGCCTCTACTGCTATGCCCCATACGTTTTGAGAGCTGCACCTGAAAAGTGGAGCGAAAAAATTGAGGTCAAGCTTAACATGCCAGAGGTTTTAAACAGGGAGATTAGGAGGGTTAAGGGGATAATCGGCATCGGAACGGTTACCGATCCCTATCAGGATGGTGAGAAAAGATATCTTGTGACGAGGAAATGCCTGCAGGTGATTTCTTCTTTGTCGTCCCCTCCTCCGGTGACTATACAGACCAAGTGTTCCCTGGTCAAAAGAGATCTAGACCTTCTTCAGCAGTTGAAGGGAGTGAACGTCGGTTTCACCATAACCTCGTTAGATGACTCTTTAGCATATGAACCCCATTCATCTTCGAACAGAGAGAGAATAGAGTGTGCTAGAGAGTTAAAAAGAGCAGGGATAGAGATCTGGGCATTTATCGGGCCCGTACTACCGGGTATAACCGACCTGGATATAGAGGGGCTTATCGACGAGTTGAGCGATTTCCCTCAGATTTTCGTGGACAGGTTCAGGCCAAAGCCAGGGATGTTGGAGAGGATAGAGCATGCTCTCGTGGAGAAGGGGGAAGACGAACTGGCAGAAAAACTGGCAAGTTCTCTGCGGGATAGGGGATACTTTCCCAGGGTGATGAAAAGAATTGAAGAGGCATGTGACTCTAGAGAGATAAGATGTGAGGGAGGATTTTAAGTAGAGCAGTATGAAATT
>DACJ01000042.1:13599-29865 GCA_002494765.1 Euryarchaeota archaeon UBA186
TTTTTAAGTAGAGCAGTATGAAATATTAGAGCATACGAGAGTAATAATTTATAGACCGGAAGTATATGGGGTGGCATGGAACTTCCCCAAGGGTACTCTGACCCGGCGATAGAGGAGATATTAAAAATAGCGCACAAGGATGTTGAGGAGGAGTACGGGGCTTTTGAGGTCCCCTCGTCAGTGAGAAGGGAGATATTCGAGAAGTGCAAGGATGCTGCTAAAGAGTACCACTCGCAAATAGCATATGAAAGCGCGAAAAGCGAGATGATATCTTTTCTGACCAGAGGTTTCTTAAGTGTAGGATAAGACCAGGGAGAGAAAAGGGCCAAGCGGACAGGAGATCCTTGTAAAGGCGGTTGAGAAGGGGTCAGAGGGTTTGTAATCGTAAGTTTCAGCCGATAGGTAGACCCAGCTTTTTTTGATATATTTTTTGATATATGGCTCAAGGGCTCCCAGAGATAAGAGATAATTAAATACCATGAATTGCATATCTATCGAGAAACGATAGGTGAGAAAATGAAGAAAGCGCTGGCAATAGCCGTATCGGCTCTGGCGATAATTTCCTTCTTTACCGGCGTGCTACCAGCAAATGGTGCCGAAGAAGAATTCGAGGAAATGCTCGCGACACCAACTCCAGTCCCAAGGGATCTTGCCATACATGAGATGGAGCAGTGGATTCGTGCAACCATCCCCGGTGTAGACTCTCAACTGGGGGCACTATTTTATGTTTTTGCCGGCACATCGGATGCAAGGTTAGAGCACCCGGCACAATTGGCGAAGATCTATCATGACATGGAATACGAACCAGCCAGGGAGTGGCTCTTTGATAGCGTTATAAACCCTCTACTTGAGTCAAAACGGGTTGATCTCCAGAAGGGAGATGTTTTCGAAGTTGAGGAGTTAACCCGCCTGAACATAGCTAAATTGTTGTATTACTACGTGAGGGACAAAGTCGATTTCATGGGCACGGATCTTGTTGAGGGGTGGATGGTAGATCGTTCTTATTACCCGGAAATAATAAGGAACTACCTCTACCCAGCGGATTACCCGATTCCGTTGGGAGGGCTAATACCGCCGTTTTGCAAATACCCGGTTCAAACTCTGGCCTCCCGTAAGGGATTTTGTGAGAGTCAGGCACCTGCTCTGGCCTGCCTTCTAAAGCTGATGGGTTTTGAAGTGGCCATGGGATATATACCTAATATTCCTCTACCCTACTTCTATGGACTACCGCACTGCTACTGCTTCCTCAAGGATGAAGGCTGGGGGATAGGAGACTGGGAACTGGAAGAGGACATGTTCGGCGATCCGATGCCCGGTAAATGGATCCGGCTGGACCCGATATGGAATCCAGTACACAGCGGAGGAGTTGGCCTGGAGTTCGGCCAGGATCTTCCCCTGTATGAGCAACCCGAATATAAGTCGCTTATGACCTGGGGTTTGGTCTAGAGCTTTTCTTCTCTTTTTCTTTTTTCGCTAAAAAAGGAAAATTCGCTAAAAAGGAAAAGGAGATATGTTCAATAGGCGTTAATCAAAGAATGTTCCTTGAGACCAAGTGGTTTGGCAGTTTTCTCATCGATGAGGAGATGAGAATAGAAGAGAAAAGATTATTCCCCCAAGAAACTATAGAAAAAAAGCTCAGAGCTATTTTAAATGGAGAAATACTCGACGAGGAGCTGGAATTGACCGATCGAGAGAGAATAGGGGTGAGGGACAGACGGTTATTATCCCTTAAAAATGCGGAGTTAACATCTTTTCAAATAGAAATTCGGGGGGAAGATTACGGCTACAGTCAGCAGCTCCTCCGCGATGCGATGGTCTTGATAGCCGAAGACAAAATAAAAAACTTCGTGGAGATGGACCTCATCGAGAACGTGCACCTTCTGGAGCATTTGGAATCTTTTAAAGTTAGGATAGATAAAGAGAAAGATCTCGTTAAAGAGGTTGAAAAATCCATAGTCACGACCAGGAAAAATATTGAAACGTGGATGGGCGAGAATTCACCGAACCTGAAGGAGGTTTTAGGGCCCATCCTGGGCGCCAGGATGATAACAAAAGCTGGCTCTTTAGAAAAGTTGGCCAAGATGAACACCAGCACTATCCAGGTCCTTGGATCGGAGAAATCGCTGTTCAAGCACCCGGCGAAGCCTCCAAAACATGGCCTGCTCTACCAGCATCCTTCCGTCAGAAGATCCCCAGATAGGGGAAAGGCGGCCAAAACTCTAGCAAAAGAGGTAGCACTGGCTAGCAGAAGAGATTTCTTCCTTTGAAGTTGGGAGAACAAGCCATTCTTACGGTGTCATTTGAACAGTGCTTCTGGATGAGATGAAATCCCCACTTATATAGTCTTTGCGTATGAGACTATGTCCCAGATCAAATAAAGGCAGACAATGGGCAGGATCATACTCTCAATGATGAAATAATAACCCGAAAAGCCGAATTCACCGTAGAGGGAATAGCTCACTATATCCGCGATGGAGTGCGACCACAGGATGATCACAACGATTAAAAGGTCATATAAGATCTTGGAGAGCAATGATTTCCTCGCTATTTTTAAGAGGAGGGCGGTCAAATAGACGGTGGCCGTGGTGACCGCTATAGAAGAGACCAGGAAGGTTATCGAGACGCTATCCATCAAAACAACCTCCTTTTTTCCTCAATGCTCTTCAGCAGATAGAAAACCGTCACGAGCCATGACACCAACATGAAAAGAGTGAAAAAGGTGCTTATCCAGTTGTGTTCTGGGCCCACAAAAATCGTATAGGAGAGCAAGGTGAAGAGGGTGACGGTTAAGGGAAAGATTAGGGCTGCAAATTTACCGATCTTTTTTCTGTATGATGCGGTAATTATGACCATTACTCCGAAGCATATCATCCCAAATATCTGCGTGGCTACCACCGCGTCCCATGTGTCCATACCCTATTATAATACGAGGGATTTTTAAAGGCTTGTCCTAAGATGATATCGCCGAAAGTCGATGCCTCTCCAATGAAGAAGACCGAGCAATATAGCCAGCACAGCAACATTTAAGTAGCGCTTTCTTTATGCTAGGGCGCTTTGACGCCAGACGCATTGGTCAACCTTAAACAGGCGCCTATCTGGCCCCCACATTTTGGGAGCCTTGGTGTGTCACGGCTCATAGCGAAGGTAGAGAATGAAAAAACACCATCCGAAGAGAGGTTCTATGGCGTACTCTCCAAGAAAGAGGGCCAGAAGCGAAATACCTCACATAAAGAACTGGCCTGAGGGTGGGGACTCGCCAAAGATCCAGGGCTTTGCGGGTTTTAAAGCGGGCATGACCCATACATTGGTAGTGGACTACAGGCCCACCAGCACGACCTCGGGCATGGAGGTGCAAATACCTGTGACGGTTGTCGAAACCCCTCCCATGGGCGTCGCTGCCTTGAGGTTCTACGGTAGGGGGGAAAACGGCCTGGAAGTGATTGGTGAGGAATGGGCGAAAGTCGACAAAGAACTGTCACGAAGTAGAAAAGTGGGTAAGCCTGGCCCCAAAGAAGTAAACCTTGAGAGAGTAGAGGAGATTAGAATTTTAGCATACACGAAACCCCGGGTTGTTTCCGGTGTACCAAAAAAATCCAGCGATCTGATGGAGTTCAGAATTGGGGGAGGGTCGATAGATAACAGAATCGAGTATGCGAGAGGGTTGCTGGGAAAGGAGATAACCATAAGGGATTTCTCCAAGGAAGGTGACATGATAGATGTGATCGGCGTTACGAAGGGAAAAGGGTTCCAGGGCTCAGTTAAGCGATGGGGCGTCAAGATACAGAGCCACAAGAACTCCAAGAACCGGAGGGATGCGGGCAATCTAGGCCCTTGGCACCCAGCCTATGTGAGATCAACGGTGCCTCAGGGGGGGCAAATGGGCTATCATCAGAGGATAGAGTTCAACAAGAGGGTATTGAGGATCGGGGATGAGGGAGGGGAAATAACTCCGAAGGGTGGTTTTCTGAATTATGGGGAGGTAAGAAACAGCTACGTTGTGATACACGGGACTATACCCGGTCCCGCCAAAAGGCTCATAAAGTTGAGAGATCCCATACGGAGAAAGGGAGTTGAGATTGAGAAGCCTGAAATCAACTACGTTTCTTTAGCATCCAAGCAGGGGATATGAGATGAAGGGCATGATATTATCGATGGATGGAAAGAGGATTAAAGAGATCGAACTGCCCCCATTCTTTGAAACCCCTTACAGACCCGATCTTATAAGGAAGGGATTCACTATATCGAGGAAAAATGGAAGGCAACCTTATGGTGCAAAGCCAACCGCTGGTAAGGAATACTCGGTCGAGTGGTGGGGAAAGGGGAGAGGAGTTTCCAGAACTCCAAGGATAAAGGGCACGAGAAGGGGGGCCTTCGCACCGAACACCGTGGGTGGTAGAAGAGCACACCCATCAAAGGCCGAGAAGGTTCTTAAGAGAAAGATTAACAAGAAGGAGAGAACCCTGGCGATAAAGTCTGCACTGGCCGCAACAGCTAGTGAGGAGGGGGTGAGAAAAAGGGGTCACAAGTTCGAGGAGGGCCTGAAATTTCCAATAGTGGTCGCTGATAGATTCTCCAGAATAGATGACACGAGGAAAATGCTAGGCTGCCTGAGATCGATAGGGGTCGTTGTGGATGTCGAGAGGAGCATAGAGGGGAGACATGTGAGGGCCGGTAGAGGAAAAAGAAGGGGTAGGAAGCGAAGGATCCCGAAGTCCCTCCTGATAGTCTCCGAGAGGGCGCCAAAGGGCGCTAGAAACCTAAGCGGTGTAGACATAGTGAAGCCAGGGGCTCTGGGCGTTGAGGAACTTGCACCTGGGGGAGACCCGGGGAGGCTAACAATTTACACGGAAAAGGCTCTAAAAACGTTGCAGGAGAGGTTTGGAAATGGTTAGAACTGTTCTATATCCCTATGTGAGCGAGAAGGCGATGATTCTCATGGAGATGGAGAATAAGCTCATTATGGTGGTACTGAGAAACGCTAAGTCGAAAGATGTAAAAAAAGACGTGGAAGAGCTATACGAGGTGGAGGTGGAGAAGGTCAACCTCTACATAACTCCAAAGGGGGAGAAGCATGCAATAGTCAAGTTAAAGCCCGATTATTCGGCTGAGGAGATTGGAATGAGGATAGGAGTGTTCTGATCATGGGGAAGAGGTTGATCTCTCAGAGGAGGGGAAAAGGATCGGTATATAAGGCGCCGAGCCATAGGTATAAGTCCAATGCTAAATACCCAAACTCGAAATCACTTTCGGGCAAGGTCCTAGATCTGGTACATGACCCGGGCCATACCGCAGTTCTGGCTCTGATATCGTGGAAGGATGGAGGAGAGAGTTTCGTGCTATCGCCAGAAGGTCTGAAGGTCGGAGATGAGATAGGGAGGGATGGAAAGATAGGGGATGTGATGGAGCTGGCATCTATACAAAAAGGGGCCCCCATCTTCAATATAGAGCTCAGGAGAGGGGATGGTGGCTCGTTGGCTAGGGGGGCTGGTACTTATGCTACCGTCGTCTCTCATGACGGAGATTGGGCCATGGTCAAACTTCCATCTGGAAAATTCAAGAAGTTAAAGGCTGACTCAAGAGCCACTATTGGTGTGGCCTCGGGCGGAGGAAGAAAAGAGAAGCCTCTCCTTAAGGCTGGAAAGAAGAAAAATGTCTTGAGAAGCAAGGCCAAGAAATTCCCAATTGTGAGCGGAGTGGCTAAGAATCCTGTTGACCATCCCCATGGTGGGGGTGCACATCAACATGTTGGA
The DNA here is from genome assembly GCA_002494765.1 of Euryarchaeota archaeon UBA186. Lineage (GTDB taxonomy): Archaea > Thermoplasmatota > UBA186 > UBA186 > UBA186 > UBA186. The sequence continues at coordinate 19,350 of DACJ01000042.1, forward strand.
GGAAGGGGATCCGTAGCCAGGGGAGCTCCCCCCGGTCAGAAGGTCGGCACCATAGCTCCTAAGAGGACCGGAAAGAGGTGATATTATGGTTAATGAAAAGACTGGAAAGAGAAAAGGCAAGAAGAGAAAGAGGATGGAGGTCAGGAGGAAGAAAGAGTTCGCCTACAGAGGACACACTTTGGAAGGGCTCTTGAAGATGAGCATGAGCGAACAGAGAGCTCTCTACCCGACCAGGATTAGAAGGAAGATCGAGAGAGGCTTGAGTGAGGAACACAGAAAGTTCCTTAACAGAGTGGTGAAGGAAGGAGACAAAAAACCTGTGAAGACCCATCTTAGAGATATGATCGTGCTACCCCAAATGGTCGGAAGGCGCATAGGGATACACGATGGGAAAAATTTCAGGGTGATTGCGGTGATGCCAGAAATGATTGGACATTACTTGGGTGAGTTCGCTTTGACGAGAAAACCGGTGAAGCACTCTGGACCAGGTGTAGGTGCGACCAGATCAAGCAAGTATCTGCCATTGAAGTGAGGTGAAATGAAAGGTTACTCGAGTGAAGCGAGCCCGGATACGACATCAAAGACCCTGGGAAAAGACCTTACCCTCTCCCTCAAGAAAACGGTTGAGGTATGCAACTACGTCAGGGGGATGAGGTGCGACGTCGCGAAGGAGCTACTTAGAGAAGTTCTAGATGAAGTGAGGGCAATACCGTTCAGGCGATACACGGGAGGGGTTGGGCATAGACCAGGTATGGGCCCTGGTAGATATCCTAGAGGGAGTACGGAGGCGGTGTTGGATTTGATAGAGGAGGCTGAGGCAAATGCCGAATATAAGGGATTGGACTTCGAGAGCATGCGCATCAAGCACATAGCCGCAAGCAAGGGTGAAATAGTCAAGGGGTGGAGGCCAAGGGCCAGGGGAAGGAGTACCCCGAAAAATAAATCGAAGGTAAACTTGGAAGTAATTCTAGAGGAGATAGTTTAATGGCCGTGGAGAGGATATTCGTTCAGGAGGGGATAAAGAGAAACGCCGTAAAGGAATTCCTGAGAGATGAGATGGGAAGGGCAGGTTTTGGGGGGGTTGAAGTCAGGCGCACTCCGATCGGCACGAGGATAGTCGCTTACGCTGATAGGCCTGGGATAGTAATAGGTAGAAAAGGACGAACGATAAAGAGGATGACGGCCAGGATAGAGAAAACCTTCAACGTGGAGTCCCCTATACTCGAGGTGCAGGATATAGAAAATCCCAATCTCAACCCTTTAATAGTGGCTCAGAGGATAACAGATGGCCTTGAAAGGGGCTGGCACTTCAGGAGGGTCGGGCACTCGGCCGTTAGGAGGATAATGGAGGCTGGAGCTAGGGGGTGTCAAATCACAATATCGGGCAAGCTTAGAGGGAGAAGGCACAGAACCGCTAAGTTTACAGCCGGCACGATAAAGCATTGTGGGGAGCCCGCTGAAAGGTGGATGAAGGAGGGTTTCAGGGTGGCAAAGCTTAAACCTGGAGTCATAGGGGTAAAGGTCAAGATAATGGGCCCGGAGGCGGTCCTACCGGACGAAGCGCAGGAGAAACCTGAGATAGTCGCAGAAGAGATCGCAACAGAAAAAGCGGAGTCAGCGCCCGAAAAAGTAGAGACCGAGACGAAAAAAGCCGAGAAGGAAGAGAAACCCAAGCCGAAAGAAAAAGTGGAGACAGCGACGGGAATAGAGATGGAAGAGCTGAGGAAACCGGGAAAAGGAGAGAAAGAAAAACCCAGGGAGCAGGAGCCAGAGGAGGCTACCGATGTATAAGAGCGGCGAGATCAGAAGTTGGTCGCCAGAAGAAAGGAAGCAGAGACTTAAGGAGGTTGATGGTGAGCTGCTCCGTGAGCGTGGCATGGCCTCGATGGGTGGAGCTCCCACCAACCCGGGGAAAATAAGAGCTCTCAGGACCACTCTGGCTAGAATATTGACGATAATGAGGGAGGAGGGAGAGCATGACTGATATCTGCGAAAAGTGCGGCCTACCCAAAGATCTCTGCGTGTGCGAAGATATAGCTAGGGAACAACAGAGGGTTAAGATATTCGTGGTGAAGAGGAGATATGGGAAGTTGGTAACCGTGATAGAAGGTCTTGACAGAAAGACTATAACCTCCCTCGCGAAAAAATTGAAGGGGATTTGCGCTTCGGGAGGAACGATAAAGAACGGAAGAATAGAACTCCAGGGCGGTCATCTTGAGACCGTTAAAAAGTGTTTGGATGGGGGAGGCTATCAGGTGGAGGTTGTGAAGTGATGTATCCATATATGCTGATAGGACATGATGTCACGATAAAAAGCTCAAAAGACCCAACACTCGAAGGGAGAAGTGGGAGGGTCCTGGAAGAGACGAAAAAAGTGCTGATACTCGAAGAGCAAGGGGGGGAAAAATCGATGGTAGCAAAGGGGATATGTACCTTTTCCCTGAGAGATCGTTCGATAAACGGCAGGGATCTAACTCACAGACCAGAGGAAAGAATCAAGAGATTCATCCGGGGGAGGTGTAGAGGATGGTAAGAGATATTGGCATTGAGGTTGAACCTCCCAAATCTTCATGCGATGATCCCAACTGTCCATTTCATGGGTCTTTGAAAGTTAGGGGTGCTAAGTTAGAAGGCAGGGTAGTGAGCGATTTGATGCAGAGGGGCGTGGTGGTGGAAAGGGAATATCTTCATTATCTGCCAAAATATGAGAGGTATGAGCGGAGAAGGGGGAAGTACCTGGCACACAATCCAGATTGTATAAAGGCAAAGAAAGGAGATAAAGTGCTAATAGCCGAGTGCAAGCCGTTGAGCAAGCGTAAGTCATTTGTGATCGTGGGGGTAAGAGAATGAAGGGAGTGGGAGCGACGATAACCAGGGGCTTGCAGACCGGTTCGAAAGTGGCTTGCATAGACAACACCGGCGCGAGGGTGGTGGAGATAATCTCTGTGATAGGATATAAGGGCACAAGGAGAAGGTACCCAAAAGCCGGTATAGGAGATATGGTGGTGGTCTCTGTCAAGAAAGGTAAACCCGAGCTTAGAAAACAGCTCTTCGATGCAGTCGTGGTCAGGCAGAAGAGGCCTTACAGAAGACCTGAGGGGATAATGGTTTCGTTCGAGGATAATGCGGTGGTGCTTACGAACAGAAATGGCGATGCTAGGGGGTCTGGCATAAAAGGCCCGATCGCAAGGGAAGCTGCGAATCGATGGCCCAGGATCGCGGCCATCGCGAGCCTGGTCGTTTAGGTGATGAGATGAAGAATATGGCGAACATAGGAAGTCATTTGAGCAACGATCTGATCTTGAAGTATGGGAAAAGGTCCGTATCCTTGAGAGAGGGGGACACGGTTAAGATAGTTAGGGGCGCCGCCAAAGGAAAAAGCGGAAAAGTTTTGAATGTTGATAGGGGAAGGTCACTGGTGAGCGTGGAGGGTTTCACTATCGCTAAGGCTGATGGCACTCAAAAAGAGCGCTGGGTTCGTCCTTCAAACCTCCTGATTACGAAACTTAACCTTCAAGATCCCTGGAGGAGAAGGAAACTGGGGCTCGGGGGAGTTGAGGAGAAGGAAGAGGTAGAAGAGTTGGAGAGTCAAGCAGAAGAGGAAGGGATAGAGGGGGAAGATAGCGATGTCTAGGCATACGAAAAGATTGACAGTACCAAGATCTTGGCCCCTGGAAAGGAAAACGGCTAAATGGGCCATGAAAATTCCTCCAGGTCCTTATCGAAAGGAATACTCCATGCCTCTGGCGATGGTTTTGAGAGATCTGTTAAAACTCTGCGATACCGCCAGAGAGGCGAGACTTATCGTAGGGTCGGGAAGCGTTTTGGTGGACAACTCCATAGTAAGAGAGCCCAAATTCCCAGTAGGGATAATGAGCAGCATCAGCATACCCTCTATGGGCCTGAATAAGATCATGTTGGTAGACAGAAGGTGCAAACTGTCTCTGGCTGAAATAGATGCGCAGAATGCGCAGACTAAACTTTGCAAGATAGAGGAGAAAACCAGCATAAAGAAGGGGAAAACTCAGCTGAATCTTCACGATGGGAGATGCATAGTGCACGAGATAGATGAGGGTGATAAGGTGGGAGACACGCTGAAGATTGAACTTCCTGGTCAGAAGATAGTCAAACGCTATCCTCTGAAGGAGGGATCTTTTGCGTTAGTGACCGGGGGAAAACATGTCGGTCAAGTTTCAAAGATCGTTGGGGTTTCAAAAGGAGGGTTCTCCTCCCCCCCAGTTGTGAGCTTTGAAGGATTTTCAACCATAAAGAAACACGTCTTAGTGGTTGGAGATCTGGCCCCAGAGGTTCCAATATGAAGAAAGATCAGAATCCCAATAAGGAGATATTCCTGGACAAGGTGGTAGTCAACATGGGCGTTGGCGAGGGCGGCGAAAAGTTGGCGAAGGCTGAGCGTCTGCTCCAGCAATTAGCTGGACAAAAACCAGTTCGCACTGTATCTAAAAGCACAAATAGGGAGTGGGGGATAAGAAAGGGTATGCCCATAGGTTGCCAGGTAACTCTTAGAGAGGATAAGAGTGAAGAGCTTTTGAAAAAAGCGATATGGATAAGGAACAACAGATTGCCATCATACTCATTCGACGATAATGGTGGGTTCTCCTTCGGTATCCCAGATCATACGGATTTCGGGATAAAGTATGACCCAGAAGTGGGGATATTTGGCATGGATGTTTGCATAACCTTGAAGAGAAATGGTTATAGGGTAGCTCGAAGAAGGAGAGGCGGCAAGAAGATACCACATCGTCATAAGGTTAAGATGGAAGAAGCGATGAATTTCATGCGGGAGAGGTATGGCCTGGAGGTGGTTGAGTGAAGAAGCAGGGAAGGGGATACCTGGAGTGCAGGAGATGCGGCAATAAAAACGGTCTTATAAGAAGATATGGGATAATTCTATGCAGGCAGTGTTTCAGAGAAGTGGCGAAATCTATCGGTTTCAAGAAATACTCGTGAGGTGGTAAGTTGCGACATGACCCGCTGGCAGACGCTCTCTCCACAATAAAGAACGCGGAGAGAGTCGGCAAGAGCGAGTGCTCGGTGATGGCTTCGAATCTCATAGGCAGGGTTCTGAAGGTGATGCAGGAGGAGGGCAGGATAAGGAGATTCGAATATGTAATGGAGAATGGCGCCTTTACCGTGACACTAAACGGAAACGTAAACGAGTGTGGCGTAATAAAGCCCAGATTTTCGGTTAAGAGAGAGGGCATGGAGAAATATGAGGCCAGATATCTGCCCGCCAGGGATTTTGGATTTCTGATCCTGTCGACCAACCAGGGGATCATCACACAAAATCAGGCCAGGGAGCTGGGAATTGGTGGGAGGCTTTTAGCCTATGTCTACTGAGGAAGCCGTGAGGATTGAGATGCCCGAGAACGTGGATGCAAACGTCGATGGCGAGTTGAACGTGACCGTTAAGGGTCCCTTGGGAGAGGTGAGAAGAAAATTCGATGATCCTAGAGCGAAAGTGTCAAGAGAGGACAATACCATAATCATTAGAGCCAGCTCCCAAAGGAAGAAGAATTTCGCCATGGTAAACACTTATAAAGCACATCTGGAAAATATGTTCAAGGGCGTCACTCAGGGCTTTACCTATGGAATGCAGATAGTTTACTCGCACTTTCCCATACGGGTTAACGTTAGAGGAAATGAGGTCCTGATACAAAACTTTCTGGGGGAGAGAGCTCCGAGAAAAGCGAAAATAATGGAGGGCGTGAAGGTCAAAGTGGAAGGCGATAGAGTAATCTTAAAAGGCCTCGAGAAGGAAAAGGTCGGGCAAAGTGCTGCAAACATTGAGAGGGCGACTAAGATAAAAGGAAAGGATCCAAGAGTCTTTCAAGATGGCATATACATCGTTGGGGGTGCCAAATAGATGGCCGACATCAAGAGCAGGTTGATGGAGGTAGAGGGGGTAGGAGAGGCAAAAGCGCAGGCTATCATCGACGCTGGCTTTGATACCATTGAAAAGATTAAAAAAGTTAGTGTGGAGGAAATCTCGGAGGCTAGAGGCATAAGCCGATCGATGGCCGAAGTCGTAAAAAAATTCTTCTCCGAAGAAGAGGCTGGAGTAATAGAAGAGGAGGTTAAAAAGCCGAAAGAAGCAGAACCGGAGATCGTGGAGGAAGAGAAGGAGGTGTACCTGGTAAAGGCCAAGCCAAAGCTTTCCGAAGAGATCGCCGCCAAGCTCAGGGAAAAGAAGAATATACCAAATTTCAAACGCCAAGAGTGGTTCAGGTACAAGAGATTAGACACCTCCTACAGAAGGCCAAAGGGCCTACATTCAAAGGCGAGAAAGCATCTGAGGTATAGGCCCCCCTTACCGAGGATAGGCTATAGAACGCAAGTGGAGATAAGGGGGATGCACCCTTCGGGGTTTAGGGAGGTTATGGTGTACAGACCAAAAGATCTTGAATCTATAGACCCAGATAAGGAGGCTGCTAGGATAGGCTCGAGCGTCGGCGGGAGGAAGCGAGAGGACATAATCAAACTTGCCGATAAAAGAGGGATAAGGGTTTTGAATAGGTGGTGAGATGGATCTTAAAAATCATCGTAGGATGGCTTCCCAAATACTAAAGTGCGGCTCAAACAGGGTTTGGATAGACCCAAACAGGATGGATGAAGTAGCCGAGGGGGTCACCAGAGAGGATATAAAGCTCCTTATAGACGACGGCGTGATAGGGAAAAGACACGCTAGGTCTAACTCCAGAGGGAGAGCCAGGGCTAGAGCCCTTGCCAGATCGAAGGGGAGAAGAAGCGGTCCTGGTAGGAGAAAGGGAGCTAAGGGTGGGAGAGAGAACAGAAAAGAGAGCTGGATGAGGAAGATAAGGGCCCAAAGGGCCAGACTCAGAGGTTATAGGGGCTCTGGCAAGATAGATAAACACACGTACAGAAAGTTGTATGGCATGGCCAGTGGGGGCGCATTTAGAGACTTAAGCCACATGGATCTCTTCATACACAGCCATAGGCTCTGGAGGAATTCTAATGAGAAAGTTTAAGAGAAGGGTCAAGAATCTGACCGATTATCAGAGTAGGTTGAAGCTTTTGAGAGGAGAAGCGCCTAGATTAGTCGTGCGACATAGCAACTGCTACATCTATGCGCAATTCGTTGAATATGGGAGAAAAGGCGACATCGTTTTGGCGCAAGCCAATTCGAAGGAGCTTTTGGGCATTGATTTCCCCTCTGCCTCTACCTCTAACACCACCGCTGCTTACTTAACCGGGCTCTTAGCCGGGTTGAGAGCAAAGGAGAAGGGGGTAGAGAGAGCTGTACTAGATGCGGGCTTGAGCGTCGTCACCAGGGGCTCGAGGACTCTAGCAGCTCTCGGCGGTGCAGTCGATGTAGGTATCGACATACCACACGATCCGTCGTCTCTTCCAAGGGATAGGATAGAAGATAAGCCGTATTCTGAAAGGATTATGGAGGTAGCATGAGCTCAGGAGCGAGAAGAAGTACCAGGAGGGCAGGGAGAGCGAGAAGAAGTACCAGGAGGGCAGGGACGGCCACAGGTGCCTGGGTGCCCAAGACCAGATTGGGAAAGAAGGTGGTTGGTGGAGAGATAAAGAGCTTAGATGAGCTCTTTGCATCGAATCTTCCCTTGAAAGAACCTGAGATAGTCAATCTCCTCTTAGAGCTTGAGGATGAGGTCATAGATGTTAAGATAGTTCAGCGGATGACTGATAGCGGAAGGAGGATGACGTCTAGAGTTGCCGTCGTCGTTGGAAACGGAGACGGCATACTTGGTTTCGGCGTCGCCAAGGGAAAGGAGGTGGGCCCCACCATCCAGAGGGCCGTCGAGCACGCAAAGTTGAACATATTCGAGGTTAGGAGGGGGTGTGGGTCATGGGAGTGCGGTTGCGGTAGACCCCACTCCTTGGCCATGAAATCGATTGGAAAGTGTGGTTCCGTCGAGGTGACCATAAAGCCAGCCCCCAGGGGGGTGGGACTCGTTATAGGGAGCAACGTGAAACCCATATTGAAACTGGCTGGCATAGAGGATATATGGTCCTTCGCGCGCGGAAATACGCAATGCACTTTCAACTTCGCTAAAGCTACTGTAGATGCATTGAGGAACTCCGCAAAGATCAAGGGGGGAGCGACATGAGTTACGCGGTGGTGAGGATCAGGAGCTCGATAGGGGCTAGAGGGGAAGTGGTGGACACATTGAATATGCTGGGATTGAAGAAGGTGAACTCTCTAGCTGTAATCGATGAGACTGGATCCTATAAAGGGATGCTTCAAAAGGTAAAGGAGCATGTGACCTGGGGGGAGATAGATAAGAAATTGCTCCGCGAGGTTAAAAAACGAGATGAGAAGTTAAAGAACATAGGTTTACATCCCCCCAGAGGTGGATTTAAAAGCGTAAAGAGATCCTATGCGAATGGCGGCGATCTTGGATACAGGGGAGAGAAGATAAATGAGCTGATAGGGAGGATGCTATGAAGAGGAGCAGAAAGCTCAGAGGGCATAGAACCCATGGCCATGGAAAGAAGGCCACGAGAGGCGCCGGTTTAAGGGGGGGCAGGGGGAGGGCAGGTTCGCACAAACACGAGTACATGAAGGCTTTGAAGAGCGGACGTAGATTCGGGAATTATGGCTTTAAGTCGATAAAAACGGCAAAAAGTGAAGCGATCAACATCGGCGAACTGAACCAACTTATGAGCGATAAAGTTAAGGTCGTAGATCTCTCTTCCCGAGGAATCGAGAAGTTGCTTGGAGCTGGCTCCCTTAGTGCAAAGGCCAAGGGAAAGGAGATAAAGGTGAGAGAAGCCAGCGCAAAGGCCGTCGAGAAGGTCGAAGAGGCCGGTGCTCGTCTGGTGACGGGAGATGGTTAAATAGACCGCCCGACTACAATAAAGGCAAAGTTTAAATTTGGGAGTTAATCTACAGGGGTTAAGATGGCCAAGGAGGGTAGCTATCTATATAAGCTTGATCCAATTTCCAGGTATTTCCCAGCCGTTACTAGGCCAAAGACTCACGTCCATTTCAAAAATAAACTGCTCTGGACCATCTTAATTTTACTCATCTACTTTGTTCTGTGTAATATACCCCTCTTTGGGGCGTCAAAAGGGGAGGGGATCTATGACCCCTTTGAAAGGCTCAGATGGTTGATGGGGGGTGCTACTGGATCGATAGTACATTTAGGCATAGGGCCTATCGTCACGGCTTCAATAATAATGCAGCTCTTCGTCGGAGCCAAGATATTCAACCTTGATATGTCAAAGCCCGAGGATAAGAAAGCCTTCCAGTCTACCCAGAAGGTCCTGATGTTCATCATGATATTCGTCACGGCGGTCCCCCTGGTCTTCGGGTTTATATCGCCCTCAGCGGGCCTCGTTGATGCCACGGGATCGGGTTGGGCAAAGGCGATACTTGTAGCCCAGCTCGCACTTGGTGCTTATATAATCTACCTGATGGATGGAGTAGTCTCGAATTGGGGTATCGGTTCGGGTGTGTCGCTATTCATCGCTGCAGGCGTCTCCCAGTCGCTCATAATGGGTACCTTCAGCTGGCTTGAAATGGAGGGCGGCGGGGGCATAAGGGCAGGAGTGATCCCTCAGACCGTTGATGAGCTAGCGCATACCACCGCAGGGGAGATGGTGGGAGGGGGCTTAGCGCAAACTGGAGCGCCAAACTTCGAGGAACTTTTATTGGGCACGAGCAGCGCCTCGGTGGGGAGCCCCAACACCATTATAGCTCTCTTCATGACAGTGCTTATCTTCTTCTTGGTAGTCTATGTGGAATCCTGCAGGGTGGAGCTGCCAGTTGCGCATGGAAGGGTGAGGGGCGCGAGGGGCAGATATCCCATCAGGCTGATTTACGCCAGCGTTATACCAGTCATACTGGTTTCGGCTCTCATGGCCAACGTTCAGATGTTCGGTCAGATGTTGTGGAGCAGCCCGTGGCTGAGCGAACTCGCGTGGATAGGTGGCCAGGAGTGGGTCGGCGCTTTCGAGGGGAATACGCCGGTAACCGGCATATGCTACTATTTGAGCACTCCAAATGGGATATGGGACTGGTTGCTGCCGATGATCGGTCCGAAATATAAGATGCTATCGGTAGCTGCAGCAAATAGAGCTGCCTGGCAGATAGCCGTTCACGTGGTTGTCTATCTGGTAGTGATGATCGTAGGCTCCATAGTCTTTGCAAGGTTCTGGATAGAGACGGCAAACATGGGTTCTAGAGACGTTGCCGCTCAGATAGAGAGGAGCGGTATGCAAATACCCGGGTTCAGGAGGGATCCCAGGGTGCTGGAGAGGGTTTTGAGCAGGTACATACCAGCGGTAACGGTGATAAGCGGCGCTTTCGTGGGTGCGCTAGCCGCTTTCGCCAGTCTGCTAGGAACCGTAGGAGGCGCTAGTGGGACTGGCGTTTTGCTGGTGGTAAGCATATTGATCAATCTATACGAGACCATGTCAAGAGAGCAGATGATGGAGATGCATCCCGTGCTCAGGAGCTTCTTAGGAGGCTAATTAATTAAAAAAAGAAGGAGAATGGGAAACC
>DACJ01000042.1:29980-30548 GCA_002494765.1 Euryarchaeota archaeon UBA186
CTCTCCCTTCTAACCCTCTCCCCCTGAAGTCACATAATTCGTAATACGGTAAAATAAAAGTTGATTAATAATATTATACGGATAGATCTGGTGGTCCTTGATAGCGATTTCGGATTCGTTCTCTTATTTCGATGTCTGGGTAAAGGACGAACGAGTATAAAATGAGTTGGGCCATACTTTTCATGGTGAAGGCGATTATAGAACAAACGTTACGGGGAACGGTTAATTTTAAGTAGTGAAAACGCATGTAGGCGCGATGGACAGCCAACAGGGTTCGGTGGGCGGCCAACAGAATCCGATGGGCAGCATGTTCATGCCGATGATGGTGTTGCTTATCGTGATGGTTGTGTACAGGTTTGCAGCTGATTACATCGGATACGGGATGAACTACGTGCTCTACCCCCTTATAGGTTTCGGTGGGGAAATGCCCCTTATGACGTTATTTGCGGCTGCCATGATCTTTCCGATTATCAGCCGTCTTATAATATTCTTCACTACCGATTGGGTGGGACAGGCTAGAAATAGGCACATAATGAAGCACTACCAGAAAGAGCTTAAAGATGCTACG
>DACJ01000023.1:0-1021 GCA_002494765.1 Euryarchaeota archaeon UBA186
CTTAGTAAAGTTATGAACAGAATAAAGAGGCTGTTCATAAGAGCCTGCAAAGCAGGAGGAGGTGACAAATAGAATGGCAAAGAATAAGACAATAGTGGGCTTCTTTATTTTATCGGTGCTGGTACTGCCACTGGTCGCATCTTCGACAATCGCTGATATCAGCTCTACAACATCTAGCGATCTAGTGTGGGTAGATAAAGGCGTTTCGTCCAATAGGGAAAGTTACGGTGATCATGATAACATCAAGATCACTGCCAAATTTAAGAATACAGGCAGTCTTCACAGGTATGATGCTACTTTCGTCCTCAAGGACACCTACACAAACAAAGTAGTGCGTGAGAGAAGTAGGGACGGCTTAATCAGACCAGGCAACACAGAAACTGTGTCCGTGACGTTCCACAATTCTCCATCTGGTTGGGGCGAGCACGAGCACACATGCGCCGTTGCAGTGACATACTATGGAGGAACTCTGACCAAGTCAATCTCTTTCAACATATACGACTGAAGAGGCCCTCGAAGGCAAAAGTAGAACTCTAGTTGACAAAACTCTCTATAGATAGAACAGCGAGAATAATTCAATAGGTGGTCAGTAGGGTTTTAAGAGGCATTCAGAGAGTATGAGTGCAGTCACAGCACTTTTTTTTGAGAGGGATTGAGGCATCTCAATCCCATTTGTTAACGTAGACCGTCTGAGTCGGGAATGCCATCTCAATTGCCTCTTCTTCAAATCGTTCTTTGATACCGAGGTTTATCGCCTGCTGGATGTCCATATATTTATTATAGTCGCCAGTTGCAACATAATACACAACTTCAAAATTCAAGCTGAAATCGCCGAATTCGAGGAAGTGCACCCGGTCAATATCTGCCATATCTATCTCCCCAATGACCTCCTGAACAATCGCAGGAATTTTTCTGAGTTTTTTTGTGGGTGTATCATATGTGACGCCGAATTTAAAGACTATTCTTCTCTTCTCCATCTTCTTGTAGTTATGCACCCGGCTCTCTGTTAACTCCTTGTTAG
>DACJ01000023.1:1068-1901 GCA_002494765.1 Euryarchaeota archaeon UBA186
TTTTTTACCACGCCAAGGTCGTCTCCCACTATTATGAAATCCCCTGTCTTGAAGGGCTTGTCTATGTATATTGAGAAAGAAGCGAAGACATCGGCCAGGATATGCTGAAAAGCGAAGGCAAATGCTATCCCAAAGATCCCCAGACCAGCGATTAAAGTGTTGATGTTGTATTCAAAGATCTCCAAAATTAAGATCAATGCCACTACCCAGAGGGCGTAGTTCACTCCCTTAATCAATAGATTGACTAAAGAGGCGTCGACCTCTTCTCCTTTAGCCCCTTCCTCTCCCTGCGGTCTCAGCATCAGTTTGCGTATATAATAATCGGCCAGATCCTGGACGCCTTTAATCACGTAGTATACCACGATAATGACTGATGCATATTTTAAGACGGTATCCACGATCGACGGCAACACTATAAATTGCAGGGCGACATACAGGGCCAATATCAGATAAAGAGGCCAGCCTACGCGATTGACGATCTTTATTATCAAGTCGTCGATCTCCGTTTTGGTCTTTGCTGCTATCCCTTTTAGTTTTTTTAGCACCCCGTGTTTAAAGATCTTTATGATAACTAATGTTAATGCAAAGGCCGCTATTGCTATAAGGTAGTCCTTTACGCAATTGTTTCCGATAGTATACTCAAGGATTTCTGTTGGGTCCATATTCACTATCCCAAATTTAGTCATCGTTTATATCCCTTTTGTTGTGTTTATAAATCTAGGGCAAATTTTATCAGTAAAAAAATATTAATAACACCCAGGATATATGGACGTTTTTAACCCTTATGAGCGAGAAATCTCCGCCCTTTAGGGCGTAGATGAATTGCTCACTGG
>DACJ01000023.1:2041-15278 GCA_002494765.1 Euryarchaeota archaeon UBA186
CCACTTCGAGTGGTGCCCGAAATACAGGTACAAGTTTAGGAAGGAAGAGAGTAAAACTTGCGAAACAATCCTGAGAGAGATTGTAGAGCGACACGGGATAGGAATCGCGGAGCTGAGCGTGATGCCCGACCATGTACATATAATCGTCGATACCGCCAACGATGACCGTATCGANNNTATCGAAGTTTAATCTGCTGAAGGCGCCTCTTCCTATGAGCTCTTCAGACGGCAGCCAAAGTAGGCTGAGATACCCAAAGGGGCACTTCTGGAGTCCTGGGAATCTACTGAAGTGTTGGTGATGCCGACCTTCCAACTGTAATCGGATACGTTAGAGAGCATGGTGTCCTACAGATGAGTCTATCGGATTTCGGGGCAGTCTCAGGAAGCCTCGTCCTTTAGGGCGAGGAGGAGGTCACATGTTTTACCAGATAGCTCTAAGCTTCAAGACCAAAATAGCCCTCGAGCATATCGATCGCTACTTGTGAAACTCAACGGATGAGACATCAATGAGATAAATTATAGGAGCATCGTCGCAAACACCTTGGCGTCCGTAACCATGTTGTCGATCACGCAGTACTCGTTCGGCTGATGGGCTGTATCGTCGATGGTGAACCATACCGCGGCGGGATAGCCCTTAACTCTAAAGATGGCAGCCACCGTCCCGCCCCCTACCCCCATGACGGATGGTTTTTTACCCGTTACTTTTTCAATCGACCTGCTCAATAACTCGACCACGGGGCTATCCTCTGGGGTGGGAGGAGAGCTCTCTTTGTTCGGGAACTCAAGCTCGACCTTTATCCCCGTTTCCTTCTCCATCTTCTCAACCTCCTCGTCTACGGTCGATAATACCTCTTCAAGGCTGTACTTCGGCAGCACTCTACAATCGAAATAGAACACATCTCCCCCTGGGATAGTATTAATGTTCGGCACGTTCGCCTCCTTCTTCGTCGGTTCAAACGTGGAGATCGGTGGATAAAAAAGGCCGTCAACATCGGCGAACTTCTCATGCAGCTTTTCGTCCAGGGCGCATATCAATCTAGCCCCAAACCTGTGCGCATTTATCGCTATCTCGGGCATTGATGCATGAGCCTGCTCCCCTTTAACTCTGAATTTTATCCAGAGCAGAGACTTCTCAGCGATTTCTATCAAGGTACCGTCGGGGATACCTGCATCTGGAACCAGGTAGAGATCATCCTTTCTGAAGAGGTTCCCATGCTCCTCCAACATAAATTTCAGCCCGTAATCGCTGCCACACTCCTCGTCGGCTACTGCAAGGAGCACAAGATCGTATTTCGGCTTTATCTTTAACTCTTTCAGGGCTTTGGCCGCGAACAAAGCGCCGACCAGCGGCTGTTGGTCGTCCTCCACCCCCCTTCCGAATATCTTTCCATCTTTAACCTCAGCTTTAAACGGATCCGTCTCCCACAGAGAAAGATCGCCGGGTGGCACAACATCCATATGCGCCATGATCCATAGCGTCTTTTTTCCACCTTCTCCATATAGCCTGGCAGCTATGTTGGGCCTCACCCCATTTTTAGCCCTTGGGTCTGGAGCGTCATACTCTTCGATCTCGTCGAAGATTTTTTCCGCCTCTTTCCTTACTAATTGGGCCTTGTCGTATTCGCCCTCACCCCCAGAACCAGGGCTTATCGCCGGGATAGCGGTTAATTCTTTTTGAAATTCCACCATTTCCTCCCTGTACCTTTCAATCTTATCATATACTCCATCTAGATCCAGCATAAACTCCTAATGCCCTTTTTCTACTTAAGCACTCACTTATGAGGGCAAAATACTAACCCTCCAGCCCTTTACACTAAAGAGCTTAGGACAGAATTAGGAGCCTGAGAGTGGTATTCGGAGATGGACGCAGGAGGGATGTAATATAGACCCGACGGCTATAATCCTGGCCGGGGGTGAGAGCAGGAGGTTTGGAGCTGAAAAACCCTTCATGGATCTCTGTGGTAGAGCGATGATCGAATGGGTTCTTGGAGAGATAAGGGAGATAGCCTCAGAGGTCATCATAGTTACAACTCGAAAAAACCTCAAGGGGATGTCAAAGTTCCAAAGTGGGGCAAGGGTTTTAGAGGATGAAATTCCCGCCCTGGGACCTTTGGGGGGAGTCTATACCGGGCTTAAGCATGCCAGGTGTAAAATCTCCCTGGTGGCTCCTTCGGACACCCCGTTTATATCAGGAGACTTCATGAAATTCCTGGTTAGATCCCTGGGCAAGCATCAGGCCGTTGTTCCCAGATGGCCAAATGGGTATCTCGAGGCTCTGCACGTCGCGCTCAAGACGGATAGTGCCCTTCAGGCGGTTATGGAGGCGATAGAGTCAAAATCTCTATCCGTTAGAAGCATTTTCGAGCATCTCTCCGACGTTGAGTTCGTGGATATAGAATCGCTCCGGAGATATGACCCCCAGCTCCTCACATTTTTTAACGTGAACACGCGGGAAGATCTTAAAAAAGCCAGGGGGATATGTGAGAGGTTGGTTTGCGATGAAGGGAATGGTTAGAAGGAAGAGAATATCCCTGGACCTGAGATCGTCCAGGTTTGAGCGTTCGTTTGATATGGTAGCTCTAGATGCCCCCTTGGAAATCTTCCTTAACGGCGAGCGCTTTACTGCTCTACTCGCAACGCCCTCTATGACAGAGGAATTGGTCGTGGGGCACCTGATTTCCGAAGGGATTGTGAGATCCTTATCCACCATCGAAAAAGTGGATTTAGAGAGCAATAGGGCCTATGTGGATCTAGCAGGTTCAGATTTCCCAGTTGGGGGGGCGTTGCCCAGAGTTGAATCGAACGTTAAGATCGACCCTAAGACGATAATGAGCGGAGTTTCGGCGCTCGGTGAAGAGGCCAAGATTTTCCCGCTAACCGGCGGCACCCATGCGGCCGCCCTATATGGCTATGATGGGGAGCTTCTAATTTTCGTAGAAGATGTCGGAAGGCACAACACCTTCGATAAAGCGATAGGGCATGCGCTTATGAACGGTAAAAATCTCAAAGAATCGTTCATCACCAGTACTGCCAGGCAATCGGGCAGCATGGTGTCCAAAGTTGCTAGATCTGGAATACCACTGATAGCCGCACGATCAGCTCCTATGGATTCGGGCATATCGATAGCTGAGTCAACAGGAATAACACTGATCTGTTTTGCACGAGAGGATGGGCTGAACATATACACGCACCCGGAGAGAGTCCCAACAGTCTTTGAAACCCGTTGACATGGTGCTTTCGGCCGAATTGGATCTAGCGGGCAATCCTAGAACAAATCTAATGGGTTAATTCCTTCTCTTCCAAGGAGACCCCCAATCCAGGCTTATTCGAAACCGAGAGTTCCTGGTTTAGGAAAGTTATGCCCGAGCCTATATTTGATTCCATTTTTTCCATACCGCCCAATTCGTTGTACCTTATGTTTTTGTGGGAGAGCACGGTATGAATTCCAGCAGCAGTTCCTATTGAACTCTCAATCATAGACCCCATCTGGCAGGGAACTCCGTAATCTTGACACAAATCGGCTATTTTCAAAGCCCCATGGATACCTGAAGATTTCATTAACTTTATATTTACAAGATCTACAGCGCCCATCTCCAGCAGCAATTTTGCATCCCAATAGCTGTGTATCGCTTCATCTGCCATTATTGGGATCTCTACGCTCTTTTTCACCTCTAGCAGTCCTTTTTTATCGTCCGCCAATATCGGCTGTTCCATCCAGAGGATATCGAAGCTTTCTATCTTTCTGATAAATTTAATACTATCTTCAGGCGTTACGTAACCCTGGTTTGCATCCAATACTACGTCTATTTTTGGGAAAGTTTCTCTCACCGCTTTGACAGTTTTAAAATCTCTTTCCATGTCCAGACCGACCTTGAGTTTAACTCTCTTTGCGCCCTGAGCTATTGCATTTTTTACCGTTTCTAACGTTTTCCCCAGATCCATTATTCCTATAGCCACAGCTGGTTTTATCGCTTTAAATCTACCGCCGAGAATCTGATATATCGGCTTTTCGACAAGCTTACCGTATGCATCGAAAAGCGCGATATCCAAAGCTGCTTTAGCGGATGCCCCCCCCCAGACAGTTTGTGGTTTTTTCTCGGGATCAAACACCTCAAAACAATCTTGCAGGTCATCATAATCCTCTATCTTTTTTCCGATCAAATCGGGAGATAGATAATTATCGATTACATCTTTAACTGAACCCTGGGTCTCTCCCGTTACCTCCCATGCCGGAGCAGCTTCTCCCCACCCGATGATATTATTGTCCATAAGAATCTTTACGTACACAAATCTTACATCACTCATCACCACATTTGCTATTTTGAAAACTTCTTTTAATCTAAGTAAAACTGGAAATGTATCGATTTTTGCTATTCTCATCCCTTCACCCATTCATCTTTTACATTTTTCAGAATAGCTGACGAAGTGATCAGGTCTATTGTCGTCATT
Organism: Euryarchaeota archaeon UBA186; assembly: GCA_002494765.1. Taxonomy (GTDB): domain Archaea; phylum Thermoplasmatota; class UBA186; order UBA186; family UBA186; genus UBA186. The sequence continues at coordinate 6,491 of DACJ01000023.1, forward strand.
GCAATGGCCTTTGCAGCCAAAATCATCGTTTCATGTCCTCTTTTAGAATTTGCCGCTGCTGTAAATTTCTTAGTATGAAGAGCCACACTTTTAGGAGCGATGGATAGATACGGATGTATCGCCGGCACAGCATGACTCACATCGCCCATATCTGTCGATCCTCTCATTGCCAACTTTGGAGATATTTTTTTAACTCCGAGACTTGAGAGGTTATGTTTAAAGACTTCAGCCAGAGCATGGTTTGGGGCCAAATTTTTGAAGGAGTTCTCATAGTACCGAAGATTTAGTTTTGTACCAGTTGCTAAAGCTGCACCCTCCGCGCAGTTTTTTACCTTCTCGACCACTTCATCCAGATATTCTCTTGTAGCAGCTCTTATGTAAAAGCGGGCTACCGCCTTTTCAGGTACGATATTTGGGGCATTTCCCCCTTCAGTAATAATCCCGTGCATCCTGACATCTTCTTTGACGTGCTCCCTTAATCCGTTTATGGCGTTAAACAAGAGGATAACGGCTTCTAAAGCGTTAATTCCCTCATGAGGAGATTCTGAGGCATGAGCAGCTTTCCCCTTAAAGGTAAACTCAATTGCATCTATTGCTGAAGAGGTCGATTCCACTGCGTTCCTATTAGAAGGATGAAACATCATCGCAGCATCGATATCTTTAAATATGCCTTTCCTTACCATGAGTACCTTAGTGCCGCTGGTCTCTTCTGCAGGAGTCCCAAGGACGACGATAGTTCCGGGGAGATCATGCATTACGGAAGTTAAACCAATTGCAGCACCTATGCTGGCCGTGCAGATAAGATTGTGGCCGCAACCATGGCCTATGTCCGGTAAAGCGTCGTATTCAGCGAGAAATCCAATTTTAGGTTTCGCTGATGTACCTTGATAAGTCGCTTTGAATGCCGTCTCTATACCGGCGATATTTTTTTCGACCTGGAATTCATATCTCGCAAGTTCGGCGGTCAAAAGAGCGGACGCCCTGTATTCTTTAAAGCCCAGCTCCGGGTTATTATGGATATTTTTAGCGATTTCTATCAAACGCTCTTTTACAGAATCTATGCTTTTTATTACATCGCCTTTTAATTTTTCGCTTTCTTTATTTTTACCCATTATGCTCCTCCTAAAAAGGACCGAGATCTATGAAACATGCTAGGCCTATATAGGCCATTTGAGTTACAAACATTATAGCGAGTAGCGGCAGGAAAAAGCGCCACCATCTCTGAATGGGAATCTTGGCTATGCCGCTTACGACCGCAATTGCGGCGGTTGGCCAGAGCAAGTTTGAAAGGCCATCTCCACATTGAAAAGCCAGAACTGCAACCTGCCTATTTACGTCCGCCAGATCCGCTAATGACACCATTATTGGCATAGTCACAACAGCCTGCCCACTCCCAGAAGGTATTAGGAAATTGATTATAGTTTGAATCCCCAGCATGGCTTCTGCACTTGCCCATTGAGATAGGTAGGTGAGGGGCTCGGCTAAACCCCAGATAATCGTATCGGTTATATGGCCCGCACTCATCACGATCAGTATACTCCTCGCAAGACCTATTATCAACGCTCCAAATACCACATCTGCGCATCCTTCAAGAAAAATCTCCGCGATTTTGCTGGGAGTATATCCTGCAATTAATCCACAGACGATCCCCATTATAAGGAATAACCCTGCGAGCTCATCTATATACCACCCCAGGTTGGTAACACCGTATACTTCAACCCCTATGATAATCAGGACCACCAGCATAATTAGCTTATGCCTAAAAGTTAATTTAGTTTTCAGCAAATCTTCTCTATGAAGTGAAAATTCTCCAAAATCCAGATCTTTTACAAAACTCTTTTCTGGATTTTTCTTTATCTTATTAGCGTATCTCATGGTATATACCACTGCAATCGTCGTAAATATCAGAAATCCGATCGCTCTAAAACCCATTCCAGAGAAAAGGGGCAACTCAGCAATTGTTTGAGCTATCCCGACAGTAAAAGGATTCAGGGGAGCAGCGGTAAAGCCTATGACTACGCTCAGAAAAACCATACAAAGACCAACTATGGCATCGTAGCCTAAGGCTATAGCAAGGCCTATAAAAATTGGAATAAAACCATAGGTCTCTTCAAACATCCCGAAAGTAGCCCCTCCCAATGAAAAGGCATACATAGAAAGGGGTATCATCCAGATCTCTTTGCCTTTTATTGATTTAAGCAATGCCCCGATGAAAGCGTTGAAAGCTCCAGATTTTATTATGATATAAAATGAGGCATATACTATAAATACGAAAAAAATAATTTGAGCAGCATCGATCATCCCAAGCTGTACGGACTTAAATAGACCAAGAAAGCCTATGGGGGATTGTGGTATCCTGTGATAACTATTCGGAACGACCGTAGTTATGCCCGTCTCGGGATCCGTGGCCCTATCAAATTCGCCCGCTGGTATGATATAGGTTAAAATCGCAACCAAAATAACTATGCCAAAGATAATTACAAATGTATGTGGTACTCTTAAATGACTTTTTAAGCTCTTTAGATCCATCTCGTCATCGCGGCTCCAGTTATGTCTTCGAAGTTCATGGTCAGCACGCTCTCTGCCGTTTTTTAGCCCTCGCTTTGACCTAGAGCATAGGGGAGAAGTTTAAAAATATTTGCTCATTTCATGCGCATTTATCAGGCAGAGAATATCCCCTTGTTGGTAGCTTTAACGGATCAAATCCCGCCTTTTAAGGATGGGATGCGAGAATCGATATTGGGAAAACACAGCCGCAAGGAATCAGGGCAAAAGAAAAAAAACGGGACGGAGATACCCTTTTATGGAGCTAGATATAGTAGCGCAACTCATGGCCCTGAGTGCCAGAACAGCGCCAAAAACGAGGGGAGAGGACTTCATAGAGTTGAAGATACTACCTAAGGGGGAAAGGGAACGCCTGGGTAGAGCGATGATCGAGTTTGGAGAGCGGCAAAACGATAAAAAATTCGTCAGAGATGGGAACAACGTCGTTGGAAGCGATAGTCTGCTCCTTATCGGGCTTGGGGAGCACGGTAGCGCGGGCACCAATTGCAACGGTTGCGGCTTCATGAGCTGCGGAGGTTTCGACGAGCAGGAGAAAAAGGAAGGAATCTTCGGGGGGCCGAATTGCGCTATGCGGCTGATCGATCTGGGAATAGCGATAGGCAGCGCGGTTAAGATGGCCTCTCTGCTAAACGCCGACAACCGAATAATGTTTAGAGCGGGAGCAATGGCTAGATCTGAGGGAATGATGGAGAGCGAAGTGGTTATCGGGATCCCCATATCGGCAACCGGGAAATCGATTTACTTCGATAGAGGTTGAATATATGAATGCAGGTTGAAATATATGAATACAAATATATGAATGCAGGTTGAAATATATGAATACAAATATTTGTGTATACCAATACTTATAGAACTCAGAAATTCCACCTATCGGCAACAATTAAGTATCCCCTCCTATTATGGGCGAGGCACAGTCCATAGGAGGAGACCATGAGTAAATCTATAGAGATAAAAGGCACGCTACCTGGATCGAAATCGAAGGAGATCGCGGAGAGACGGGCGAAGTATGTGGCGGATGCCGTCGGGAAAAACTCACTTTCTCCCTGTTATATCGCCAAGGGGGAAGGTGCCCTGGTAATCGATGTCGACGGGAACCAGCTCATCGATTTTACTGGGGGTTGGGGATGCCTTACGGTGGGTCATGCACCAAAGCGAGTAGTTAACGCGATCAAAGACCAGGCGGATAAATATCTACATGCCGACTTTTCGGCCGTCCCCTATGAATCCTTTGTGGAACTAGCAGAACGGTTGGCAGTACTCGCTCCTGGCAGAACTCCAAAGAAGGTCGCTCTCTTCAACAGTGGGGCGGAAGCCGTGGAGAACGCGGTAAAACTCTCAAGGATGCACACTGGTAGGGACGCGATCGTAGTGTTCGAAAATGCATTTCACGGCAGGACGCTGCTGACCATGACGATGACCCATAAGGTTAAACCCTACAAGTACAAGTGCGGCCCATTTGCACCAGAGGTCTATCGTTTGCCCTACCCTTCCCCATATCAGCCTACGATCGGGATAGAGGATTTTGAGAGGGATATGATCGGTCGATTGGATCCCGAGGAGATAGCTGCTGTGGTCGTTGAACCGATTCAGGGCGAGGGGGGCTTTCGGGTCCCTCAAGAGGGTTTCCTCGAAAAACTCAGGGATCTGACCGAGAAATACGGAATAATGTTCGTCGTCGACGAGGTTCAGACCGGCATGGGCAGAACGGGAAAACTTTTTGCAATTGAACATTGGGACATCGAGCCCGATCTGATCACCGTCGCCAAATCATTGGCAGCGGGAATGCCTCTGTCCGCGGTCATAGGCAAAAAGGAGATAATGGACTCACCAATCGAGGGCGCAATCGGAGGCACCTACGTTGGGAACCCGGTCTGCTGTCGGGCGGCGATCGAGGTACTCAACATAATAGAGGAAGAAAATCTGCTCGAGAGGGCCAAAGATATCGGCAAAAAAATAAGGGGACGACTGGACGAGATGAAAGAAAAATATGAGCTGATCGGCGATGTGCGTGGGATTGGAGCGATGCTCGCGATCGAATTTGTCAAGGACAGGGAGACAAAGGAGCCTGCGACGGAGGAAGCGTCCGCCATAGTAAAGGATTGCATGGAAAACGGTGTGGCTATAGCCAGTGCGGGCATTTACGGCAATGTAATAAGATTCCTGATCTCGCTGGCAATCACGGATGAACAATTGGAGGAAGGGCTCGACGTGCTGGATAACGCGATCGCCAGAGTCGTAAAATAGCGCCCTCGTCTATCTGGCCGCACTATGGGAGGTGGGACTGTAAAAGTGAAATTCGATAAGTACCAGGCATGTGGGAACGACTTCATAATCATCGATACATCTACTAATAGGGGAGTATCCCCAGAAAGAGTGAAAAGCTTTGCGGGGTTGCTTTGCGATAGGCATTTTGGCATCGGAGCTGACGATGTGATATGTCTGGAGTCTTCTCCTGATTCCGATATCAGGATGAGGATATTCGAATCACAGGGGCCGGAAGCGGACATGTGTGGGAACGGAATAAGGTGCGCGGCATCATACCTGTGTGAAAAGTTAAACAGAGATGAGGTCACGATCGAAACGAACGATGGTATAAAACACATCCAAAAAGTTGGAGAGAGATATCGAGTTAACATGGGAAAACTTAGAGTTAAGATGGAAGATCTAAGAAATTATTTCATCTCTACATTTCCAGATAGTGAGACGTTATTAGATAGATACGTTTTTTTCCCGGAGATGGGGGAGACCAGGGTCTCCCTCGTTAACTCTAGCGAGCCTCATTGTGTTATTTTCGTGGATGATGTAGAAAGTGAAAACATCGATAGATATGGAAAAAACATCACCGAAAATAAGGTGCTCTTTCCCTATGGAATTAATGTTGATCTGGTCGAACTGATCGAGGGCAGATCGCTGAAAATCAGGACATATGAACGAGGCGTGTTCTATGAAACACTTGCATGCGGCACCGGTGCCACTGCAAGCGCTGGTGTAGCCCATGTCCTGGGAAAAGTAAAGAACGACCTGATTGAAGTAATTACTCGAGGAGGCAAGATAGAGATAGAAGTGACAGAGAATGGTTTATACATGACAGGGCCTGCTGTCAGGGCATTCGATGGAGTAATTGAGTTAAGCGGGCTCTCTAGCATCTAGCTTTGCGTCTATTGAGTTGATGTTCGAGTGGAATTTGTCAAGGATGGATAGCGATTTGGTTAGCGAAATTCCCATATCAGCAAAAGATGAGTCTGCCCACTTCGACAGATGAAGAGGTTAACGATAGCGGGCATATCCCTCTTTTTTGGGGGTAGCTTTTACAGCTCTGGGAGTTCTCCGGGGGAAGGGACGATAGGCGTTTTCTTCGTGAGCGCGGGTTAGATGAGAAGAGCTATGGAGATATAAAAGCCAAAGGAGGAGCAATCATCTTCATAGAGCCCATACCCATAATAGGCTCCAACCATAGGCCGGCGGTCATACTCGATCGTTCATAATCCATCTCCATGCAAATAGTTTTTCCGCGGGGTGAGCGAATAGAAAATGTTTTATGGACGTCTCCTTTAGAGAGACCTATGCAACCAGGCGATATCGTTAGAGTGGAATACGATGGATGGGTAGAGGAGAGTGGGGGTCTCTTCGATACCACCGATGAGGAAAAGGCTACCAGCTCTAACATATATGAGGAGAACAAGCCTTATGGGGCTATACCGATCATACTCGGAAAGGGGATGGTCGTAGCTGGTTTTGAAAAGGACCTGTTAAAAAGCGAAATAGGGGAGGAAAAAGAGGTCGTGGTAGAGCCAAATGAGGGTTTTGGAGAGAGGGACCCAAATCAGATCAAGACATTTCCGATAAGGGAGTTCCTGAAGAGGGACATCGAGCCGGTCGTAGGGATGACCGTCGACGTAAAGCGTCAGAGGGGTACTGTTCTAACCGTTATGGCCGGGAGGGTAAGGGTAGATCTGAACCCCCCACTGGCGGGTAGAAGGCTGCGCTATAAGTTCAAGATAGTCGAAAAGGTGGAGGAGACCGTGGAGAAAATAAGGGCCATAGTGGAGGCGCACTACCCAACTCTGGAGATCGAGAGTTTGGAAGTGCAGGTGGACCAGGATAAAAAAGAGGCTAATATCGTCTTGCCAGAGATATGCAAATACGACCAGAGATGGTTTATACTGAAGAGCTTGATAGTCGAAGACATATTGAGATATGGGGGGATAAAGGTTCTGAATCTGGTGGAAGAGTACAGGGTTGAGATAGAAGAGGCAGAAGAAGAAGAGGCAGAAAAGGAAGAGGAAAAAGAAGAGGCAGAAAAGGAAGAGGAAAAAGAAGAGGAAAAAGAAGAGACAGAAAAAGAAGAGACAGAAAAGGAAGAGGAAAAAGAAGAGGCAGAAAAAGAAAAGTAAATTACCTGAGCCAGTCTACGATAACTCGTCTGAGCACCCTACCTCTGGGGCACTCCACTTTCCCGAGGTTCTTCAATATTTTGACCCCCTTTCCCTCCGCGGTGGAGCAGTATTTAAAATTCTTGCAATCCTTAGAATCGCATTTTAGCTTACACTTCAGGGTGGAACCTTCAACTCCCCTCCCCTCTACCGCTATCTCTATCGGAAGGGGCTCTACATCCACTCCTTTGACCCCCCCTTCGTGTAAGCTGCAATCGTGCTCGACATTCCTAACCCTAGTCACTCTGTAGCGCCAGTTTTCCTCTAAGTTGAGACAGACCTCCTTAAGGTCGCAATCATCGCACTCCTCGGAGTCGGAAGAATAGTAGATAAATTCAAGGCCTTCCTTGGCGAGCAACTTGCCTATGAGTGTGAACACCATTACTCTGTCACACCAGTTACTCTGGCGATCCTCTCGGCCGCTTCCCTGGTTATGCCGTTATCTATTATCGTGAACCTCTCGGGCCTTATCTCTGTGGCTCTGATTAAAGCTTCCACTACATCGCCGTCCTCGATTCCGAGCTCTTTTGCTGAAGTAGGGGCCCCTATCTCGGTCAGGGATTTCTTAATCCTTTTCCAATCCAGTTGATGAGCAAAAGCCATCATTATCGCCCCTATCCCGCAGGCTTCCCCATGCAGCGCCTTTCCAGGTGCGATGAGCTCCAGCGCATGGGAGAACTTATGCTCCGAACCGCTAGCTGGTCTGGAACTGCCGGCTATGCACATGGAAACTCCTGAAGCTATTAAACTCTTCAGGGTTATCCAGGCTGCGTTCTCGTCCATTTTTTTTATCTGGGAAACGTTATCGAGAATCAACCCGGCTGCCATCTCGGAGAGGGCGGCTGCTGAGCTGCTAAATGGGGCATTTTTTAGGCTAAGAGCCAGTCTCCAATCCGCAACTGCCACCAGGTTTCCGATCACATCCGCACACCCAGAAGCCAAGAGCTTGGGTGGTGCTTTGGCAATTACTGAGGTATCGGCGACGATGCCGGTTGGGGCTACCGCCTCGTGAGACACAGACGTCATCCCGTCCTTTATCGAGGCCCTTGAGCTGACTATCCCATCATGTGATGCTGAAGTAGGTATTGATACAAAAGGCAGTTTCTTCTTTGCAGCCGTTAACTTGGCCAGATCTATCTTACTGCCCCCCCCTATCCCGAGTATCACCCCTATGTCCGAGCTTTCCACCTTCTCAATAACGGAATTAAGCTCGGCGGTTGTGCATTTGGTCACCTTTATTAACTCTGGTTGCCTGCTCTCAAGCATTTTGGAAACTTTCTCTCCGGCCACGTTCCAGGTTTTGTTCCCAGTGACTATCAAAGGTTTTCCGCTCAAAGAGAGATCGTCGAGCAAATTCGGAAGGCTCTTCAGCACCTCGTGCCCTACCAGCACCGATCGGGGGAAGACCATCAGCCTTATCTTATCAAACATCGAGCTGGATAGCCCTTTATCCTTTTTAAAGTATCGTCCCCCATCACGGTGGTGTAGAATCTAGTAAGAAGATAGTTCTCCCAACCAACTCTAAGTCCAGCTTACATCTTATTTTGGGTTAAAACCTCGTTCTTTAGGGCTGCTTCCTTTGTGTTAAAACGCCAAAGGCGTTTTTGTCCTTAGGGAAAGCCCACCATTTTATGAGAGCAGATACAGTCCTCCCAGTTCATCTAGATAGCGGGTAGTTCGATGGGTACTGGTAGACCGTCCGGAATGATGTGCTCTCTTCCCATTATCGCTCTATACTCGAAGGTACTCATCTCATAACCAAAACCCGTTGAGGGCATACCGTTACGGAA
>DACJ01000023.1:15365-15575 GCA_002494765.1 Euryarchaeota archaeon UBA186
ATCCCCGCCATCAACGAATTGAGGGTACTTCCTCTTCAGAGATTCTAGAGCTTTCTCTACCAGTTCTTTGTACCGCTCATGGAGATATCTCCTCCAGAGGAGTAAGATTCTTCGTCATCTCCTTCAGTTTCTTATCCTTCTTACAGAGTTGGGAGCCTATGGGGCAGGCACATCATGCTCCGTAAAGTATGAGGGATCGCCATCGGTGAG
>DACJ01000085.1 GCA_002494765.1 Euryarchaeota archaeon UBA186
TTCTCTTAGGTTGCTCTCGTTTACAAGAGCGGCTACATTGGGTCCATCAGTTCTCTTTCTTACAGCTGTGATCTGGTCTTCCTCTCTCTTTGGTGTCTGGTTAGGTGATTCCTTGGGACGAGTGGATTTTAAGCGAAGTCCGGGAATTCCCTCTTCCCGGAACCGTTTCACGATTCGGTAGAAGTGCCTAAGGCATATGCCAATCAATCTTGTTGCCTTCTTATGGCCAATCTTGAATGGTGGTTGGACCAGGGCCCTAGCTTAGCAAAATATCGTTTCTTAACATATTCTGGCTCAGTTTTGAGGAGTTTTATGTGCTCCTTTTCCAAACATATATTTCCATTAAAGACTATCATAGTGCGTCACCCTTTTGTGTTTGGTTTTCGTTTTTAGGCTTTAACCTAAACGCAAGGGGGTGACACAAGTCTTTGGTTTACACACTTTGAAGTTCATCCATATGTCGATAAAGGTAAATACCATCGCAACTTACCATCTCCCAATGAAAGTCTTTGCACCGGCAAGCATAGCCAATTTAGGCGCTGGCTTCGACGTTTTAGGATTGGCTCTGGAAAATCCCGGCGATGTCGTTAAGATCAGGGAAAGCTCAGAACCAGGGGTGAGAATCGCGAGGATAACCGGGATTCAGGCAAAGAGATTGCCCCGAAACTCGAAGAAGAACTGCGTTACCATCGCGGCGGAGAATGTGCTAAAAAAGGCAAACGTCGACTTCGGGCTAGAATTTGAGCTTACAAAGGGAATCCGCCACTCAAGCGGTCTGGGTTCTAGCGCAGCATCCGCGGCATGTGGTGCCTTCGCGGCGATGCACTATCTGAATTTAAAACTTGCAGATAATGAGCTCGTCGGCGCCGCATTGGTCTCGGAGATGGTTGTTTCTGGAAAACACGTGGATAACCTTTCGGCCTCCCTGCTTGGTGGGCTGACCATAGTCCGAACAATAACCCCGGTAGATGTGCTCCGATTGGAGGTCCCTCCGATAGAGATAGCGATATGCACCCCCAATTTCGAGCTTCATACGGAGATCGGAAGGAGCGTTCTGCCGAGAGAGGTTAATTTCAATCATGCAATAAGAAACACGGCTAATACCTGCGCGATTATATGGGGCATGGTTAAGAACGATATCAAAACGATCGGCAAAGGGACAATTGACCACATAGTTGAGCGACTTAGGGCGCCCCTAATACCGGGCTATTACGAGGTGAGACACTGCGTTATGGATGCAGGTGCCCTGGGTTTCGGCATCTGCGGGGCAGGGCCCAGCATATTCGCCATTGGTGAGGACCCATCAAACCTATCAAACGTGATGAAAGATGGATTTGAGGATGAGGGAATCGAGGCGGTCTCTTTAGTCGCCAAATGCAGCAATCAAGGGGCTAGAGAGATATGAGCCCGAATTCGAATTTTTTGAGATGCATTAAATGCGAAAAAGAATACTCGTCAGATGAGGTAAGGTACCGATGTGATTGTGGCGGTCTGCTGGAGGTTCGGTATGATTCTTTACGGGCGACTAAAAAAGACTTCACTGGGAGTGGGGTTTGGCGCTATAAAAAGCTCCTGCCCGTCGATTGCAGGGTAACCCTGAACGAAGGGGATACCGGCCTTTATCGCTGTGAAAATCTTGAGAAGGGGTTTGGTGTGAAGTTATGGGTCAAGAACGAAGGGGACAACCCCACGGGCAGCTTTAAGGATAGGGGCATGACCGTCGGCGTATCCAAGGCCATCCAGTTGGGCCTGGATAAGGTAGCTTGCGCTTCAACTGGAAACACTTCAGCTAGCCTATCCGCCTATTGCGCCAAGTCGAACATGAAGACATTCGTTTTCATACCCTCAGGCAAGATAGCCTATGGAAAACTCGCCCAGGCCATGGTCCATGGAGCCAGGATCTACTCGATAAAAGGGAACTTCGATCTCGCCCTTGAAATGGTGAACGATTTCTGCGCCAAACATGGGGTGTATTGGCTAAACTCGATCAACCCATTCAGATTGGAAGGCCAAAAAACGATCGCGTATGAGGTAATTGAACAGTTGAGTTTTAAGCCACCTGACTACATCGTCTTGCCCGTAGGAAATGCTGGCAATATCAGCGCCGTCTGGAAGGGCCTGGTAGAATTTCGGGATCTGGGCTTATTGGACGAGCCGCCAAAATTAATCGGAATCCAGGCGGAGGGTGCGGCCCCTATTGTAAATGCTATACGTGATGGTCATTTCTCCCCGGTGGAGAATCCCAGCACTGCCGCCACTGCGATCAGAATAGGCAACCCCGTTAACGCGGAAAAGGCGATAAGAGCGATAAGAGAATCGGGGGGCTCAGCGGAAACGGTAACCGATGAAGAGATACTGAAAGCACAGAGAGTCCTTGCGCAAAAAGAGGGGTTATTCGTCGAACCGGCGAGCGCCGCCAGCGTAGCCGGCCTCTTAAAGTGTATTGAATCAGGAAAGATAGAGGAAGGGAGTAGGGTAATCTGCATAACGACCGGGCACGGGCTGAAGGACCCCGACATAGTCGTGGAGCGGTTCAAAGGAGAGATGGTGGAGATCGAGAAAAGAGAGCTGGAGATTTTGGCCCAAGAAATTTAAAAGTTAAACTGCGAAACTAGGCCATTTTCCTAGATCCTCACAGACTCATTCCCCCCTTAAGTCGATAATTCTTTTTGACTTCCCGGAAGTGTGGGGTATAGAACCCTTCTCCACCAGAATCACCTCTGTTCTGATGTTCAAAGAGCTGTGCAACTCTTTCTCAACCTTTTCCTTTACTCTCTCCAAGCCCGATAATTCTCCCGTGAAACCTCTCTCCGTCATCTCGACCCTTACCTCCATCTCATCTAGATGGTGCTCCCTTCTCAGCATTACCTGGAAATGATTGCCAACTTCCGGGATACCTATGAGCACGTGTTCTATCTGGCTTGGGAAGACGTTGATCCCTCTGACTATGAGCATATCGTCCATCCTCCCCAGTATCCTGGAGATCTTGGATGTGGTACGCCCACATGTGCACTCATGACCCATTTGTCTGGTGATGTCCCTGGTCCTGTACCTTATCAATGGAAGAGCCTCCTTGGTCAGCGAGGTTATGACGAGCTCTCCCCTTTCTCCTTCACCTACAACCTCTCCATCAGCATCCAGAATCTCGACCAGGAAGTGGTCATCCCATATGTGCAACCCATCCTGCTCCTGACATTCAAAAAGCCACCCCTGGCCCGAACATCTCTGAAAGGCCGTAGGAGTCGTAAGTTCTTGCATGGTAGACATTCTCTATCTCTTTTCTGGTATTCTCGGACCAGGGTTCTGCTCCTAGGCACATGACTCGCATATTTTCTGGTGCTTTGCCCTTTTCTTCAGCTATCTCAGCGAGATACAGCGCATAAGAGGGAGTGCAGTGGATACAGGTAACGCCGAGATCGTGCATCAATTCGATCTGACGTTCTGTGTGACCAGTTGCGCTTGGAATCACTGTAGCGCCGACCTTTTCAGCACCATAATGCAGCCCTAAACCTCCAGTAAAGAGCCCATAGCTCATCGCATTTTGGAAGACATCCCCCTTACCAACCCCTACCATGGTCAAACACCTGGCCGTTATATCCGACCAATTCTCCAGATCTTTTTGTGTATAACCCACCAGAGTTGGCTTTCCGCGCGTCCCAGAGGAGGTGTGCACTCTCGCTATTCTGTCCCGCGGAACGGCGAAGAGGCTGAATGGGTATGCATCCTGTAAATCGGACTTCGTCGTAAACGGCAATTTTTTCACGTCTTCTGGTGACTGGATATCGGAGAGCTCTATCCCCTCATCCTTTAGAAGGCGACGGTAGAACGGCACATTTTCATACACGCTCTTTAATGTCCATTTGAGCCTTTTTAGCTGAAGATTTCCAAGATCTTCTCGTCGCATTGTCTCATATTGCTCTTGCCAATGTCTCATATATGCTACACCATCCTAAAAACTGGAATAAAGGTTACGTCTCTTCTCCCCAGAAGCGCGATCCACTATGCGAACCCGGTTCGCCATACCCATCATAAATAAAAACATCGCTCGACTATTTAAGAACTACTCAACTTGATATTAAAGAATTTTTTCGGATAGTGCCTTAGTATGAATCTCCTGAACCTCTTTAATCACTCAATAAAGCTTAAAAAATATTGATGAATTCTCAGATCGCTGGTTAACTCGGGATGATAAGCAAGAGCAAAACAAGAATCTTGCTTGACCATCACGATTTTCTGATCAAATCTAGCCAGCACCTCACATTTCCCCCAGACTCTGGTGGCTACAGGAGCTCTAATGAATACGGCTCGATAGGGCGCGTCAAAGTTCTTGACTCCTAAATCAGTCTCAAATGATTCTCTCTGCCTGCCAAATGCATTGCGTTTAACCTCCATATCCATTAGCTCTAAACTGATGATCTTTTTTCCATCACCTATAACTTTTTTTGCGAGCAAAATCATGCCGGCACAAGCACCCATAATGGGGAATTCGGCTTCATCATACCTCTTCTTGATAGCATAAGTCAAGCCAGAATTTGCCAAAAGTTTTGAGATGGTCGTGGATTCGCCACCTGGGATGATCAGGGCGTCGCAATCAAGGAATTGTTCTGGCCTCCTGATCGGTACAGTTGTGCCGCCCTTGCCCATCGATTTTAGGGCCCTTTCTACCATTCGTATATGCTCCTCTACGGCGCCCTGCATCCCTATTACGCCGACTTTTATGGGCATATGCCCACTACCAGCCGCGCTCCTGTAATTTTTGTTCTTTTGGTATAGCTTCCATTTCAATGCCCCTCATCGCCTCTCCAAGTCCTTTTGAGACCTCCGCTATCGTTTCCGGTTCATCAAAATGCAGCACCGCTTCTACTATTGCTCTCGCTCTTTGCTCGGGGTTGGAAGATTTAAAAATTCCAGATCCTACAAACACGCCATCATTCCCCATCTGCATCATGAGGGCGGCGTCTGCAGGAGTGGCGATTCCGCCCGCCGCAAAATCAACTACTGGCAACCTCTGTAGCGTTTTTATCTCTTTCAATATCTCTAACATTCCTCTCGTAACCTCATCAAGAGCATGTTCCTCAAAAACCGGAGTAGAGCCCTCAACTTTTTGATTCGGGAAAATTGTATTTATAGCCTTTACGTAGCTCTGAGCATATTCAACGGATAAATCGCGAAGCATGCTTTCATCTATCTGCCCTAGCTTTCTTATCGATTCTTTGACCATGTGCCTGTGCCTTACCGCTTCTATAATATTTCCAGTTCCTGCTTCTCCTTTTGTTCTTATCATGGCTGCCCCTTCCCACATCCTTCTAGTAGCCTCTCCAAGGCTTCGGCATCCGCAGACAAAAGGTATCTTAAACCTGTGCTTATCAATGTGATAAAATGGATCTGCAGGCGTAAGAACTTCCGACTCATCTACCATGTCCACGCCCAGCGATTCCAGTGCCTGGGCTTCGACGAAATGCCCTATCCTGCATTTTGCCATCACCGGGATACTTACCGCCCCCATTATCTCCTGGATCTTTGTAGGGTCTGCCATTCTAGCGACCCCTCCTTCCGCCCGAATATCCGCTGGCACTCTTTCCAGGGCCATTACGGCTACAGCACCGGCGTCCTCTGCTATTTTTGCCTGCTCCGCATCGGTAACGTCCATGATAACGCCTCCTTTTTGCATCGATGCAAATCCTTTTTTCAGCAAGTCGCTCCCATATCTCAACTTCGACAGATCTATTTTCATGGCATTCCCCCTATCGATTGGGTATTATTAAAAATTTTGATAGTAGAGGGCTTTAGCTCTCCCGTCTTCCTCCAATGCGCTCGAACGATTCCCCGAGGAACCGTTTATACATTGCTTAAGGTGATGAGCTCATATAGTCGTTCCACGTCTTCCCGGCGGCATAGCTCGGTGCCTGGGGTCATCACGGCCGCAGCACCCGCGGCTACACCGAACTCGACAGCTTCTCGGATTGGCTTATCTCGGGCTAAACTCAGCACGATACCCGCTACCATGCTGTCGCCAGCCCCGACTCTGCTTTCGATCGGCACTATGGGCGCTCGCAAACGTTCACACCCATCCTTCGAGACCATCAGAGATCCCGCTGCTCCCAGGGAAACGACGACCACCTCGGCGTGACCGCTATCTACGATTTCCTTTGCCACTCTCTCTTGCTGTCTTTCATCTCTGAGTTCTTCTCCTGTTAATTCACGAAGCTCCCGCATGTTGGGCTTAAGCAGATACACACTTGCATGCGCGGCTAAGCGTAGCGGTTCACCCGACGTGTCCACGATAACCCGAGCGCCTAGTTTCGCTCCAAGACGCGCAACGCGTGCGTAGAAGTCGTCAGGCACACCGGGGGGAAGGCTTCCACTGGCGATGAGGTAATCTGGCTTTGGAGAGATAGCGGTCAGCTCCTCCAGACAGCGCTTCCACTCAGATTCATTAAGCCCTGGTCCCGGCATACCAAAGCGGAATTGTCTCCTGCTGGACTCTTCAAAAACGATAAGGTTTTCGCGCGTCAGCCCCTCGATCGGGATGGGACGATGCTCGAGACCCTCTTTATCGAGTAAATCCCGTAACATATGGCCGGCCGCCCCCCCTGCCGGGTAAAGGGTTATCGATTCCCCTCCTAGTCTCCTAATCGCCCGAGAGACATTGACCCCGCCACCACCAGGCTCACGGAAAAGGGGTTTGCAACGCAGTTTGCGCTCAGCAACGACATGATTCACGCCAGTGCTCATGTCGATTGTGGGATTCATCGTAAGGGTTACGATCATCAATTATTCACCCTCCTCTCCTTTAATAGTATCTTCAATGCTATGGGTGGTATAGCAAAGGGGTGAGGACGCTTCCTTTTTTGACGAGATCCCGCCTGATATTTTCATGAGATTACCCATAGAGCGGCAATATTAAAAAATTTGGCCAATGCCCCAACCCTGAGCCTTAAAGCAGAGGGGTTGAACTTTTTAAGTTACTTTCTATCACTTCTAAACTCGAATTACCGGAAACAACAGAAACAGATTTAAGTGACCTTATATTTCCCATCACCAATGACTATGCCATTGGATTTACTTGAGAAGTCTCTAAACCACAGGATTTCAATGCTCCTTAAGGATGGTAGGATACTTGAGGGAAAGCTCTCCGGATACGACGCCTATATGAACATGGTGCTTGCTGACGTAGATGAACGCCATGGAGAAGAGGTAAGGAAGCTGGGCACATTAGTGCTCAGGGGCAACAACATAGTGAGTATCTCTTTGTCAACCGACCTTTGAGAGAGAAAAACTTATAAACTTGATCTCAATTCAGGTTAAGCTCTATGGGGCCTGTAGCTCAGCTAGGTTGGATGCACATCCATCGAGATGTGGGGACTCATCCATAGAAAGAGCGCCTGGCTTTTATCTTCTGAAGGAAACCAGACGGTCGGGGGTTCGAATCCCTCCAGGCCCGCTAAGGTGTTAAGATGGATAAAGATAGAGGTAAAGACAATAAAGATAAAAAAGAAGGGAGAGACGGCAAGTGGGAGGTATCCGACCATGAGCTGGTACCATGCCACGAGATTATAAGCCAGAAGGAGGTAACTGCCCTACTAAAAGAGTACGACATCGAGAAGGAAAAGCTGCCAAAGCTCCTTAGCACCGATCCAGTGGCTAAGGAGATAGGGGCCAAAGTGAACGATATCGTTAGGATCACCCGGAAAAGCTCGACTTCCGGCGTTTTTATAGCATATAGGCTGGTAATGCTATGAAAGAGCTCGTGAAGAGCTATTATAAAGAGAACGATTTGGTCTCTCACCAGATAGAATCTTTCAACGACTTCATCGAGAACAGACTACAGAGGATAGTGAACCAGGTGGCCATCGCTAGCGATGGAGGCGAAAAAGGGGTGGTGGAAACCGACATAGAGGGGCTATCGATATGGATCAAACCCTGGAACGAAATACGATCTATCCATATAGGAAGGCCCCAAATGAAAGAGGCTGATGGCTCTGTGCGGAGGTTGACGCCAATGGAGGCCAGGCTTAGGAATATAACCTATGCCGCACCTATCTATCAAACTGCAACAGTTATAAGAGAGGGGGTCCCGATCTATCAGGAGGAAGTGGAGATAGGTATGATGCCTATCATGGTGCTTTCAAAGGGCTGTAATGTCGAAAAGGGGAATCTGGAGAAGAACCTTGAATCGCCCCTTTCTGACGAGGAGTACCGCGAAAAGCTGGTCGAGCTTGGCGAAGACCCAACTGACCCTGGTGGGTACTTCATAATCAATGGATCCGAACGCTCGTTAGTAGCTCTCGAGGATCTGGCCCCGAATGAGATAATGGTGGAATACAGCTCTCGATATGGTTCTAAAGTAGAGACTGGAAAAGTCTTCTCCCAGAAAGCAGGTCATAGAGCTCTGGTGGTAGTGGAGAAGAAGCGTGACGGTTCTTTAGAGACGTCCGTTCCCGTGATCTCTGGAAGGATTTCCTTGATTGTGCTCTTGAAGGCCTTAGGTGCTGTTACCCAAGATGAGATATTGAGTATCACCGGTAGAGAAGTCGATATAGCCAGGTACATACTGGCAAACATCGAAACGTGCGAAGATGACCTCGAAGTCAAGACTCATGAGGAGGCTCTTGACTATCTGGGCAGGAAGCTCGCTCCTGGCCAGGCCAAAGACTATCAATTGAAGAGAGTTGACAACTTGCTGGATAGAGCGCTCTTCCCACACCTGGGCGATAAATCGAGCTCCAGGATGAAGAAGGCGGTATTTCTGGGAAGGATGGCGAGATTCGTCATACAACTCGCTAATGGATCGAGGGTCGAGAACGATAAGGATCATTACGCAAACAAGAGGCTAAACCTAGCGGGCGATCTGATGGTAGACCTATTCCGTACCTCCCTGATTGCGCTCCTGCGAGACTTCAGGTATCAGATAGAGAGGGCCTTTTCAAGGAACAGGGATTTGAGGCCAAAGACAGCTATCCGATCAGACGTCCTCTCTGACAAGATGCTTCAAGCGCTAGCGACCGGCAACTGGGTGGGTGGAAGGAGTGGCGTCTCTCAACTACTCGACAGGACGAGCAGGATGAGCACTCTGAGCCATTTAAGAAGAGTTTCTTCTCCCCTTTCGAGGAGCCAGGCGCATTTTGAAGCTAGGGATCTGCATCCTACGCAGTTCGGCAGACTATGCCCCAACGAGACGCCAGAGGGGCCAAACTGCGGTTTGGTAAAGAACCTGTCGATAATGGCTCAGGTCACCAAAGGGGTGGATGAGGACGAAGTTAAAAAGAGTATAGAGGGCCTGGGCTATAGGCCCCTCAAGGAGATATCGATGGAAGGAAGTGGAATATACGTAAACGGGGATCTCATAGGCGTTACTACCGACCCTCTGACATTCGTGGGAAGGGTCAGAGGGAGGAGAAGAGAAGGCCTCATATCTAACGAGGTAAACGTGAGTTACGACGAGGATAATGACTCCGTGATCGTAAATTGCGACAGCGGGAGGATCAGAAGACCGCTTATAGTTGTAAATGATGGGGGGTCGCTCCTTAAGAGGTCTCATCTAGAACAGCTGAAGAGAGGGAAGATAGGATGGAGAGATTTAATAGTGGATGGGATAATTGAATACGTAGATGCTGGTGAGGAGGAGGATTTACTGGTCGCTCCGTACCCAGAAGACGTAATGGAGGAACACACCCATCTGGAGGTGGATCCAGCCGCCATCTTGGGCATAGCCTCAATTCATATCCCATTTCCGGAGTACAATTCAAGCCCTAGGATAACCATGGGGTCCACGATGATCAAGCAGTCTCTGGGAATAGGGGATGCTAACTACAAGATAAGGCCTGACACAAGGGGGCACATGCTGCACTACCCACAAACCCCCATAGTCAAGACCCTCGGATTGGAGCTAGGGGGATTAGAGAATAGGATCTCGGGCCAGAACTTCGTTGTCGCCATGCTACCATTCTGGGGGTACAACATGGAAGATGCGGTGGTCTTCAACAAGAGCTCGATAGAGAGAGGTCTATCAAGATCTACCTTCTTTAGAACTTATGAAGCCGAGGAGCAGCGTTATCCCGGTGGGCAGGAAGATAGGTTTGAGATTCCACCTCCTGAAGTCACTGGAGTGCTAGATAGATCTGAGTACAAGGATCTGGACGAAGACGGTTTGATATTCCCCGAGACCTTTGTAAAGGGGGGAGGAGCGATAATAGGAAAAAGCTCGCCACCCAGATTCCTTGAGGAACCGACTGAATTCCTGGGCACACAGAAGAGGAGAGAGGCCAGCATAACGTCTAGGCACGAGGAGGATGGCATAGTCGATAGCGTGATGATAAGCGAATCGGAGAACGGCTCCCTCATAACTAAGGTCAAGATAAGATCTGAACGAATACCAGAGCTCGGAGACAAATTTGCAAGCAGGCATGGGCAGAAAGGGGTTATAGGAATCATAGCGCCACAAGAGGACATGCCCTTCACAGAAGATGGCATAGTGCCAGACATGATTCTGAATCCCCATGCCATACCATCGCGAATGACCTTCGGACACATGCTCGAGATGATAGGGGGGAAGGTAGGAGCAATAGAAGGGAGAGCGGTAGAAGGTACGCCCTTCAGCGGAGAAGACGAGGAATCTCTTAGAAGAGCACTTGTCGAGAACGGTTTCAAATACACTGGAAGGGAGATCATATACGATGGGAAGACCGGTAGGCCCGTCCCCGTTGGCATATTTATAGGAGTGATATACACCCTGAAGCTCCATCATATGGTCGCCGGCAAGTTCCATGCAAGATCCAGAGGGCCAGTTCAGGTTTTGACGAGACAACCCACGAAGGGCAGGGCTAGAGAAGGGGGTCTCAGATTCGGAGAGATGGAGAGAGACTGTCTCATAGCACATGGCGCATCCATGGTGGCTAAGGATAGACTGCTTGACCAATCTGATAAGTGGACACTCATGGTTTGCGATCGGTGCGGGCATGTGGCAATGGAGGACAGGAGGGGTGTCACCAGGTGCCCATTATGCGGAGAGGACGCTAAGGTCTATCCAGTCGAAATAAGCTACGCTTTCAAGCTCCTCATCGACGAGCTTAAATCGATGGTGATAGCTCCCAGACTTAGACTTGGTGACATAAAGTAAGGTGGTATAGATGCTAGACAGGATGAACAAGAAGATAGATAATATAGCTTTCGGGTTGTTATCGCCAACTGAGATAAGGAAGATGTCGGTCACGAGCATAATAACCCCAGATACATATGGTGAGGACGGTTTTCCGATAGATATGGGGCTTATGGATGCCAGGTTGGGCGTTATGGAGCCCAGCCTTAGATGTAAGACATGCGGCAGAAGGGTCAGTGAGTGCCCAGGACACTTCGGACACATAGACATGGCAATGCCTGTGATCCACGTGGGTTATACCAAGATCCTAAAAGATCTGTTAAGTGGTACCTGCAGGAAGTGCAATATGATGCTCCTCACCAAAGAGGAGATCTCCAACCCCAAAGGGAAAAAAGCAATAATTAAGACTGCTTCCTCCAAGTCGATCTGCCCACACTGCGGCGAGGAGCAACGACCGATAATTCTGGATAAACCGACTACATTCAGAGAAGGGGGTCAGAGGCTAACCCCGGTGGAGATAAGGCAGAGACTGGAGCAGATTTCTGATGAAGATCTGACACACTTTGGGATAGACCCAAAAGCTACTAGGCCGGAGTGGATGGTTTTGACCGTGCTGCCCGTGCCCCCAGTCGCCGTTAGACCCTCGATAACCCTTGAAACGGGAGAGAGATCCGAGGACGATTTAACCCACAAATTGGCAGATATATTGAGGATAAACAGAAGATTAAGAGAAAACCGGGACGTAGGAGCGCCCCAATTAATAGTCGAAGATCTGTGGGATCTGCTGCAGTATCACATAACTACCTATCTGGATAATCAAGCACCCGGTATTCCGCCCGCGAGGCATAGATCTGGTAGGCAATTAAAGACGTTGGCCCAAAGGTTACGGGGCAAGGAAGGGCGTTTTAGATCAAATCTGTCCGGAAAGAGGGTGGATTATTCTGCAAGAACCGTGATAACCCCTGATCCCAACATATCGATAAACGAGGTGGGCATTCCAATCGATGCGGCAAAGATTCTGACCGTCTCGAATGCGGTAAACGAGTACAACATGGAGATGTTAAAAGAGATTGTCAGGAATGGGCCCAACGATCATCCTGGAGCTAACTATATAGTTAGGCCAGATGGGGCGAGGTTAAAGATCTCCGAGAAAAACAAAGAACAGTTGGCCGAGAGGTTAGCTCAAGGCTTTACTGTAGAGAGGCACCTGATCGACGGGGACATAGTCATATTTAATAGACAGCCCTCTTTGCACCGAATGAGCATGATGGCCCATAGGGTGAAGGTACTGCCATATCACACATTCAGGCTTAATCTGACGGTCTGTCCACCCTACAACGCGGATTTCGATGGGGATGAGATGAACCTTCATGTTCCCCAATCCGCGGAGGCCATAGCCGAGGCCAAGATATTGATGATGGTCCAGGAGAACATAATATCCCCCCGTTTTGGTGGGCCCGTGATAGGATGTCTCCACGACCAAATATCTGGTGCCTATCTCCTGACGAGGGGCGAGGTCTACTTTGATCTGGAAGAATGCAGCACGATGCTTGGAGATATGGGATATAGAGGTAAGCTACCAGAGCCAAAAATCATAGATGGCAAGAAGTGCTTGTCCGGGAAGGAGCTCTTCAGTCTTTTATTACCAGAGGATCTTAACATGGAGTTTAAGGCATCTATATGCAATAATTGCAAAGAGTGCAAGAAAGAGAATTGCGATATCGATGCCTACGTAATGATCAAAGATGGCAAATTGATGCATGGTACTATAGATGAGAAAGCTATTGGGGTCTTCAAGGGCGCGCTCATCGATAAGATAACCAGAGATTATGGGAAAGACGCGGGTAGAGAATTCCTGGACACAGTGAGCAAATTGATCGTTTCCGCCATTATGATAAGGGGTTTTGGGATAGGATTAGATGACTACGACATCCTCGAAGAGACCAGTGCCCAGATAGAGGGGCTCTTAACTGAATCAGAAGAACGGTTGCAGGAGGTTGTGAGAGCCTATAAATCGAACGAGCTCGAGCCACTTCCAGGTAGGACCATCCTGGAGACCCTAGAGATGGATGCTATGAAGATCTTGGGAAGGGCAAGAGACAGAGCTGGAGAGATAACGGGCGAGGAGTTAGGGCTCGACAACACAGCAGTCATCATGGCCTCATCTGGAGCTAGAGGATCTCCGCTAAACTTGACTCAAATGGCAGCGATCGTCGGACAGCAGGCGGTCAGGGGTGAGAGGATATCGAGAGGATACCACGGGAGGACCCTATCACATTTCAAGAAAGATGACCTCGGATCCAAGGCCAAAGGATTCGTGAGAGCGAGTTTCAAAGAGGGGATGAACCTAACGGAATACTTCTTTCACTCAATGGGAGGAAGAGAGGGCCTTGTTGATACTGCAGTAAGGACTTCACACTCCGGTTATCTCCAAAGAAGGCTGATAAATGCTATGATAGATCTGTCGGTGGACCAGGACCTGAGTGTAAAAGATTCGGCAGGCAATATCATACAATTCAGATATGGGGAAGATGGTATAGATCCGACCAAAGGGAAGACGGATTGGGAGGGCAAAATCGATGAGATATTGGCGCATGTCACTGGGGGTTGATCATGGCGATGTCTGAAAATCAAGATCTAGACCTGGGTGGAGTTGGGGTGGAGAGTAAAAAGGGTTCGATTAGATCCATATCCTCTTTGCCCGGCATAGGAG
Organism: Euryarchaeota archaeon UBA186; assembly: GCA_002494765.1. GTDB lineage: Archaea > Thermoplasmatota > UBA186 > UBA186 > UBA186 > UBA186. The sequence goes on from DACJ01000085.1 coordinate 13,812, forward strand.
AGCACAGGGCGGAGGTTCTGTATAACGCCGGTTTCAGAACGGTGGATGATGTGATCAAAGCGAGTGTTGATGAGCTACAGGATCTGGGAATACCAAACGAGATAGCCACCTCCCTGGGGAGGAGAAGTTTGGGTGAAAAGGAGTTATCAGACCTACTCGTAGGGTACCGCCTTCCACAAAATCTGCGGGTGCTACTCATCGAGAAGATCCGGAATATCGAGATCTCAGAGATGGAACTAAAAAGGGCCATTGATGAGCTGTTAGCGCTATATAAACAGATCACGGTGGACCCCAATGAGCCGGTCGGAACAGTGGCAGCACAGTCAATGGGCGAACCAGGAACTCAGATGACGATGCGAACGTTCCACTATGCAGGGGTAGCAGAGACGAGTGTTACCCTGGGTTTACCGAGGCTTATTGAGATAATGGATGCCAGGACCGAGCCCAGCACACCACTAATGACTATATACCTAAAAGAGGGCTACGACCAAAATCTCGAGTTTGCTAAGAAACTCGCTATCGAAATCTCCACGACTAAACTCTTAGACCTTTGCGAGATGAGGGTAGATCTTGAAGGCAAGAGCATGATTCTGGAGGTAGATGAGAGGGCTTTAGAGAGTAGGAGAGTGACGGGCGAAGAGCTTGTCGATAAACTATCCTCCCAGAAAAACTGCGAAGTTAATGATATGGGGGAAACCATTGTTATATCTCCCATAGAGAAGAATTACCGTCAGCTTCAAAAGCTTTTCTTCTCCATTAAAGACATGAGGGTGAAGGGAACACCCGAGATAAAGAGGGCTATAGTGAGAAGGGAGAGGGGCGAGTATGTCATAATAACTGAAGGCTCCAACCTTGCACCTGTTCTGGAGCTTGAAGGAGTAGACGCCTCAAGAAGCACCACGAATGACATATATGAGATTCCAAAAGTTCTTGGTATAGAAGCCACGAGAAACGCGATAATAAGGGAAACCGTTTCCACCCTGGAGGAGCAACACCTCGACGTTGACGTCAGACACGTGATGTTGATAGCCGATCTCATGACAAAAGACGGGGGTCTTAAGGCGATAGGAAGACATGGGATCTCAGGCGAAAAAGCTAGCCTATTAGCTAGAGCTGCTTTTGAGATAACCGTTAACCACCTCTTAGACGGCGCAATGAGGGGGGAGGTCGACCATCTAGATGGAGTAGTCGAAAACATAATAACGGGCCAACCCATTGCGGTTGGGACCGGGAAGGTCTCACTGACGATGAAGTGGAGTGACTGATAATGGGCCTGGAGAGATCTTTGATAAAAGCCTTACACAGTGGGAAGGTCGAACTTGGTGCTAACAGAGCGACCAGGGCGTTGGAAGAGGGCAGAGCCAAACTTTTGATCTACTCGAAGGACTATACCAAGCCCATGCTATCGGGCGATGAAGAGTGCAAGTTGTATCATCTCGATCTGACCAGCAAGGAGTTGGGCAGGCTTTGTAAAAAACCGTTCACAGTCTCGGCACTGGCCATAATCGATGAGGGTGACAGTGACATAATGAATCTGGTGAAAGGTGGTTAGATGGGGGAGATAAGGCTCTGCCTAAAAGACCTCCAATCGATTTCGCTATTTGAGAAATTCACTGGAGTAAGAGCAAGGGACTGCATAGAGGGCGAGGATAAAGTGATGTTCCTTGTAGATGTTGGTTTCGCCCGCATAGCTATCGGAAAAAAAGGGTCGAACGTGGGGAAGGTACGAAACACGCTCAACAAAAATGTCGAGGTGATTGAATATTCCCCCGATACAGTCCAGTTCTTGAAAAACCTCTTTTATAATTATGGAGTTACCAGAGTGGAAATAAGCGAGAAGACTGGAGAGGACGGAAGCAAAAAGAAGATTGGAAATGTCTGGGTGGACCCACGGGATAAGGGGAGGGCGATAGGGAAGGCTGGCTCAAACATAGACCTCTTGAGAAAGCTCGCCTTGAGAAACCACGAAGTTAACACCATTATAGTGAAGTAGGTCTATTTACAACTATCAAAAGGACGCCGCCGACCGGACTCGAACCGGTGACCGTTCGGTTAACAGCCGAGTGCTCTACCAACTAAGCTACGGCGGCTTTTTGGATCTAGAGATAAACTTATACTTTAAAGCTTTAACTCCAACCCCTCCGACATCTGAGTTTATCTTCCTACATAATTTTTCTTAAATTTGATGTATGATCGATAACCGGGGGATCACAACCATAACAAGGCAACGAAGTAGTTCTTATTACTTGATCCGGACAAGTCCTTATCTATCTTTGTGTAATAAGGCATAATCTTGAGATATTTTTAAGTAAAATAATAAACATTTTTAATTTAAGAAATACTTAATTTATAGGCGATCACACTACCAAAGGATCCTTTACTTAAATATGATCGGCAAATAGGTGGGCATTCTTCGTCTAAAAGCGGATTCGAAGAGGAAAGTTTTAATTAGCAAGATACTATAACGAATTAGTCCTAAGGTAGAATTAAAAGTAAAGTGGGATATATAAAATAAACGAAAAGGTCCTAAGCACCTTTTTCGACAGAAAGAGTATGACCTCTAAGTAGAGACCGACTCTTGGGACGAACAAAGAAAGACAGAAGAGAAAGGAGGTGATAAATGAAAAAATGGGCCGTGATCCTCGCCCTAGGGATCTGCGTAGCTATAGCGGTTTCAGGAGGCTTTATCTATATCACTGGAGAAGATGTCAATGCTTCATCTGATACCGATGCTAAGAGCTTTCTAAACAA
>DACJ01000095.1:0-7525 GCA_002494765.1 Euryarchaeota archaeon UBA186
GTAGTGACGCTAAGCGCGCTATCGTTTCAAAATATAAAATGGTTCGGCGATTACCTGGATGGCATTTTAAGTGCTTTGAGTATTTTCATCGCACCGCTGGCGGGCCTTGTTGCCATAAAGGCCATATGGGACGTTGGAAAGGACTGAGTACCACCTTATCCTGAAAAACACCGCTGAGAACCACTATCCGTATCCGCTTCGGGAGGGCAATACTTCCTCTCACTATTTATTTTATATGCCATTCATATTTAGATAAGATGGATAAAACTGACTATCTTCTCCGTCTCTTCCCGCTTTACTCAGAAGATCTGGGGATAGACCTGACAAATCCGCCTGGGAGGTTTAAATGGTTTCTGGCGTCGATCTTGTTTGGAGCGAGGATAAGTGAGAAGATAGCCTCCAACACGTACAGATCTTTTGAGCGTTATGGACTCGACACCCCTGAGAGGATCTTAGCAGCAGGATGGGATAAACTGGTCGAGGTATTGGATGGTGGTGGGTACACGCGATACGATTTCTCCACCGCAACTAAATTGCTTGATATAATGGGCGATCTGAAGGAGAGATATGGTTCACTGGAGAATCTATACCTATACTCGACGGACTCAGGGGATTTAGAAAAGAAATTAAAAGAATTCAGGGGCATCGGAGCCGTGACTGCTCGCATATTCTTGAGGGAACTGAGGGGTGTATGGGATGTGAGCCTTGAGGTGCCAGATGAAATAAAAAAGGTCGCGGATAACCTCAATATCGATCTAGACGAAGGACAGGGGAGGCTTGAGACCGCGCTCGTCAAACTCAATTTAAGATACTGTAAGAGGAAGCGCTGTCCTAGATGCCCGATGAAGGGTTATTGTAAATTATCAACCTTACAAAACTCTCTGGCGAGATATATCCCCTCTTCTCCGGATCGGGAGGATGTTTACTGATCTCCCAATTTTGGCACCAGGGGCAGGTAAAATTGCCCGACCAGCTTCCCACAGTCAGAGCTTTACTCCCAAGGAAAAAGTGGAAGAATGGCTCTTGTACGTTTGTTATTCGATCGTATAAAGTTTCTGTCTATTAACGGTGCTGCTCCAGATTAAATTTCAGTGTGCCTAACATGTGGGAAAAGCGCAGATATCTTTATATCGCGCTACATAATTCCAAGTAGAGGTGAAAGCATGTTATCAGAAGCTCCAATAGATATAAGGGGGATAAGGAAAGAGGACATCGACAAAGAGATACTCAGATACAGCATCATTGGCGAGCTTGATGCAATAAATGTTTATGAGCAGATGGCAAACATGACTGAAAACGAGGATATCAAAAAGGTCCTTCTAGATGTGGCAGAAGAGGAAAAGGTCCACGTCGGCGAGTTTCAAACGTTGCTGCTTAAAATAGACGAAGAACAGGTGAAAGGACTTGAAAGCGGCAAAGAAGAGGTAAAAGAGCTGACTAGCTGATTTCGTGTTCTTACGTGCTTTACTCCGTTTGGCCTTCCCATAGGAAATGTCCAACCGCCCAGCGGCCGCTCTATGATCGGTAACCAGCAGCCGCTCTATGATCGCTAACTATTTATGCTGCAGTCGATATTGGATGACTTCATGGGAGAAGCCCTTCTTGAAGATGCGCTCCAGATCTATACAGAAAGAACGAAAAAATCAAAAGAGACCTACGAGCGCGCTCGGGAGGTTTTTCCAGGGGGCATCAATCACAACATTAGATTTTTCGAACCTTATCCCCTTTACATTAAAAGTGGAAAGGGCTCAAGGGTGTGGGATGTTGACGGAAATGAATACATCGACTTATGGATGCTCCATATGGGTGCAATCCTGGGACATTCGCATCCAGCGATCGTAAAGGCGCTTCAAGAACAGATAGAGCACTCGTTACATCATGGTTTTGTTAATGAGAAAGCGATCGAGTTCGCTGAGCTCATATGTGATCTCGTACCATGTGCAGAAAAGGTAAGGCTCTGCTGTAGCGGTACGGAAGCAACTCAGTACGCATCGAGGCTTGCCAGGGCTTATACCGGGAAAAAGATCTTGTTAAAAGCTAAAGGTGGATGGCATGGAGGGAACGATGTGCTTCAGAAAGGAGTATCCTATCCATTCGAGGCTAAGGAGTCGCTTGGTATCCCTGGAGAGGCGCAGATGTACACCCATACCATACCATTTAACGATACTGAGTCCACCTTGGATATCATCGAGGATCATGGCAAAGATCTAGCAGGCATCATCCTGGAACCCATGTTGGGGGCAGGCGGATGCATACCCGCAACTCGAGAATATTTGAAAGCGGTGAAAGAAGCGGTTGTAAAGCATGACGCTTTACTTATATTCGATGAGGTGATCACTGGTTTTAAATTCGCAGGATGCGCCCAGGGCTATTATGGAGTTGCACCGAATTTAACCACGCTTGGAAAGACTCTGGGAGGAGGCTTGCCTGTAGGTTCAGTCGTAGGGGAGGAGCAGATAATGAATCTAGCTGAGCCCGGTGGAAAGGTTTGGGTGGGTGGAGGAACATTTTCCGGTAATGTCTCCACGATGAGCACGGGAATAGCTACTCTCAAATATTTGAAAGACCACCCGGACGTTTACGATAAGATCGGAAGTTTGGGGGGCGAACTTCGAAAAGGAATAGATAAAATTTTTGACGAGCATGGCGCAATAACCAGGACCACTGGTATTGGGCCTTTTCTTAATACGCATTTTCCTTCTAAGGATGTTTCGATAATGAGCGGAAAGTTTGACGCGAAGGGGTTCGAATACAACTTTCGACTGATCAACTATGGAATTTTATTTTTGCCTGGACGTGGCGGTCTAATATCCGCAGTCCACTCTAAAATGGATGTAAACAAGATCCTTGAAGTTACAGGGGAAGTTGCAGGTGAGGTGGTACATGGAAATTAGGGCGATTCTGTTCGGGATTGGTGTAATGGGCGGCGAGATAGCCAGGATCATCAGCAAGAAAAAACGCTTGAAAATAGTTGGCGCGATTGACATAGCGAAGGATAAAGTCGGAAAAGACCTGGGAGAGGTTCTAGGGCTGGATAAATTAGGAGTGCTGGTAACGGATGACCCTGACGACCTATTTTCTGAAGTCAATGGCGATATCGTAGTCCACGCAACTTCGTCCAGCTTGAGGCAAGTATACCCCCAAATCGCAAGATGCGTAAGCGCAGGAATGAATGTTGTATCGACGTGTGAAGAGCTATCTTACCCCTACCGAAAATACCCCGAACTTGCCAATGAAATAGATGCGCTGGCGAAGAAGAATGGGGTTACGGTTTTGGGAACTGGCGTAAACCCTGGTTTCCTCATGGACACGTTGCCCATAGTGCTCACAGGCCCATGTCAAGCCGTCAGTAAGATTAAGGTAACGCGTATGATGGACGCTGCTAAGCGCAGGATACCCTACCAAAAGAAGGTAGGGGTGGGTCTTGCCAAGGAAGAGTTCGAGCGGATGATCGGAGAGAAGATAATAACGGGGCATGTAGGGCTTTTCGAGTCAATTGCCATGATAGCTGAAGCAGTTGGCTTTGAATTGGATGTAATAAAAGAGCTGCCACCAGAACCAGTAATCACAGCGTCAGAGGTCAAAACACCATATACGACCGTAAAACCCGGGCAAGTTGCCGGGTTGAAAAGCATGGCCTATGGAATAAGGGGTGAAGAGAAGGTAATAACCCTGGAGTTCATATCTTATGCCGGCGCTAAAGAGGAGTACGATGCCATATCGATTGAGGGGATACCAAATATTCGAGAGAGGATAGAAGGTGGTGTGCATGGCGATATTGGGACCGTGGCGATGATCGTCAACTCAATTCCAAAAGTGGTCGATGCAAAACCTGGACTCGTGACCATGAAAGACATAGCGGTACCATCAGTAATGAGCACCTGAAATTAAATCGTAGATATATTAGGATATTAGAATAAAATACCTGCCCAGACCTATTTAGGATCCTTAAACCCATAAATGCCTAGAGCCCTGCTTGATTTTATCACACCGCACCTAGAGCAGGGCCGTTGGAAGTACTGGTTTAGACAGAAAGTTATATACGTTGTAGATCCTTCTAAGCGAAATGAGAAAGATGAGGTCACGTAAAAGTCTAAGAGAGCAGGGATTGTGGCTTAGCCGTTCGTATGGCATCTTCTCATGTCATTTTTACGAAGGAGGTAAAATATGATCTTGTTTAACCCCAAAAAGCCCAATATCGAATTCCAGGATGAGCGATCAAAAGAAATCGCGCTCAAAACCATCGAGTTCTTCGAGAACAAAGGATTGAAAAAGATAAAAGAGGATTTCCATGAAAGAAAATGGTACAGGGACTATCTCGATTTCCAAAAAAAGGAGGGAATATTCTACACTCTGCTAACTCCTCCAGAGTACGGGGACGAGGATTGCCGCTGGGACACCTGGAGAAATAACTTTTACAACGAGCTCCTGAGCTTTTACGGTACGTCCTACTGGTACACCTGGCAGGTCTCGATCCTTGGTCTCGGACCGATATGGATGAGCAAGAACGAGGAGGCGAAGCGAAAGGCGGCTAGACTTCTAAAAGGTGGGGCTGTATTCGCCTTTGGCCTATCTGAAAGGGAACATGGAGCCGACATATATTCCACCGAAATGGCCCTGGAACCTCAGGAGGACGGGACCTATTTAGCTAATGGGGAGAAGTACTACATCGGGAACGGGAACGAGGCCGAGATGGTCTCCACCTTCGGACATTTTCCCGCTACTCGAGATTATGTGTTTTTCGTATCCAATTTCCGCAACAAGGGGTATGAATTGGTCGATAACGTCGTAGCGATTCAAGACTATGTGGCCGATTTTAAACTCAAGGACTACCGGGTGACTGAAGCGGATATCCTTTCAAAAGCTCGATATGCCTGGGAATGTTGCCTCAATACCGTCAATGTGGGGAAGTACCAACTCGGGTGGGCCTCAATCGGCGTATGCGAGCATGCTCTATATGAAGCTTTAAATCATGCGGCACACCGCGAGCTCTATAGTTTATACGTAACGGATATGCCACACGTGCAGAGAGCGTTCGTCGATTCCTTCACTCGCATAGCGGCGATGAGGCTCTTCGGGCTCAGAGCCTCAGATTACTTCCGAACGGCTTCGCTCGATGACAGGCGCTATCTCCTCTACAACCCGACTATGAAGATGAAGGTGACAACCCAAGGAGAGGACGTCATGGACATCATATGGGATATCATCGCCGCTAAAGGCTTTGAGAAGGATACCTATTTTGAGATGGGCACACAGTATATCAGGGCATTGCCGAGGCTTGAGGGCACCGTTCACGTGAATATAATGCTTCTGCTAAAGTTCATGCAGAACTATTTCTTCAATCCCAAGAACTACCCCGAGATAGGCAAACAAATCGAGCCCAAACACGACGAGTTCCTCTTTAATCAGGGATCGACCCATGGATTAATGGAGATCCAGTTCCACGATTACCATATCGCCTACAACGGCTGCAATCTGCCAAATGTTAAAGTGTTCAAGGAACAGACAGAGGAGTTCAGAGAACTTCTGGTGAATGCACCCCTGAGTGAGGACCAATATACGCATCCAGACTTCACCCTTAACGTCGGAGAGCTCTTCGCGCTGGTGGCATATGGGCAGCTCATACTCGAGAGCATCAAGATCTACAACATTGAGGACGATATCACAGATCAGATCTTCGACTTTATGGTAAGGGATTTCTCGAAGTTCGCGGTGGACCTCTACAGCAACCCCAATAGCACGCGCAAGCAGGATGAGTATTGGCTGAATATGATAAAAAAGCCAGTGCCCGACGAGGAGCTGTTCAACAGAGTCTGGGAAAACCATGTGTACGCATTAAAAGATGTGTATGAGATGAACGAGTAGTTTAAAACCTATTTTCTTCTCTTTTTTATTTTTTAATCTTAGCGCATATCCCAACATTCTATTTCTTTTCAAAGGCTCTTATTGGCTTATCTCATCTTGCTGCAGCGTTCTTTCCCGCCCTTCTTCCAAAGACAATGCAATCCGGTATCGCCACACTGCCAAGCCTACACGCGCCATGTATTCCGCCCGTACACTCTCCGGCAGCATATAGTCCAGGAATCGCGTTGCCCTTATTGTCCAGTACCTGCGTATTCACGTTTACTTGAAGACCTCCCATGGTGTGGTGAACCGATGGCCATTGGGGCAATGCGTAAAATGGTGGTTTTTCTATCTTATTAAGCATTTTAGGCTTTCCGTACTCCAGATCCGTTCCCGTTTCCACGTATGAATTATATCTTTCAACAGTATCTTTTAAGCCTGCAGGATCTATTCCTGCTTTAGCTGCCAATTCTTCTAACGTGTCCGCTTTTATTATCCTCCCTCCTTTAAGCCCCTCCTCCATAACAGCCTCTTTTGTGAAATTCGGCCATGCCTTCTCATCAAATATGCTGAAAGTCGGCTTTTCCTTCAGTGTAAACATCATGTAATCTGCACACTCCTTTCTCGTTGCAAGCTCGCTGATAAATCTCCTGCCATCTTTCCACACATATATTGCATATGTGGGGTTAGTGAATGGAATAAGTGCTGGTCTGTCGACAATTCCTTTATATGGGTTTGCAAATGGATACAGTTGAATATGGCTCACTTGGGTTGTTGCGGCCCCTATGTCCTCGGATATCAACTTCCTTGTCCCAATCAGGTTCTGATGACTGCCAAGCGGTCCAGCTATTAGGCCCTTGGGAAAGCCTGTTGGCTCTGGTCGAAGAAAGACCCTTAACATCCGTATTTTCTTCCCCGCTCATCCTATCACCTTAGAATTTAGAACTAACTCAGAATATTTCAGTTGCATAGCATTCATAGCGTTAGGGGTCGACTGCTATAAAATTATCGTTTTGAAATACAATTTCTCTTGCATTGGCGAAAAGCCTACTAATCTCTTGCTCAAACGCGTATTCTTTTTAATGAGATGATGCCTATCGCAAAGAAAAAGGCGGTAAAAAAACATAGGATCAATATCTCAAAGAATATTTCCGAACCCCCTGACCCAGCGAAACCGGCTCTTGCGATGTTAGCCATGTAAGTCATCGAGTTTAAGTACGCGATCGCCTTAACCCAAAAAGGCATCGCCTTTAAGGGGTAAAATGCGGAGCTGCATAACATAATGGGCAAGGATATAAATGCGGTTATGCCGTAAAACGCGGCCGCTGACTTTGTTAGTGAGGCGACTGGCATGATGAGGGAGCAGAAACAGATACCCCCTAATAGGATCGAGAGGAGAACCAAGAAGATGTTGGCACAATAAAATCCTTCAATTAACGGTATTCCCAAAAGCAATATGAATAGAAGTTGCCCCATCGAGAGCGTCATCACCCACAATATTTTGGATAAAAGATAAGCGGATCTGGAGACTGGAAGCGTGAGTATCGCCTCGTACATGCCCCAAAAACGTCTCTCATTGAATAGCACATGGCCAGATGACATGGCGATGCTTGCGGTCCCCATCCCGATTATACCCGGAGCCAGGAACAGGGTGTAATTCATACTCCCGATGAGTGGTGTC
>DACJ01000095.1:7664-8142 GCA_002494765.1 Euryarchaeota archaeon UBA186
GGGAGGAGATCATAGTCGAACCCAAGAAAAGGCTGAGGAAGGAAGTAAAGGTGAAGCATGCTCGAAGGTTTGGAGATGTATTCATTCTCTACAACATCTCCCAACAGCTATCCCTCAAAGAACTCATCAACAGACAGATAGTGAAGAATGGGATCGACCCGGGAGATCTTACCACGATAGTAGCTATCAACAAGGTCGCTGATTCCGTATCTGGGAACAAACTCGGTGCGTGGTATGGGGATACAGCTTTAGGATCCTTAATCGGACTTGATGAGAAGAAGATATCCACGGAGAACATAGGGAATATGTTCGATGCTATGCTTACAAGAACTGAAGCGGGAGGCATAGATGATAAGATCTTCCAGTTCGAGATTGACGTCTGGGAAAGGCTGCAGGAGATGTTCGCTCTCTCAAACTCCTCGATAGTTTACGACGTCACATCCACCTATGTATACGGGAAATCGATCCCGATAGCTGC
>DACJ01000077.1 GCA_002494765.1 Euryarchaeota archaeon UBA186
TCAAAAAGTATCTATATTTCCGATAAGTTTTTATATGGCATCGGAATAAGGCGAAAGAATGAGATTAAAACCGAGCGCGATCCTGTTCGACATGGACGGTGTGCTTATAGATTCCCTTAATCTATGGTGGCATTCGTTAAACAGCGCACTCAAAGCCTTTAATCATAAGGGGGTCAGTAAACGAGACTTTGCCTCCAAGTATTGGGGGCACGAACTCGGTGAGAACTTGAGAAAAGTGGGCCTGAGCCTGGAAATCGGAAAATTTTGCAATGCCATCTACTCCAAACACATAGATGAGCTCAGGGTTTACCCGGATACCCTAGACACTTTACAAAAGTTAAATGGATACAAGAAAGCAATAGTCACCAACACGCCCAAAGATTGTGCTCAGCGGATAGAGCAGAAGCTAGATCTGGAAAAGTACTTCGATGCCATAATCACTGGAGATCACGTGACCAAAGGCAAGCCCAGCCCAGAGATTATATTCAAGGCGTGTGAGAAGTTGAGAGTTGAGCCTGAGGACGCGATATTGGTGGGCGATACGGAAAGCGACGTCAAAGCGGGGAGAGCCGCAGGCTGCACTGTAGTGGGGATCAATACCGAGGCCGATTTTAAGATAGGAAAAATATCTGAACTTGATCAGATCTTGGAGATTTAACCATTATCGTATTTTGCCCGTTGGAGATTTTTAAAACCCCCGCATAATTCTTTAACAGTGGTAAAAAATGACCGAAACGGTAAAAGTCGAATTTGATGGACAGCTAGCCAAGGTGTTGTTGGCTCGACCGGAGGTGTTCAACGCCTTCGATCTCGATACGATAGAATGTTTTGCAAACCACCTTATCACTCTTGCGGTGGATAGCACCATAAGAGGGATAGTGATCTCCGGCGAGGGTAGTGCCTTCTGTGCTGGTGGGGATTTGAATTGGACGCTTGGCTTCCCAGAAGGCCCTTCAGCGGCTTTTCACGAATTAGCTGGTCGTTTTCATCAAGCGATCGTGGAAATTCGCCGGATGGATAAACCGGTAATAGCGGCTGTCAATGGGATTGGAGCTGGGGCTGGTTTTTCATTGGCATTAGCCTGTGATTTTCGAGTTATGGCCAGGTCCGCTATTCTGCAACAGGCTTATACTTCAAATGGGCTTTGCATCAATGGCGGGGGTACGTTCACACTTCCAAGACTTGTTGGTTTGGCCCGCGCCCTAGAGATCGCCGCGTTTGATAAACCAATATCTTCAGAGCGAGCCTTGGCATGGGGGTTGACGACGAGGGTCGTGGATGACGGACGCGCGTTGGGGGCGGGGGTAGGCATGGCCCGTGAATTGGCAGAGGGTTCGCTCAACTCTTTTGGTTGGTCAAAACATCTTCTCACGGACTCATTCAACACAGCTCTTGAAACGCATATTGAGCGTGAGCGTGTAGGGCTATCGAGTTGTGCGGCTCATCCTGATGGAGAAGAGGGATTGCGAGCTTTTGCAGAGAAGCGTAAACCCGTGTTTAACCCAAAGTAGATTTGGCTTGCTTCGTCGGCATTTACCAGGGTCAGCTTGGGGGTGTTTTTTAGGAGAAAGGAGTATCATATATGATGGTTTATGTATGTAGCATCCAAGGGCCTCTCCTCTCTGTCCACCTTTATGCAGACGAACATTTCGTTCAAGAGCTTTGCAATCTCAGGGCCCTCAAAACTTTCGCGTACCATAAGTGGCACCAGTGGCATGTGGAATACCCTATCGATAGAAAAACCGGCTTGTCCTCTTCAGCTTTCTTAAAGGGTCCATCTCCAGGGTATCAATCCACGGGGTTGTGACCATGCTGGAGAAGATAGGGACTCTTCTCATTTATCAGATGGTTGGGCTTTTTTTAGGCTTCAAGTAAAAGAGAAAAGGAGTTTTAAGGCATTCCTTTTTGGCAACTAAGATCCTAATGCCTTTAGATAACCCGTCAGAATATCTCGTCGAGCGGAATGCCTAACGTTACCTCTGGCCGAAATCTCTGACACACGGGTATGGGATATCTGATGCCCTCCTCATGGCCCACCTTAAGAGCCCCGATGACCGACTCCAACTTCTCGGAGGGTATAGTAAAGGCCATCTCATCGTCCTGAGTCATCGCCCACACCCTATCTCCATTTCCCGGGACAACGACTTTCGGCTCTCTGGTTAATCGTGTCCGGATTATGCCCTCGGTGCATGATGCCGCCCTCCCCGAGAATGAGCAATTGACGCTGTTTCCGGAATGGTAGGTGCATGCGTGGATAAGCCTCATGATTTGGGCGGGATTGCCATACACCATAACTAGATCGGGCACTATTTTAGTCCACGCTAGGGGTGAGAAGACGATCCCTGCATATTCTCCCTCTTCGAACTTGTTGATCTCGCTAGCTATGGTCATTCCTGCTTTCGAGTCAGCGGCGTATCCCATCCTCACGAGAAAATTCGCCATCGCTTTTTCTTCTTTTGGCCTTCTCCACCCATAAGCAGCGAGAGCGATAGCGCACCCAACATCTTCGGGCACCATACCCACCGTCCAGCCATACCTTCTGCTCATTGTGATCCCCTGGCAAAGTGCTACTTTAATTTTTAAATCCCTAAAAGGTCGAATCGCACTTTCCGGAATTTCTTCGGCGTCTTTTATTAGCTTAACGGCCAAAGGGAACGTATGAGGCCTGAGCATATCATTGAGCATTTTGCCCTTCTCGATCCATTTATCCATATTATAGCTTATCGAAAACTCCGCTTAACTTTTACTCTCTTAGTGTATTAAAAATAAAAAATTGAAATTTAGATTATGACTTCTACGACTCATTACAGCTTATGAAGATCTTGCATTTAAGAGATTTTTTACGCCTTCCTCGATTTTCTCTTCTTCTCCGCTCTCTCCTCTGAATTCTATAGCGTCTACGATTCTGAGCTTTGTGCCGGAGAGCATCTCTCCTAGATTCTTTGCCACCGTTCCACCCCAACCGTAACTAGACAGGATGAGCACTGGTTTATCATAGTTCGCCTTTTCGGTGAGCAACTCCACGATATAACGCATTAACGGGAAAATACTCCTCTCGTAGGTGGCAGTGCCGATGATTATCCCCTCGCTGTCCGCGGCCTCGCTGAGGACATCACTAACGTTATCTCTGGCCGTATCCGTAAACTTTAGGACCTTTGGTTTGTAACCCAGGTTCTCAAGCTCCTTAATAGCCGTGTTAGCGGCCCTCTCGACGAATCCATACATCGAGCTATAAACCACCAGAATCTTTCCCTTTACTGGAACGCCATTTGCGACGTCTAGATAGTAGTTAATGATCTTTTGTGGATTTTTCCATAATAACCCATGCGAGGGCAGGATAATCTTTGGGGTTATGCCCAAGTTTACCACCTTCTGAATATCCTCCACTATGTACTTCTTATAATACCCGACGATATTCACTATATACTTCCTTACAAAGGGCAGATAACCCGAAACGATCTCTTCGCTCTCGTCAAATATCGT
>DACJ01000033.1:0-493 GCA_002494765.1 Euryarchaeota archaeon UBA186
TCGACAGCGGCCAAGAAAGCGCCTGTAATCGCAGCCAAGTTAACAATAGCTGATATACCGCTAATGAGAAGGGATGTAAGCCACGGCAATTGACTGACAGCTACGGGACTGATAAATCCTATGACGAGCCCAGCAATTGCACCGATTATTCCAAGCCATTGAGACCCAACTATTGCTCCCCTGATCTCTTGGAACAGATCTACAAAAGCACCTGACACGGTGCTAGCTACGTCAGTAAACGCATCGATTGCATTAACTGTACCTCCGATTACATCCGCCAGGATGGAACCTATAGCTATTACCGCATCGCTAGCCATGCTTGCTAGGGTGGTAAGTATATCAGTGATAGCGTCACCTACGTCAACTACTATTCCCAACGCAGCGGCTACTGCAAGGATGACGTTGAAGAACATACCAACAATATCACTGAGCACGTCTGTTCCCAGATCAATACCATCAACCACAGTAGCGAGTACTGCAAAGATGATTTTGA
>DACJ01000033.1:642-8394 GCA_002494765.1 Euryarchaeota archaeon UBA186
GTATCTCAATAGTTTCACTTATGTCCCAGTCTTGCTCTCCTGTTATTCCCTCACTCTCTGTAGTGGCATTGCCTATGACAGCTGGCTGAAATGCTATAGCTATCAGACCGATTGCCACTATCGAGCTTATTATACACATCGTTTTCTTTTTGTTCATTTCCTTATTCACCTCCTGATCGGATATTTCATACCATCTAAGGGCACCTTTACCAACCTTACGAGCTGGTATCCAACCATTCTTGCTATTCGCCTCACCATGGGGTCCAACCATTCTTGCTATTCGTTTTATCCTTTCGTCTCAAGGAGGGAATTTAAACCCACCGTTGGATGGGTATACATTCACTACTATTTAAATCTTATGGGGATGTTTCTATAGATGGTCATAAGATAATCACAATTATTAAAATTTGAAAAAAGACGAATAAAATAGAAACTTTTATATAAGATGCTCCCAGCACATATTATGAAAGGAGTAAAATCTGCTGTTACCGATCACTTTGGAATACCAAAAAAAAGAAATACTCACAATCGATTCCAAAATTATGCTGCTTGATAGGGTGCGATCATGAGGACTGCAATAAAAGTTATTATCTGTGTTGGAACCGCTTTAATCCTCGCGGTTGGCGCGGGTTGGTATGTCCTCAGCCCCCAGAAGTACGCCCAGGCCGGGATAAAAAATGGCCCATGGATAACCAGCCTTGAAACGGGAAGCGAAGAGGCCAGTATCTACCAGAGGGCAAGAATAGCCAGGTACGGCTTATGGGCCCTTGATAAATCAGAGGCAATTTATTACGTGGCGATGACGGACTCTGACGAAAAGCTGCTCGATTATAAATGCAATTATAAAATTGAAGGTGGAGATCTACCTGCTTGCTGGTGGAGCATAACTGTGTATAAAGATTTATACCTGATACCAAATAATGAAAACAGATACTCATATTCGAAGACCAATATAGTAAACAACACGGATGGAACATGGACGATCAAACTATCCGCAGAACAACAGGAGAGCAATTGGCTCCCTCTGGGCGATGAGGCACCCCAGAGGGGAGAGGAGAAAGGCGAGATCTGCCTGACGCTCCGTCTGTACAACCCCGATCCCGAAGTGCTTGCGTACCCTGATACGATCCAACTGCCCCATATCGTCAGGGAGGAATGAAATGAGACGGAAATTGAACAAGCCCTGGAAACAATGGACCTTCTGGACCTCGTTGACGCTTGTCCTGGCTTTTGCCTTAAACACGGTAGCCATATGTGCCCTCCCCTATATAATTACGGATAAAGTATCGGATGACCGCCTTAAATCCAGTGGTGTATCGGTTAACCAGTTTACCCATGGGGCAATTTGCGTGGCCGTTGACGAGCCGATTATCGAAGGGGTTCCAACGCGGGTGGACTCGGTAGTTATGAGTTGCCCCGACCATTTCGTGCAATTCTGCAAATATGATATATCAAAGAAACCGCTTCACATCCATGTATCAGTGCCTGTTGACATAGCCCCGTATTGGTCAATTTCCTTTTACGCTCACAATACGGATAATTTCTGGGTCATGAACGACCTGGATGTCAAAGCGAAGGGGCTGACCGAGCTGAACATTACGCTGGTGAGAAGCGGAACTTATGAGAAACCGGGTAACGAGATAGTATATTCGCCGAGCGGCACAGGCATCATTCTCATACGAACCATAATCCCCGATAGATACAGCGCTGAGGGTCAAGAGGCGATAAAGGAATTGCTTAAATATCGGGCTGAAGCGAGACAGTAAGAGACGGGCTTAAGAATAGCGAGAAACTGATGCGGATAAAAAAAGAAGAAGAAACCTCCACTTAATCTACCAGTTCCCCCCTCTCCCTTCTAACCCTTACCCCCTTAAAATTGAGCTTACATACTTTGCATAACGCTAAAACACGCAGGATCTTTAAACTCGTGCAGCTTTCCGAGAACATGAGCGAAAAAACCTTAAAAGTTTCAATAGAGATACCAGAAGGTTACAACATCATTTTGGGGCATACGCACTTCATAAAGAGCGTGGAGGACATATACGAAGCTATGGTCAATTCCTCCGCTTCCATCAAATTTGGAATAGGGTTTTGTGAAGCTTCACAGGATAGGCTGGTAAGGGGGGAGGGCAACGATGACGACCTAAAAGAATGGGCAATGCAGAAAGCGTTGAAAATAGGGGCTGGACATACCTTCCTTATCGTGATGAAGGGCGGTTATCCGATAAACGTGATGAACCTTCTGAAATCCGTGCCAGAAATATGTACCATACACTGCGCTACCGCCAATCCCCTTCAGGTGCTGATGGTGAAGACTGAACAGGGTAGAGGGATTATAGGCGTGGTGGATGGATTCTCGCCCGTGGGCATGGAGAAAGAAGACGATGTAAAAAAGAGGAAAAAATTGTTGAGGGATATAGGGTATAAGCTCTAGCCGCCGTTAAACGCAAAGGCGAAAAGTCTCTTTAACGTAGCTATACCTGCATATCTTTAACGTAGCTATACCTGCATACATAGTATCGTACAGCATCATACAGTATATGTATCATACAGTATATGTATATATGTAATAATATAAAGGCGTCTTTAGGAGTCGCACTTATGAAGAGAAAGATAGAAACCATCAATGAGAAGATCAAAAAGGGAAACATCGCCGTTATCAGCGCCGATGACCTCTCAGAAATGGTAAGAAACGGCGAGAAGGTAACGGTAAAAGATGTGGATGTCGTTACCACCGCGACGAGGAGTTGCATGTCCGGAACTGCCGCCGTTCTCAGTTTCCGCTTTTCCGAGCCGGGGTTATTTGAGAAGGGGAAGATGGCCAGGCTGAATGGCGTGCCAGCGCTTCCTGGGCCAGCGCCAAACGAACGCACGGGGTATATAGATGCGATCGTTTACGGCACCCAGGAGAGCCTATACAACCCCAGATATGGCGGGGGCCATCTTTTCAGGGACCTGGTGGAAGGAGAAAAAATCGAGGTTGAGGTCGACACGACGGATGGCCGCACATTGGAAGCGGCGATAACGATTGAAGACACAAATACGGCGGCGATCATCGGAAGCAGGAATTGTTGTAGAAATTATCAGGCGTTTACAAATCCCAAAAAAGGCCTCGTAAAGACCATATTTCATCCTGAGGGTCTGAAGGGGCCATATAAAGAATGCTCTTTCGCAGGCTGCGGCGAATTGAACCCGATACAGAATGATCCCCACCTCGACGTGATCGGAATTGGCTCGAAGATCTTGATGAATGGGGCGGAAGGATTAATTCTGGGGCATGGTACGAGATCCCGCCCAGAACATCCATTTCTGATGGCCACGGCTGAGATGTATGAAATGGAACCTGAGTATATGGGAGGAACGGTAACTTCTGCCGGCGTCGAGGTTTTGAATACGGTCGCGATACCGATTCCCATCTTTAACGAGAAGACTCTTGAGAATGCGAAGATTTTGGACGAAAACATAGAGCTTCCGTTGCTGGATATCCACGACAGGAAGGAAATAAATCGAGTTACATATGGGATGGTGTGGAAAAATTTAAAGGTCAGTTATGACCCAGACGCCTGTAAAAAATGTGAAGAATGTCTGGTCGAAAAATACTGCCCGGAAGGGTGTTTTAAAAATTATATCCACGAAGAGGAAAGATGTAGAAATTGTGGTTTCTGTACGACGGTTTGTGATGCCTTCAAGTGCGATATGGGGCATCTCGATGTAATCTGTGAAGGTGAGAAGATGAAGATCCCCGTCACTTACAGGGCATCGGATAGAATGGGAGCGAGAAAGGCATCCTTGGAGCTAAAAGATCGAATAGAAGCGGGAGATTTTTTACTGACTCCTTTTGAAAAGCTGGAATTTAAGAGGAGCTGGTGGGGCTAGCGTCTCACCACCTCTCCAGGTCGAACGCGACAAGCTGTGGGGAATTCAGATAAAGATAAAAAAAGAAAAATGGCGCTAGGCTCTATTGAGAGCTTCGGTTACGGCAGCTTCAGCGTCGACCAGCCCGTGGCCATATAGGGTGTCCTTTCCATCGGATCCAAGATTCCTGGCCGTCGAACTTAGGATTTCCCTAACCTCTTCGTTTGATAGAGACGGGTTTGCAGCCCATACCAATGCCGCTACGCCAGCTACATGGGGGCATGCCATGGAAGTCCCATCCATTGGCCCGTAGTAAAAGCCAGCCATTCCGATAATCCCTGCGACCGAGATGTGTGGTAGAGTCGAGTATACGCCAACCCCTGGAGCCGATAGTTCGACCTGGGGGCCTCTGCAGCTAAAGAATGCATGAGCATTCGTTGAGTTAGTTGCGCCTACCGCTATAATCGAGTCATAGGCCGCGGGCCATGAGACTATTGGGAGAGGCCAAAGAATTGATGGCCAGTTTCCCGAGGCCGCCACCAGTAGCAGGCCATGCTCGTATGCTGCTTCGCAGGCCTCCTTCAGGCCAAAAATTCTAGCCAGAAACGGACCGCCCCCGAGGCTCATCGAGACTATATCCATGTCGTTGTCAACGCACCACTCGATGGCCTCCACTATATCGCTGGTCAGGGCATAACCTATGGGGGTGAAAACCTTGACGGCGTATAGGGAGACATCTGGGGCTACGCCCACAATGCCCTTGCCGTTCCTCATCGCCCCGATTATGCCAGCGCAGTGGGTTCCATGTCCAAAGACGTCATACCACGCGAGTCTATTTGTGGTTCTCTGAAGAAGGGTGAGCTCGACTCCTCCCTTGATGTTACCCGCCAGATCCTCGTGGTTATAATCTATGCCTGAATCAATAACGGCAACCTTGATATCTCTCCCGGTGGAGATGTTCCACACCTTATCCGCGCCTATTGCCTCGAGGTTCCATCGTATCTCCTGGGCTACCTCCGCGGGATAGGGTTGGGCTAGCTCTTGTGTTGAACGGATGAGGTGATCTTCCTCCACATACCTTACGAAGGGAAGTTTTTCCACAAGCGGAATGACCTCAGTCGGCAATATCGCCGATATCGCCGATATCAGACGAAACGCATCTTTTATCCGTCCTCCATGCTCCTCTATCAGCTCGGCTATCCTCCCTTTGAACAGCGGCTCAAACCCGATCATCACCCTGGTGAAACCCGGGGGGGCTCCAAGCCTGGCTGCGAACCCATCGATCTGTTCAATGTTCTGAGGAGCAGAGGATTCTGCGGCTATCGGAACGACGAACGAAGCTTCGACAAGCAGGACTACCATTATCGAACCAAATATCGTTTTTGTTATCATCTCTCATCACCTCACGCTAAGCTGGATTTATCGGAGTTTTTCCACTCCATGCACACTCATTATACCTCCATAATATTTAGTATTTTAGTCTTACTATAACATCATTGCCGCTTTGCTGCTTGAATGGATGATGTTACCGTTGACTGATATTTGATTACCACCTCTCCAGGTCAAACGCGGTTAAACCTGAGATCATCTTCGGGTAGAAATCCGTGGACTTCTGAGGCATACTCTCCCCTTTTCGCCCTATCTCCATGACCTCTTCTATGGAGGTGGGGCAGAGTGTAAAAAGATACTGATATTCTTTACTGACTTTTTTCCTGCCCTCTTCTTCGTCTCTTATGTAGGAAATATGCTCTTCTATGTTTTCAATCCCCAAATTTTTGATCAAAAGCTCATGCAGTATGACGACGTCCAAAAGTTTATAGGTCTCGCTTTTGCCCCTCATTTTATCTCGCATTACGCCCTCGTCTTTTAATCTCAGTGTATAATCATCTTCCCCGTTAAAGAACCCTATCTCGTGTTTATCCAGCTTTTTTTTGCTTCGTTCCACCTCGAAGTACTCTTTAGCTTCAGACAGAAACTCATCGCTCTTTACTCCGCTGTTGAAGACCAGACGATGCGTGGGCAGTATGACCAAACCGGGATCGTGGGCGGAGACAAAAGTGGCCATCCTGTAGTTGCATGGTTTATCACCTGCTCTACACAGCTCCTTCTGAATACCCAGAGAAACCTCATACCTGTGGTGCCCATCGGCTATTAGAGGTATTTGATCTGCCATCTCTTTCCCCAACTCATCTATTGCGGCCTCATCATCTACCCTCCATATCCTATGCCTCACCCCATACTCGTCCCTCGCCTCGGCTATGGGTTTCCCAGATGGTTTCGGGCAATACCTCTTATCGTATAAAAGAAAGATCTGCTCCAGATTCTTTCTGACGCTTCTAAAAAGTTTGAGCCTGTCCTCCTTTGGTTTTGAAAGCGTGCTCTCGTGTTTCAGCACCTTATCCTCCAGATTAAATACCGCCACAAACCCTTTTCTGACCTTTCTCTTCCCACAAAACTCAAACTCCTGCCAGTATGGGTAAATAGAATACCTATCATCCTGGATTATGACCTTTTCCGCGATCCATTGATTAAGAGCTTGACGCGCCTCCGTGTACCTGTCTTTTTCTTTACCCAGTGCCACCCTCACATAGTTGTACGGGCTCTTTTCATAATACTCCTCCTGCATCTTGGGGGTTATCTTATCGTAGGGTTGGGTCACCACCTTTTCTATGTTCACCTTCTCGGGATTGTATCTAAACCCCCTAAAGGGCCTTATCTCCGTCTGATCACCCTGAGCATCTTTACAAACCCAGTATTCCGTCTATTTCTCCCGTAACTTCACTTACATCGTCCAGGGTTAAATCACCCATGTGAGCTATTCTAAACGTCTTCTCCTTTAATTTCCCGTATCCGTTGGATATCGCAATGCCTTTCTCATCTAGTTTCTTTATCAATTCCCCGACGTTTATGCCCCTCGAGTTGTTTACGCATGTCACGGTAACGGATTCATACCCAGGCTCCGCAAACAGGGAGAAGTTTTTTGCAGCCCATCCTCTCACACGTCCTGCCATCAATTCATGCCTTCTATAACGGTTCTCTATTCCTTCATCCAACATGAAATCTAGCTCTTTGTCCAGCGCCCACATAAGCGATATGGCTGGTGTACTTGGCGTCTGTCCCCTCTCTTCTGCATATTTAGCCATAAGGGCTAGATCGAAGTAGTGGCCCTTGTCCTTTGCTTTTTTAGATCTATCGAGCATTTCATCGCTGATCGCGCAAATCGCCAATCCGGGGGGAGCGGCGAAACATTTTTGACTGCTGGTTAAACACATGTCTATGCCCCACATGTCTATGTCTATTTTATCCCCCCCCAAGGAGGAAACCGTATCGACCAACAGCAGAGCTTCGCTCTCCTTAACTGCTCGGTAGAGCTCCCCCAACTTCGCCCTAACTCCAGTACTCGTCTCGTTTTGCACTATCGTAACGGCCTCGTAATCTTTTTCCTCGATCTTCTCTTTCAACATATCGGCCTTTATCGCCCTTCCCCATTCCACCTCCAGCCTATCTGTGTTTTTACCGCAGGCTTCGGCTATCTGAGCCCATCTATCGGAGAAGGCCCCGTTCACGCAACATAGGACTTTTTTCTCGACTCCGTTTCTTATCGCGGCCTCCATCAAACCTGTTCCAGAAGATGTGAAGACCATAAGGTGCTTTTCGGTCTGAAGGACATCCTCAAGTTTTTT
The DNA here is from genome assembly GCA_002494765.1 of Euryarchaeota archaeon UBA186. Taxonomy (GTDB): domain Archaea; phylum Thermoplasmatota; class UBA186; order UBA186; family UBA186; genus UBA186. The sequence goes on from DACJ01000033.1 coordinate 8,181, forward strand.
GAGTATTCCTTTATAGAGATCCGAGAACTCGCTTCCCCTGTGGCCGATCATCCACTGGGCCTGAGCATCGAGAACTTCTTTTCTCACCTCAGTTGGTCCAGGTATGAACAGCCTCTTGTGCATAGGGATTAACGGAATAGTAAGCTTAAAAGTATTGGCTCGTCTTTGAAGTTCATCCTGTATAAACCACGGAGATATGTCACCCTCTCGTTAA
>DACJ01000099.1 GCA_002494765.1 Euryarchaeota archaeon UBA186
GCCGGTAAATCCCAATCTGTTCTCATCAACCCATCCCTGTTCGATCAGGTAATCTATACCATCCAGGAAATCCTGTGCGTCGTTTATCCCCCACGCCCCTCTTATCGCCTCTGCAAATTCTCTGTCATAACCGAGGCTTCCTCTTGGGTTGATCCATGCAACCCCATAGCCATGTGCAGCAAGAACTTGGAAATCAAAGCCGCCATAAAGCTGCAGGGTGTTCCACCAGACGAAGTGAGGCCCCCCATGCGCTTCCATAATTAACGGGTATTTTTCTCTACCTTCGGGTTTCAGATACCATCCCTGTATCGGCGTGCCGTCGCTGGCGTTAAACCAGAATTCCACCGGCTCCAGCAATTTCACCTCTTCCATGAAGGCATCATTAAGGTTGGTTACCTGCATTTTCGTCTCGTTTTCAAGATTGTATATGTACACCTCTGTCGGCCTATCGACATCTCCAGATGTATAGGCTATTAACTCATCTTTAACATCCATAGTTGGGATTACAATCGTCTCTTTTTCTCCAACAGTTATTCGTTTCACGCTTTTGTTTAGAGAAGTTTCGTAGATGTCCTCAGTGCCTTCATTCTCCGCCCTGAAATAGATTTTATCATTAGATGACCATAAGGGCCACCATGAAGAGCGATCGAAGTCGGCAGTTATTTCGTATCCGTTTCCGTTAACGTCAACAGCCCATACCTCCATCCATTTGAGCACATTGATGTCTAAATAATTGTAGACCAGCCAATCGCCATCCGGAGACCAATTCATCACAAGCTCAATGCCTGGCTGATCGGTTAACTGTTTTTCCTCTCCATCAGGTGTTACGACATACACATCTGACTCACTCGCATAATCTCCTCTCATGAAGGTGATGTATTCACCGTCTGGAGACCAGCATGGGAAAGAGTCTGTTTCTTCACTGTCAGTCAACCTTTCAGTAGTATTGGTATCGAGAGCCCATACGTAAATATCATCCTCATCTGAAAGGGCTATCATCTCGCCGTCAGGGGACCACTCAAACAGGGCAACATTATCTACTGACGTGACCTGTTCAGTTGTGCGTAGGTCGAGATCCAGTAGCTGAAGATTACCGTCAGCGACATAAACGATAAACCGACCATCGGGTGACCACTGCGGCCATAGTGACCATGTAGGTTGGGATTCGGACATGCTTATCTTTTCTATAGTCATATCCCCCAAATGCAAGATGGACAGGCTCTGATCCATGATGGACCAATACGCCAGCTTGCCATCTGATGACCATGCATAGGAGAGATCCCAGGGGCCGGGCGATTGCCACTGAAAATCGCCATCCGAAGATGAGACGCCTATGTAATAGTGCCATCCTTCCTCATACATCTGCGTTATCTGGTAAGCGACCCATTCACCGTTTGGGGATATAACGGGACTTGAAGGATTTCTCAGCAGATATGCATCTTCGGGAGTAATCGGCCTCTTCTCCTCCTGCGCTAAACTGGCAGAATTTGGTATACCTAAAGAGAATGCAACAAGTACTACCATGACTGCTGAAATCAACCCACTCACCCGCTCAACCCTCGCCATAAGGGGATTTATAGCATTTCTGCAATATAAAGATTGTTGTTCCTTATTCCTTGTACTATGAGGAATAAAGAAATCCACTTTTTTTTGGAGTATCTTTTTATATTATGAGAAGAGCTAATTCTCTTTATCTAAATATTTGATGGTGAAATCTTTATTCCCCACTATAAAGATCGTATTTAGATCCCTGTTCATGCTTGAGACTCGCGATTATAACCTTTCTCCGTCATGAAGGGCTAAGAGCGGAGGTGTGCGTAGTAGCACTGGCCAAATGACAAACCACCATCCCCTGATGGCACTTCCCGATTCACCAGAAATTTTAGACCGTTGTTTTTTACCGTTTTTTCCATGGCGAAACTCATCGGCTCGTTGTAGGCCACCCCTCCCGAGAATCCTATTGCTTTAACCCCCTCTTTTCTAGCTTTTTCACAGGCCATCCCCGCTAACCCTCGAGCGAGATAGAGCTCCCCCGTCAAAGCGAGATCCTCTCTTCTCTCTTTATCCAACCTGGCGGCTATCCATCTGAGTAGATGAGAAGTATCTAGTGCATCTTCTCTGAATTTAGGTTCGAGCCCTAAATCAGATCCCTGGAGAGAGATAGCCTCAAGTCTCATCGCCGGCTCCCCCTCGTAGGTCTCCTCGTAACAGATGCCCAACAAAGCCGATATGGCATCCAGAACCCTGCCGCAACTGGTCGTCTTTATCCCTCTGCCCTTTTCCAGCTGCTTTAAGACGATCTCCATCTCCTTCTCTCCATGTGGGAACCCCTTTGGTAGGAGGTGCTTATCCAATTCAAGCCCAGAATCGTGAAGTATGGAAGCGACCATCCTCATAGGGTATTTAGTAGCAAGGTCCCCGCCGACCATTAAGTGTTCCTGCAGGTGCCCCAACCGTTCGAAGCCATCCTCTCTGCAATATAGGATCTCGCCACCCCATGCGTCTCCGTCGACCCCATAACCAAAACCATCACAGATTATGGCGATGAGCTCTTCGCGTTCATGCTCCGCCATCAGGGATAGACCATGAGCGTAGTGGTGCTGCACCCTGTAAAGTTCCAGCCCCCTCTCTTGGGAAATCCGTTCAGCGAGTTTAGTGGTCCCAAATCTCGGATGGAGATCGCAAGCTATGGATTTGAAATCCTTTATGGTCGTTAGCGTAGTTAGATTTTCCAGAGTTTGTATAAGAAAATCGAGGGTTTCCGGGTTTTTACAGTCGCCGATGTGCTGGGTCAAAAACGCCTTATTATAGTTCATGATGCACCCAGCTACATTCTCCTCTCCCCCCAGGGCCAATGAATTTTCCCCCATTTTTAATTCGATGGGCGTAGGCACATATCCTCTAGATCTTCTTATAAGCCTCTTTTTATTCCCGATAAACTTAACGACTGAGTCATCGCACCGGTTCGCTATCTCCCTGTTGTAATATAGGATCCCATTCACCTTCCCGCTGCTCAAAAGCTCCCCAGTCTCAGACTCCTCCTTTATTATTGGGTAGCTGGTCTCATTTGCGCTCGTCATCACTATATTTTCCATCTTCAAAAAATCGAAGAGGAGATGGTGCAGCGGTGAGTAGGGGAGCATGACCCCCAGGTTATGAAGGCCTAGAGCTATCTGTTTCGATAGATCTTTTTTCTTCTTTAGAAGGAGTATCGGCCTCCTGTACGAAAGCAGCTCCTTCTCCTCTTCTTCGTTTACAAAAGCGAAGGCCCTTACGGATTCGAGATCTCTAGCCATTATGGCGAACGGTTTATATTTCCTACCAAAAAGGTATCTCAGTCGTTTAACCGCCCCATCGCTCGAAGCGCTGCAAGAGATGTGATATCCCCCATACCCCTTTATAGCTACTGTGCAGTCTCTTTCGATTAGATCTGCACAACGCTCTATGGCCTCTCTTCCCTGGCTCTTTCCCCTGTCATCGATATAGAATATCTCCGGGCCGCATTTAGGGCAGGCGATGGTCTGTGCATGGTATCTCCTATCCATCGGATCCGTATACTCTTTCTCACACTCGGGGCACATACGGAAAGGATCCATGGTCGTGCGCTCCCTGTCGAAAGGCGGCGTGTGAACGATGGTAAACCTCGGACCGCAATTCGTGCAGGTTATGAAGAAGTAGCCGTTTCTCCTGTTGGCAGGGTCGTTCAATTCTCTTAAACAATCATCACACACGGCTGAATCCGGAGGCACTACGGAATCGCTTTTTTCCGCATAATCGCTCTTAACGATGTGGAAATCGGCATATTCTTCTCCAGCCCCATGTGCCGGGCGTACTATCACCCCTCTCACGTGGGATAAGGGCGGAGCCTCTTCTTTTATCCTTTTTATGAACTCGTTCAGAGTGGATTCATCGCAATCGACACAGACCTCTACGAAGTTTCCTCTGTTTTTGACGTAACCCTTAACGTCCATGGATTTAGCCAACCTGTAAACAAAGGGTCTGAAACCCACGCCTTGAACCGTGCCTTCGATCTGAAGTCTCGCCCTTTCCATTCTACCCACCATCGTAAAAGACTTTAAAAACCTGAGTTTTATATAGGTGGCAGAAAGAAGATGGTGATATGTGCTTAGCGATACCCGGCAGAGTAATCTCGCTCGAGGGAGACAGGGCAAAAGTTGACTTCGGAGGAGTGAGGAGAGAAATAAACATCTCCCTGGTAGATGCCTCTATTGGAGATTATGTGATAGTTCATGCCGGATTTGCCATAGAGCTATTGGATCAGGGAGAGGCGGAAAAGACTCTTGAGCTCATAAGGGAGATAGCGATGGCGGGATAAAATGGACGATATTATCGAAATAGGAGAGGGCGAGCACCTGGATATAGAGCTCGAATTGGACTTTTTAAAGGAGAACGAGAGATTGGCCCGGGAGAATAGAGATTACCTTAAAGAAAAAGGGATAAAGGCCATAGATGTCATGGGCTCAGTGGGATCGGGGAAAACTACTCTGATAGAGAACATGGTCAAAAAGTTGAAGGGGAAATACAGGATAGGCGTCATAGCAGGGGATCTTACCACCACCATAGACAGGGATAGATTAGCGCCCCTGGATATAGAGACCGTCCAGGTGAACACCGGCAAGGAGTGCCATCTCGATGCCAGGGTCATACGCAAAGCTTTACAAAAATTTGAGGATGTCGATCTCCTATTCATCGAGAACGTGGGGAATTTGATCTGCCCCATCGATTTTCCTTTGGGAGCCGAGACGAGAATGGTGGTGATAAGCGTGACCGAGGGCGCTTATACGCCGCTGAAACACCCCTACATATTCCTGGGTTCGGATCTAGCGATAATAAATAAAATAGATCTAGCTCAGGCAGTGGAGATAAGTATGGACTCCATCGAAAAAGACATAAGAAAAGTAAAGCCCGGGATGAAAATAGTAAGAACGAACTGCAAGCGTGGAGAGGGCATAAAAGAGGCAATAGAGGCGCTAGACCTCTGAATTTTCCCTCTTATCGTTCCAGCCCGCTACTGGGCTACCCAACCGCTATCCACGGCCATAGCGTGTCCTGTGACGAACGAGGCGGCGTCTGAGCAAAGAAAGATCACGGTTTCGGCTATTTCTTTGAGCTTTCATGCGGAGCCATTCCCCATTGAAATTTATGCTGAGCGCCTCCAAAACCATTGATGAAGCCTCTTAAGCTCCTCGAGAATAGAATAGAGTGGATGAGCGAAAACCTAGAGGTTGATACTTATCTGAAGAAGCCTGAAGAAAAAGAGGCCCGAGCATTCTCCAAGCGATTAACTGGTCAGAACTCCAGTTCTAGACCAATGCCACACCTCTTTGCTTGGGGGAATTTTTTCAATATTTCCTTTTTCCTCACGGTGCAGTGGCAAGGTACGATGAGCTTGAGCTCTTCCAGAAGATCTAGTTTAGCGAATCCATGGAATCCCCCTATTACAGCATAGATCTCATCATTTCCTATTTCCCGCGCCCTTTCCATAATCAGCTCCAGGCCAGGATGGGCACAGCCTGTAATGACGATTAACCCTTTTCTACCCTTTATGACCAGTGATTGCTCCTTGGTGATTCTTCCGAGTACTCCAGTGGTATATACGTCTTTTACTATCTCTGTGGGCTCTTCGCAGGAGGTGAAGATAGCCCTTCTCGCCAGCTCTTCCCTCATTTTTTCGGTCGCGGTTGGAAAGCATAGTTCAACTTTGCTCACACGGGTTAAGGGGAGAAGAGCCGGGAGGGACCCCATATGGTCCCAGTGGGCGTGCGAAATAACCATTTTTTCCGCTTTTTCGAGCTCTATCCCAAGCTTCCTGGCGTTTCCGAGCAAGATCGAGCAGTCCCAACCCGCATCGAAGAGGAGAGCTTTGTTCTCTTTCTGGATGAAACAGGAAAAGCCGTGGGCTGGAGTGCCCACAAAGGCATCGTTATCGTAGAGGATCCTAAGTCTCATCTACCCCCCATTTACCAGCACATCTAAGTTTCTTTCCATCTAAAGGCTTCAAACCCTTTATAACGACGAAGGAGCCCTCACCATAACCCTTCTTCACGGGCTCTATATCATCTATTTCACCTGGACCTTGGAAGATCGTCTGCATAAGGGAGAAATCCTTAAAGCCAGACTTTTCCAAAAGGGAGAGCAACTCTCCCACAGAATAAAATGTCGTCATCATGTAAAATACATTTTCTTTTTTGCGGTCCTGATAGAGCTTTCCTATGGGGCCGTTCTTGTCTATAAACCCTATAATGACNNCTCCCCCCCGGTTTTAAGATCCTGTAAACCTCTCTAAATGCAGTTTCGACGTCGTCCAAAAAGCAGATGGTGGTAACCATAAGGGCGAAATCGAACTCACCATCGCGGAAAGGCAAATCTTCCGCCGTGCCTTTTACAACCTCTATTCCCTTTTTCCTCGCGAGCTCTGCCATTTTTCTGGAGGGCTCAACCCCTAGTTTAATCCCAAGTGGTTGGGAGAACCTCCCGCTCCCAACTCCTATCTCGACCCCCCTTCCCTTTGGCAGGAGCCTCTTCACAGCTTCTAATTCAGATAGATAGGCAAATCTATTCCTTTCAAACCATTCCTCATAACGATCAGGGTAGTTTTCAAAGGGCCCGATATTTGGCATTCAGGTCTTCAGCCCTCCTCCAAGACCTCATCTATCCCTTCCTCAAGCCTCGACTTGGCATCGAGCAACAGATTTTTGAACCTATCCAGGGTTATCTTATGAGGCATTAAAGGCAAACCCATCCAATCAGAATATTCGAGGAGTTCTTCTGGGTGGCCAGCTGCAAATTTTTCATAGAAGCCTACCCCATCAAGCAAAATCGCTCCGCCCGTGTGTTTCGGGAAGTTCTCGACGGCTTTTCCTTTGTCCCAGTCATAAAAAACGTAATGTTTGTACGTTATCCAGCCAGGAGTTAGCCACCACACTTTCTCTCCCCCGCGGATCTCCTCTCTCTCCTTCTCGCTGGCAAGCATGTCGATACAGTGGGAAGCTCTTACCCTTGTTATACCAGAGCCAAGCCTTCTGAGAATCGCATCAACCGTCGCAAAGGGATCATAATCGGGCAGATAGCAGAACTTGCCACCATATACGACTATGACTTTATTCGCTCTCTTTTTAGCCTCTCTCACCAGCTTTGGGAGATCTTCTGCGAGTTTTCTTGGTCTTTCGTGTAGTCCAGGGCTTAAAAAGAGTATGGATTTGGCATCGAGAAACCCCTCTTTTTTCAGATAAGTGATCTCTGGTATGAGGGTGCCACATGAGACTATCGCGGAATCCTCAAATGACATACTATTGATAAAGAAAAGGCCCTTTATGAACTTTCTCGCGAAAATGTTTTTCTGGTTACACACATGGAGGATTCAGGTGAGACCTCACATCATCAGCGATCTTTTCTATTATGCACGGGAGCCTTTCTTTAAGCTCCGGGGAGAGCTCCTCGCCGAAAGCGATTTCATCTCCTATCTCTATACCATATACTCTCCCCAGTTCTGGCATTTTATAACCCAGCTCCCCCCCGAGGCGCAGGAGCTCAAAGAAATTCACTCCATGGGAGGAGAAGAGATGCGACGTCGCCCCCCCATCCTTTAACTTCACCACTTCCCCTTTTATTCCCCCCACGGTTGTGAGGGCGTCTATCAAGAACACTTTATCGTATCCAGCTATCAGATCGAGCAGGTGAACCCCCACCAATGCAGTCGTCACCACCTCGGCCCCCTTTACCCTCTTCCCGATCTCTTCGGCGATGAGCAACCCGATCCCATCATCGGAGAGGATGGGGTTGCCCATTCCCAGGATCAGTACCTTCAAGGCCTTCTTAGGGTCCTTATTATATCGCCCTTTTCATCCCTTATGTCAACTATCAGGGGCATCTCCCCGGGCAGGGCATGGGTCGCGCATGCGAGGCAGGGATCATATGCTCTAAAAGCAATCTCCGCCATATTTAGCATTCCCTCTTTTACCTTAGGGCCCTTAACGAATTCAGTTGCTGCCTTCTTCACCGACATGCATATAGGTGCAGCATTATGTTGAGTAGCTACGATCAGGTTCGCCCTCGTCAATATCCCCTTGTCATCGGTCTCATAGTGATGGATCAGCGTTCCACGAGCCGCCTCAACACAACCGATTCCGACCCTCTTCAATTTTAGATCCATATTCCGTATGTCCTTACTGGTCAATAGGGGATCATTTGCGATTCTCTGCATGTCCTCCGCAGCTTGAAGCGATTCGATCAATCTCGCCCAATGGAAAGCTAGAGTATGGTGGGCCGGCTTACCCCCAAGCGTATCGTACATCTTCTCAAACTCCTTTTGAGCGAGGGGAGTGGCCATGCCTTCAGCCACATTCAACCTTGCAAGGGGCCCAACGCGATAAAGCGAAGTGCCCTCGCCCTCGATCAGACCGCTCCACCCGATCTTTCGCAGGTGGGTGAGTCTGACGTATGTCCAGGGTTCGACCCATTCCCCGATGTGCTCTACATAGTCCTTCGGATCGAAAAGCGCGAACTCATTCCCATCGGGGTCTACCACCCTGAGCTTCCCTTCATATAGGTTGGATTTTTTATCGTCATCGACTAGCCCCATGTAGTAGGTCTTTAAGTTGTACGCATCGCTTAGCACCAGATCGAGATATTTTTTGTTGGAGAGCACGACATCTTCAAAGAGTTTGAGCGCGAACTGGGCGAACTCTACGGAGAAATCGGCGGTCTCTTTTATCCATTTTCTTTCGTCCTCGGTGATCCCTCTTGGGACACCTCCGGGTAGCCCCCCTTCGGGATGCGCTGGTTTGCTGGCGATAAGCTTGATTATATCTCTGCATCTCTTCCTTACCTCGATCACCTTCCCCCCGACATCCAACCCGACCTTTTTGATCACACCGATTATATTCCTCTCCGCTGGATCAGCAGCGGGCCCTACCACAAAGTCCGGAGCTGATAGGAAGAAGAAGTGGATGTAGTGGTCTTCCATCATGAATGCATCGTAGTGAAGCTGCCGGACCAGCTTTGCCGCCGGTGTAGGTTCGACGCTGTAGAGGTCATCCAGCGCTTTTGTCGCTGCCATGTTGTGTGGTGAAGGGCAAACCCCACAAATATTGGGAGTTATCCTCGGCATCTCCTCCGCCGGCCTTCCGATGCAGAACCTTTCGAACCCTCTCAACTCTACCACTTGCCAGTAAGCGTCCTTCACATCTCCCTTATCATCAAGGAAGATCTCGATCTTTCCATGCCCTTCAAGTCTTGTAATCGGATTTACCGTTATTCTTTTAGCCATCTTTATTCCTCCTCTTTAAATTGGAGATAGGTAATGTGAAACGATACAAATACCCTGCGAGGTCATCTATCGTATCCACAACCTCTTTCACCTCTCTCTCCCCCTCAGCATCCAATATCGATGCCAGAGAGGATACGAACTTAGCCCCACAATCGGCCACCCCCTCAACCGGGCCAAAACAACCTCTGCAGGGGATATTTATATTTATACAGGCCTCTCCGCAACCGGTGCGGATTGCTGGCCCCAAACAGAGTATGCCCTGTGCGAGGAAGCAGGTGTTGGGATCAGCCTCAACCTCGTGAACCCTCTTGATATCCTTTATCGCGAGCCTCTCGGGTTTCGTCCCATTCCTCGGGCAGGTGTCACACAGGGGCTTGTGGGGCGCTAGAGTTGAACCCTTTCGTGGCAGTTTATCCTCGAGCACCGCGTTTATCGCATTCGCCACAAGGTCGGGGGGCGGAGGACAACCGGGAAGGTAGAAATCGACATCGATCACCTGGTTCAACGCATATACTCGCTCGTAAAATTCGGGGAGCGTCAGTTCATTTCCATCGATTTGGACCTTGGGCTGAGGATAAATTCCGTTAGGATTGACGACCGTAGGGGCATCGCGATAGACCCAGTTGAAGATGTCCTCCTTCGTTCTGAAGTTTGCCAGCCCCGGTGTGCCACCGAAGCATGCACAGGCACCGAAGGCAAGGACTAGCTGAGATTTTCTTCTGAGCAGTTTTGCAATCTCTTCCTGTTCTGAATTTCTGACGTGCCCATTGATTATGCTTAAAAGGATTTCACCATCCTTCATCTCTTCGATGTGATGATATTTGAAATCCATCGCTACAGGCCATATGACTATATCAATGGCGTCTGCCACCTGCAAGAGCGCCTCATTGAGATCGACCACCGTTTCATCACAACCTCCGCACGACCCAAGCCAGCATATAGCAACTTTCGGTTTATTCGCCATTTTATGCACCTCCCTCAATTTCGCTATTTCCCAGCGGCCCCAATTTTTTAATGTCATCGCTCATCTCCTTTACGAGCTGTGGGATCCTTTTCCCTTCTGGGTCGATTGATAGCTCTATCCTGACCCTCTCCTCCTCTATTCCGAAGGCCCCTAGAACTTTTTGGAGGAGATGGACCCTCTTCATCGCCTCGAAATTGCCGTCTTGATAGTGACACTCTCCCTCTGGGCAGCCCAGTATCAGCACTCCATCCGCCCCTTTTTTGAACGCGTCGACCACATGAGTTGCATCTATCTTTCCGCTGCAGATAATGGGTATCCAGTTCTTTATCTGTCGCGATAGCGCATCCTCATCAGACAGGTATCCCCAACCAAATTTGCAGGAAAAACACACCAATTTCGGCTCATATTCACTCATCTTCCACCTCCTTTATAAAGCTGCATATGCCCTCCCAATTCTCTCCTCTGTGGCATCGTCGACCAATCTTCTCGCATCTGATGGGCAGGCCGCCACGCACATGCCGCAGGATTTACACTTGAACATATCCGTGGTGGATAACAGTTTTCCATCGACCTCGATCAATTTGGCCGAATCGTAATTGCAGGCGGAGACGCATATCCCGCAACCGCTGCATCTATCCTCGTCCACCTCGACCGGGAACAACGACTTCTGAAAGCCGATGGAGATGCAGGCCTTACATGACATGCATGGGCCGCAGGTAAGACATCTCTTCGCTTCCTCGATCGCCTCTTTTAAAGTGAATCCTTTCTCAAAGACCTTAAAATGCATCCTCTTCTCGGGAGGTATCCAGACCACCTCAGGCTCGGGTTTGTAACCGCTCCTTATCGGGATATCGTATCCCTCATAATCCTTTTCTCTCCCCTCTCTCATATCTAGGCCCCTCAGGTGCCGCTCTATGGACTCCGCGGCGACGTTGCCCTCCTGCATCGCGTCCGCCATGAAACCGATCCTCCTCACATCTCCGCCGATGAAGACCCAATCCTTGTTCAAACTCTGCAATGTGAATGGATCGACGGCAAGCCTGCCCCTCTCGTCCAGCAGTCCTTCTTTCTGCAGGAACGCCCTGTCAGGTATCTGTCCGACGGTGATTATGAGCACATCCCCTTCCAGATCTCTACAGTCAGAGCAATCGAACTGGGGGTTGAATCTCTTCTCATCAAAAACGCTGGTGCACAATGGGCAAACGATCTTCTTGAATCTCCCGCTTTCCCCGACGACCTCTCCTACCCCGCGCGAGTAGATTATCCTTATTCCCTCTTCCCACGCCCCCTCTATCTCCTCGTCGTCGGCCGGTATGCCGTCCTTCGAGGTTTTGTCCTCATTCTCCAGACATACGATCGTAACATCCCCACCCAGCCTTCTAGCCGTCCTTCCCACATCGAAGGCCACGTTCCCACCACCGATAACGATCACCTTCCTATCCTTGAGATAATCCGGTGCGACTTCCCCATGGCTTACATCATAGAGAAAGTTCTGGCCGTACATCACACCTGAAAGGTCCTGTCCCTTCACGATCTCTCCGTCAAAGGTCAGAACCCTGGGATAGGGGGTTCCCTTTGCAAGGAAAACCGCTTTATAACCTTCCTTCTTCAATTTCTCTATCGTCAGTTTCCCCTCACCGACCTTGGCGTTGTATTTCACATCTATCCCGGCGATCCTCACCAGGTTCTCGACGGTGTTCTTAAGAATGTCGTTAGGTAAACGATAATCCGGTACCAGCCAG
>DACJ01000035.1 GCA_002494765.1 Euryarchaeota archaeon UBA186
ATGAATTTCTGGCCCTGGGTGTTCGGCTATCTAGCCATAGTTATCGCGATCGCTCTGATCGTCGGGAGAAAGGTAAAAACGAGCGATGACTTCGTAATAGCGGGCAGATCGCTACCCTCGTTTATCGTTGCCGGAACACTGCTGGCCACATGGATGGGGGGTGGTACGATACTGGGAACCGCGGAGTTCATATACACCTATGGGCCGTTTGCCGGTCTTATCTACACGTTGATGGAGCCCGTTGGAATATTCATCTTGATCCTTTTGGCTATGAGGGTGAGAAAAATGGAGAAATATACAATCTCCGGCATATTAAGGGACAGATATGGTGAGCTCTCAGGCGTGATAGCCTCTCTGGCCATTATCCTGGCCTATCTGGGCATAGTCTCATACCAGCTGCAGGGCTTTGGCATGATACTGGAGCTGAGCACAGGCCTTTCCTATAAAACCTCCATGATCGTGGGAGCGATTATCGTGCTAACCATAACCCTGGTTGGAGGGCTGATTTCAGTGGCTTATACCGATGCGATGAGCGCCTTTTTGATAACATTCGGTTTGCTTCTAAGCATACCCTTCGCCTTTTTACACGTCGGGGGCATAGATGGGATGATGAGCGCTCTTCCAGAGGCACATCACACGCTTTTAGGGGGTCTGAGCCCTATCATGTGGATCGGGTTTATGATTCCAACCCTTCTTCTCGTTCTCGGCGATCAGAACATGTATCAGAGGCTATTTGCCGCAAAGGATCCAAAATCCGCTAGAAGGGGTTCGATCTATTGGCTTATAGGCTGTCTCATCATCAACATACCCATCATTATACTCGCAACCGCCTCCAGGGCATCGGGAATGGAGTTAGCGGAGGGGGAAATGGATAGAGCAATACTCCAATTTTCCGCCCAATATCTCCCTTTTGTTTTAGGAGGGTTGGTACTGGCCTCTTCGGCGGCCTTCCTCTTGACAACGGGGGATTCTTACCTGTTGTCATCGGCCACGACCTGCGTCTATGACTTATATGCAAAATATATAAATCCCAGCGCGGGGGACAGAACGAAGCTCTTTCTGGGTAGAAGTATCATAATCCTATTCTGCGCAGTAGCCTATATCATGATAAATATATTCCCGTCTGCTCTGGAGCTTCAGATTTACTCATACACCATCTATGGCGCGTGTATAACCCCGGCATTGCTGGGAGCCATTCTCTGGAAACGGGCCAACAAGTGGGGAGGTTTGGGTTCCATGTTTGTGGGATTGGTCGGCACGATAGTATGTAAGCTCACGATAGAGGAGATGTACGGAATAAACAGTGTTGTGGTCTCCGGACCTCTAGCCGTGTTAACACTTATAATAGTCTCTCTACTGACGGGTCATGGAGATTAATATCCACACGGATGGGGCCTCCCGAGGAAATCCCGGGCCCGGAAGTTATGGCTTCATAATCGAGACGGGCGAGAAAAAGTATCAGGGGTCGGGCTTCTTAGGAAGGGTAACGAACAACGTGGCCGAATACAATGGAGCTATAAGGTCTCTAGAGCAAGCTCTAACTCTAGCTTCTAAAGGGGATGAGATAAGGTTGATCTCCGATAGTCAGCTTCTCATAAATCAACTAAGCGGTAAGTGGAGGATTAGAGACGACAAGCTGAAAAAGTTGAAGAAGCAGATAGATAGCATACTATCCAAATTGGCTAAAAGGGGAGTTGAAGTAAAATTTGAAAAGGTCGAAAGAGAGGATGAGGGCGTAAAAAAGGCAGATCGCCTATGTAACTTCGTGCTCGACTCTATCTGAGTTTAGAGTCAGGGAAACCGCAGGATGCGCACCTCCTATGCGATACGTGGTATGCGCGCTTCCCGCATCTCCTGCATATGATATGCGTCTTCTTGTTCCTCTTGCCCATCGAAGGAGTGCCCTTCATTTTACCACCTATGGTGAGACATATACTATGTTATCCCCTCTGACCAGAACTGTTGGGAGCTTCCTGCTTAACTCCCCATTTATCGTTTCCTCAGCATCTATGAGCACTATGTTCAGGTGTGGATCAAAAGAACTGAGCGTACCGGCGTAACACCTGCGTCCTCTAAGTTCTACCAGCACCCTAGAACCCCTGCTTGAGTTTATCATATCCAAAGGTTTCGTAGCCATCAGCCAGGATCGAGGGATTGGTATTTAAAGTTAACTCTCGTATCCTGGATCTAGAGTTATTTCCTTTAAAAAAGAAGGAGAGGGAGGTCTTTATCTATCTTATCCAACCCCTCTCTCCCTTCTAACCCTCACCCCCCTAAAATTGAGTTTACATACTTTGTATAACAATAAAAAACCCCTATGGGTTTCTCAGCACATCGGCGGGTTTCCTTCTAACCAGAGCTCTAATGCCGAACTTCGCAGCTACAGGTCCTAAAATCGCTGACACCACGATTATGGCTATTATCACTGATAGAGGAGGCAGGGCGCTAACCACTGGAAGCTCCATCAAGATCTGCTGTTGCCGGCCATACACCCAACCGATCAGCGATCCCATAATTACTCCAGATATCGATGAAGATAAAGCAACAACGGTAGCCTCAACCGTAAATATCGCGCTTATAGCACTTTTCCTTATTCCCAAAGATCTAAGAACGCCTATCTCGAAACCTGACTCTCTTATCGATACGTATGAAGAGGTTACCAGGCCAAAGAAGGCTATCAGAACGCTCAGGATTAGAATGGCGAATAGGCCCGCCAGCAGGATACTGCTGGCCTCCTTTGCCCCTTTAACCTCCTCGGAAGTCACCGTTAGGGATATGGGCTCGTATGGATAGAACGACATTTTTTCCCTTATCTGCTTAACCGTTTGGCCCTCCATACCGGGCTCGAAATTTATCAAAACCCTCCCTATATCCTCCCCAATAAGACCCGGGGAGCAGAGAACAGCGCCCCCAGGAGCCAGGTTTTCGTTTTCCTTTACGCTGGGGAAACCGGGGAGCGCTGAGGCGATGCCAACTACGTATAGCTCTTTGCGCTCGTCTCCCACCATCAAATTAACTTTATTCCATAAATCAATTCCCAAAGAGGAAGCTATGGACCTGGGTATAGTCACCTGCCATTGTTCTTCTGGGAGAGAGACCTTAGCCCCTCTAAACTCAGGGTAAATGGTATCAGCCAGGTTCTCATCTACTCCATATAGAACACAGTTAATCGGCTGTTCGAATAGTATTTCATCGCTTATCAAACATTCCTTCCCCACGGTTACCAACGAAATGGACTTAACGCCCCCCATGGATCTAAGATCGTCGACAAAGTCGTCTGGCAAGCCTTCTGGGGAACTCACTACGCAGTCCGCTCCGTTCTCATAGGGTATAGTGACCCCAAACGATCTGTCCTGCATGGCATAGATCGAGGATATAAAAACGGTAAAGCAGATAGCTATTGAAAACATAACGCTCGTGGTGGCGTTCCTCCTCCTGTGCCTCTTTACATAGGTCTCAGCTGTAGTTCCTACCCCTGAGGATATCGCCTTGGTTAGCCTGGATAGTCCTTTCTCTATCAGTGGAGCTACCCCCCCCACTCCAATTAGGGCCAAGCCGACTATCATCGAGGTCATGAGGATCATCACGATCGCTAGCATCGATTCTTCTCCACCTCTAACCGAGAGGACTGGCATGACGAATAGTGTGAAGAGGCTGAGGAACGACACCAGAAAACCTATCCCCACCAATAGTCCGGACATGCCCCTTTCCATTACGACCTTGCCTCTTTTGTATCCTCTTCTATGGGGATCTATGGATTGGGAGATCTCCTTCTTCGCTGAGGAGTATGCAGGATAAAGCCCGCTAACTATCCCCATTATGACTCCCACCGATATCGGCAGGATTAACGATAAACCGTTAACCTGAACAGGCATGGATAGTGCGCTAGCTAGAAGAGCTGAGAGCCCGAGACCCAGAAGAGCGCCTAAAACCGCACCTGTTGCCGATATGGCGAGCGATTCCTTTAGCACCATGAAGAAAATACCGTTCTTTCTCTTCCCTATCGCGCGATAGATCGCGAACTCTCTCTCCCTCTCCTCGGCCCTTATGGAGATCAGTGAGAATATGAGGATTGAGGCAACTATAAGCGCTATTATGGCAACTATCAGAAACGTCGCCGTGAGGTATGACATGCCTATAGATAAAGCCTTCAAGCCCTGAGCTATGGGTAGAACGACTAGCACTTCCCCCGATGCCCAATAGATCGCACTTATCTTGCTTCCCATCTCTTTAGAGGCTTCTATTATCTCATCCACGGATCTTGAATAGAACTCGTCCCTGTCGGCGAATTTGATCAGCGCTATATCTCCATAGGTCATGACGGAGTTAAGGTAAATGATTCTAGTGTTTTCCTTAACAAGCCCATCTATCCAATATTTTTTTCCGTTTACCCATATAGAGTCCCCGATGTCCAGACCGCGATCCTCTGATAAAGCGGTGCTTATAGCGCATCCCTTCTCCCCGACATCTAAATCCTTAGCGATCCCGATCCCCATCTTCCTCTCCCTCTCCAGATCGAGCTCGATGATTATCGCGTCCAGATTCTCCGCCCTTTTAACTCTTCTTAGAGAATATGACCAATCTAGGGGCTCGTGAGCGACGGGCTCCAATGCTATTCCGTCTTCTTCTGGCAGCACTACAGCATCCACTCCCCATTCGTCATCCATCAAAGCCTTTACAAGGCCATATTGCAGAGAGTCGGTGATGGCGATAATCGAGGAGAACAGGGCTACAGATATCGCAATTCCCAGAGCGCCAAGCAAAAACTTTTTGTTTATTCTCAACCCACCACCTTTCCATCGAGCATCCTCACCACTCTATCAGCATAACTGGCGATGGAAGGATCATGGCTAGCCATTATCATCGTTTTTTTAGACTTTTTGTTCAAACGTTTTAACAGCGAGATTATCTCATGCCCCATCTCAGAGTCCAGTTCACCAGTAGGTTCGTCGAGTATTAATATAGATGGATCGTTGGCCAACGCCCTAGCTATACTCACCCTTTGCTGCTCCCCTCCAGAAAGCTCGCTTGGCAAGTGCTCCATTCTGTCCTCCAAACCGACCGCATTTAGTAGCATCCTTGCCCTGCTTTCCATCCTTATCCTGTTCATATAGGCAAATCGCATGGGGAGTTGTACATTCTCCAAGACGGTCATGTTGGGTATCAGATTGAAGTTCTGAAAGACGAACCCCACCTCTCTTAACCTTAAGTCAGAGGCGAGATCATCACTCATCGATGTGGCATCCCTGCCTTTCACCACTACCCTACCCTCTGTCGGCTTATCGAGCATGCCGACCAGATTTAGTAGAGTGGTCTTTCCGCAGCCGCTTGGGCCCATTATCGCAAGAAATTCCCCCCTTTCAACATCTAGATTCACCCCTCTCAAGGCCGGCACCGCCCTCCTGCCGAGCAGAAAGGTCTTGTGCACTCTCTTCAGAATGACGATTGGATCCATCCTGATGTAAAGAAACATGTAATTAAATAGTTTTTCGCCTATCCTTTTCCCGTGCAGATATACGATAACCACTTTCACTTGGACCCTAGAGGAAAGGGTCTAGAAGCGGTAAAGGAATTCGAGAGGAGCGGAGGGACTGCGATGATGATTGTCAGCAAACCGTACTTCGAAATAAGAGACGGTAGCGATTTTGAGAAGGAGTATGAAACTCTCTTGTCCATCATAAAGGGGGCTAGGGAAGAGACGGGGGTCAGGATCTTCATTGGCCTGGGCGTCCATCCTTCGAGAATTAGCGATTTTAAAATTTTAGAAGAGGCGAAAATCGCTATGAAAAAGGGAATCGACATTGCTGCAGAGTATGTAACTGAGAGGAAGGCGGACGCCATCGGTGAGGTAGGCAGGCCCCACTACCCCGTCGATGAAGAGACGTGGGAGGCCTCAAATGAGATAATGGAGTACGCCATGATGAAGGCCAAGGAGGCGGATTGCGCTGTGGTAATACACAGCGAAAGCTCTGAAAGTACTTTTAAGGAGATCTCAGAGATCGCAGGGAAAGTGGGAATTGAAAGAAGAAGAGTAGTAAAACACTTTTCTCCAATAACGAAAAATACATTTGGATTGACGCCTAGCATAATAGGGAGTTACAAAAACGCTAAGGAGGCCTTTAAGAGTATGGAGGACTTCATGCTCGAGAGCGACTACATAGATGATCCTGACAGACCTGGCGTAGTGATAAGTCCGAAGACTCTCCCCAGGACCGTGAAGAGGTTAATGAATGAAGAAAACGTAGACGTATACAGAGTGATGAAAGATCTGCCAGAGAAAGTTTATGGGATAGAAATTGAGTAGGTCAGAGCACCATTGGTTTTTGATCAGCGTGAAGATATGGGCACCCATAATCGTCTAGCTCTATTATCCCCGCAACTCTTATCTCTCTCCCATCTGGCACTATGTACCTCTTATGTATTACTTCACCATTGACTGTGATTTCCATAAGGGTAGAGACGTAAATCATACCCGTTCCATCATGCAATACAAAATCCCTATCGCATAGCGGTTGTTCGTATCTCATCAAAAGGCAGGTCTGTTGAGGATCGCTTCCCATCGATACCCCTTCAAGAGTTATCTCCCTCCCCTCAAATCCTTGAGGGTCAGTCAGGATCTCCTCAACCGTAGGGGACGTGGTCACTTGTATCAAGAGAATCGCGACACACGCTAGGGTTAAGAGATCCATAAAACAATATATATCAGTTATACAATAAATAATTTTCTAAACCGTTTATTCTTTTGTTACAGCGTTTCCGTTTGAGAATCGACGCGTCAAAAACAATCTGGCTTCCGCACTCAACGGAAAAGAGACGCGAATATATCAGGTCCACTCCAGAGGGGGATGCGGACCTTTTTTAGAATCTTACTCGATATCGGATTTGAAGGCCATCAACTATTTTAGATAATGCCCCCAAAAATCGGGTTTTCTCTTCTCCATGAAAGCGTCTTTACCCTCGACCGCTTCATCTGTTCCGTAATACAAACCAAGACCGCCAACTCCCAGATCTGTTATTCCCGCAAGTCCGTCTGCTTCGGCGAGAAAAGCATATTTGAGCATCTTCAAAGCGGTTGGACTTTTCAAGAGCAACTCATCACACCACTTTCTTACTTCTTCATCCAGCTTATCCGGTGGAGCTACTTTATTTACCAATCCCATTTCGAGAGCTTCCTGAGCGGTATATGTTCTGCAGAGAAACCATATCTCCTTCGCCTTTTTAAGCCCGACATTTTTCCAGAGATCTCCAGTTCCGAAGCCTGGATCAAAACTCCCCACTCTCGGACCAGCTTGTCCCAACTTCGCGTTCTCAGAAGCAATTGATAGGTCGCAGTTTACCTGCCATACGTGCCCACCGCCGATTGCATACCCGTTCACTCTTGCAATCACGGGCTTTGGGATGTGTCTTATGAGGTACGTCAAAAGTTGCCAACCGACTTCAAGAGGTAGAGCCGCGATTGTCCCCTGGTATCTCTCCAAATCTCCTTTATAACCACCTATCTCTCTGATGGATTGATCGCCTCCGGTGCAGAAGGCCTTATTACCCATTCCAGTAAACACCACAATCCCGATATCTCTATCAGCCCATGCATCGATAAATGCTTGCGTCAACTCGTAAATCGTGATGGATGTGCATGCATTATACTTTTCTGGTCTATTAATTGCTATAGTCGCAATCCTCTCTTTTTTTTCATAGATTATATCTTTAAAATCATATCCACTCATTTTATCACCTATACTCCCAAAATCTTCCTTCCAATCAACCATTTTTCTATTTCTTTCGTTCCTTCATATATCTCCAAGGCTTTGGCATCTCTTGAGAACCTCGAAATATCGCAGTCGCTAAAGCAGCCATCTCGACCGTAGATCTGTAGGCATCCGTCAACTACTTCCATACAGATTTTTGCTGCATACCACTTAGCCATTGCGGATAGCTCCGGTATGACCTCCCTTCTGTCAATGGCGATACAGACTTTGTGTGTTAAAGCTCTAGCAGCCTCGATCTCAGTCGCCATTTCTGCAACTCTGAATTGAATCGCTTGAAAATTGGAGAGGGGCGTACCAGACACTTTCTTCTCTCTAGCGCATTTAACCGCCATCTCCAGGGCACCTTGAGCTACCCCAACAGCTTGGGCAGCTACCCATGTTCTACTTCTGTTGAAGAAGTCCATTACATGATGAAAACCCCTCCCTCGTTTTCCCATCAGGTTCTCCTTGGGGACATATACGTCCTCAAAATGAACTTCAGCGGTATCGCTAGCACGCATACCGAGTTTGCCCCTTAATTTAACCCTCTTTATCCCATCGCTTTTTAAATCCACGATAAAAGTGCTGAATCTTGTATACCTCTCTCCATGATCTTCGGTTCTACAGAGAACCACCGCATAATCCGCTATACTTCCGTTGGTCGAAAACATCTTAGTACCGTTTAAAACCCAGTAACCTCCCTCTTTCACGGCTTTAGAGTCAATCCCAGCGACATCACTTCCCGCACCGGGTTCAGTAACCATAATCGCCATTATGGCCTCTCCTTTGGGCAAATGGGGCAAGTATTTTTCTTTCAGCCCTTCGCTGCCGTTCAGTTCAAGGGTCTCAGCTCCTATCGTCGTCCCCAGAGCTGCGAATCCACAGCCAGGATCAACTCTATGGAATTCTTCCCATATCAGCGCGTTATCGAAATAACCCAATTCCCGCCCATCGTATTTTTTATCTATGAACACGCCGACAAACCCGTGTTTACTGGCCTTTTTCCACAGTTTCCAGGGGAACTCCTCCCTTTCGTCACAGGACTTTGAGAACTTCGGAATTTCTCTCTCTGCGAATTCCCTTGCCGCCAGTTTGACGTCCTCTTGCTCCCGATCCAGCTCAATGCCTGCCATGTAGCCCTTTTCTTCACCAACGTTATCTGTGTATATTAAACTTGCATTACCGGGTATAAACTATCCGCAAGTCTCAAGAACGAAAGTCGGTAAAACGTAAGCGTTTAAAACGGCTCCTACTCTATCACGGCTAAAACCACGCCACTCTTAGTTATCGCTTGGTTTTCGGACATGTTAAGTTCCTTTATGATGCCCGACGCTGGGGCCAATAGGTCCATCTCCATCTTCATCGCCTCCATCACGGCTATCACGTCATTTTCATTTACGCTGTCTCCGACTTTTACGTTTATTCTGATTATCCTGCCAGGCATTGGCGATTCTAAAGCTACCATTCAGGCTCCTCTTTTTTTCATAGGTTGATGTTCGAATACTTTCTCCATGGTCTTGTCACCTCTTTATCAGCCAGAAGGTCAAGAGCCCTGTTTATGTATTTTCTCGTCTCTCGCGGCAGTATGATGTCGTCAATGTAACCGCGCTCTGCTCCCCTATATGGGTTTTCGTAGAGCTCTTCATACTCCTTTACCCTTTTAGCTTTTATCTCTTCTGGGTTTTGGGCATCTCGTATTTCTTTTGCGAATATAACGCTTGCGGCGGTGCTCGCTCCCACTATGGTAACACGAGCGTTGGGCCATGCGAAGACAAAATCGGCCCCTATGGACTTATCGAGCATCCCGTAGTGTGCACCGGCATACGACTTTCTCATGAGTATGGAGATCAGAGGCACGGTGGCATCGGCCCATGCATAGAGCAATTTGGCGCCATGGCGCAGCATTCCATTCCAATCCGCTTCTGAGCCAATCCTGTACCCAGGGCAGTCCTGAAGCGATATTAGAGGGATGTTGAACAGATCGCAGAACCTTATGAACCTCGCAGCTTTGTCAGCGGCGTCTATGTCTATACAACCCGCAAGCCAGCTCGGCTGATTCGCCACAATTCCCGCTGGTCGGCCGTTGAACCGAGCGAAACCCGTTATGATATTTCTAGCGTAGAGTCCCAACGTCTCGAAGAAATAACCATCGTCGATGATTTTAGCGATTATCTCGTGCATGTCATACGCTTTGTGGGGATCTACCGGCACTAACGATTCGAGATCCAGGACAACACGTTCAGGATTATCCTCCGTTTTGATGCGAGGCGGTTTCTGCCCATTGTTTGACGGGAAAAAAGATAGAAGTTCTCTCGCCCTGTCCAGAGCCTCTTCATCGTTCTCCACAACGACGTGAGTTTGCCCGGACTTGACCGCATGTGCCCTATACCCAGAGAGCTCCTCTAACGAGATTTCCTCGCCTACCTGCGTCTTGACGAATGCAGGGCCCGCTATCCCCATAAAACCCGTGTTTTTGCACTGGATTAGGAAATCCTGCATAATGGGGTGGTACGCCTGCCCCCCCAAACACGGTCCCATCAATAAAGCGATTTGAGGTATTATGCCCGATGCCAATATCTGAGATCGGAAACACCAGCCGTAGGCTTCAAGTGTATCCATTCCCTCCTGAAGCCGAGCACCGCCGGAATCGTTCATCCCCACAAATGGCATCCTGTTCTCCTTCGCGAAGTCTAGGGCCCAGGAGAATTTTTTCCCATGGCCCTCGCCAAATGTCCCTGCTAAGGACGTGTAATCCTCGGCCGCCACGGCGATGTATCTTCCGTCGACCTTGCCGTATCCCGTGACTACGCCCTCCGCAGGTATATCTCTTTTGTCGAGGGAAAAGGCCGTAGTCCGATGCTTCATGAAGGGCCATCTCTCCATGAAGGTATCAGAATCGAAAAAATATTCAATTCTTTCCCGGGCGGTCATCTTTCCCCGGCTCTTCTGTTTTTCCACGGCTTTTGAGCCACCCATCTCCACTATTTTTTTCCGCCTTTTCTCGTACTCTTCAAATATTTTATTCATTCCCGTCATTTTTATTTACCCACCTTTTTCTCAGCCGGCAATTTTCCCAATATCACGTTAGCGATAGTATTCTTTAATATGGCGCTCGTGCCCTCCACCAGGGGACCAGCCATAGCATCGCGATGATAACGCTCAACGTCCATTTCCATGGCGTAGCCGTGCCCACCGAGCACGTCTATCGCGTCGGTGGTTACGCTTCTTGCCACTTCCCCCGCGACCAGTTTCGCCATCGCGGCACCTTCGGTGGGTAAATAGCCCTGATCGAACTTCCAGGCCGCTCTGTATGTAAAAAATCTTGCCGTCTCCACGGATATCTTCATATCAGTCAACTTATGTTGGATGTACTGGAATTCGCTTATCTTTCGACCAAAGGCTTCTCTCTCCTTTGCATATTCTAACGCGCGATCGAGGGCGCCCTGGGCGATGCCGACGTGAATTCCTGCGGTGTTTAACCTCGAGGCTGCAAGCTGATCCAGTACCTGGTAAAAACCCCTGCCTACTTTTCCGATGAGGTTCTCTTCGGGCACTCTGACCTCGTCCAAAACGACGTCGCAGGTAGGCTGGGCATGTCTCCCCATCTTCTCTATCGGGAACGATTCAACGCCGTCTCTATCCGTTTCGACTATAAAAGCCGATAACCCCCTGTGACCGGCATTTGGGTCCGTAACCGCAATGACCTGAATCCAGTCGGCAATCGATGCGTTTGAGCAGAACATCTTTTGTCCGTTAATGACCCACTCATCACCGTCTTTCACCGCCTTTGTCTTAATGCCTGCAACATCGCTACCCGCATCGGGTTCGGTGATGCCCAGCGCGGAAATCCCGCCTTTGGGGATCATGGATACGTACTTCTTTTTCTGGTCTTCAGTGCCATACATCAGGACCATATGGACCGCCAGGTCACCCAGCTGGATGCTGTACCCCACGGTGCTATCCGCTCGACACAACTCCTCGCCGACTATGGCATTGACCACCTGGCCTGCTCCAGCACCACCATATTCCTGGGGGATCGCCACGCCGATGTAACCGAGGTCGCAGGCTTTTTTGTATATCTCGTGGGGAAATTCATTGGATTGATCATATTCTCGCCCTACTGGCTTCAATTCTTTCTCTCCAAATTCCCTAACGGCTTTTTTAATCGCTCTTTGCTCCTCAGACAGTTCGAACATTTTATCCTCCGACAGGACCTCCTGATTTGACCTACTCTATTCTCTAGGAACATTTAAAACTTCTCGTTATCTTTTGTCTACCAGTTGCCCTCTGGGTTTATAATCGGATAACTAGATATTAGTTGTATTTAGATAGTTCCTGGACCAGGCCGTTTCTACTTCTCTCAGCCCAGATAATAGTTCCACCGGAGATTCTACTCAATGTCTATGAGCAGGCCGGATGGGTACGCACATCACGGTAAAGACAGTGCAGAAAATATTTGAAAGTGCGTGCAAAAACGCCAGCATAGAAAAAGATCTAACG
>DACJ01000078.1:0-16361 GCA_002494765.1 Euryarchaeota archaeon UBA186
AAGAGAGGATGTCAAGCATATCCTTCACATTTAAAAGCTTACCTGTAGAAAGTATTAAGTATGACTAACAGTAATAGCAATATAGAAAGAGAGAGAGAACGAGGGGGCGAGGGGGCTAGCCCTTGGAGCTAGCCACCCTCTTTTTTTATCGTTATGCAAAGTATGTAAGCTCAATTTTAAGGGGGTAAGGGTTAGAAGGGAGAGGGGGGAACTGGTAGATTAAGTGGGGGTTTCTCCTTCTTTTTTTAACCACTTCATCACGCCTGAGCTGTACTGGAGAGCCTTCTTCTCCATCGAGGCGTCGGGCATTAAAAGTGCAGCGGCCCTTTTGAGAATATATTTTTTCTCCGTCAACCTCAGTGCGATCGGGATTTTACTAGCCAGATCCACGATTTCATCGCTCAGATATGGGGTGAATAGTTTCTTTCCATTTTTGTTGAGTAATTCCCTCACGATGGGCAGGTGTTTTTCTTTTAAAAGCTCGAGGTCTTTGCCCATCATCACCTCGACGCTTTCTCTGGACTTTGCTTTTATCTCATCGAAATATTTTGAGTAGCCCCCGAAGAGCTCATCGGCCCCGTGTCCGCTTATGAGTTTTTCTTCCCCTATCTTCTCCCCTATGATAGCGAAAGGTAGAATGAACGATACTTCAACGAGGGAGAGATCGTAACGATTGAGCTCTTTCAGTCCCCTTATCAGGTCCTCATCCGAGAGCAAGATCGAGTTCACTTTCCTTTCCCCTACCCTTCTGGTTTTTGCCGTTTTTATATCTCGGGATCCACTCAAACCAAATGTGTAAAGTTTTGAATTCGGGATCAGATATGCCAATATAGTGCTATCTAACCCCGAAAGAAGGATTACCCCCTCTTCCACCTGACCAACGGATTTTGAGAGGAGGTGCAGCAGTTCCTTTGCCGTTTCTAACTCTTTCACTTCCTAGTCAATGGTAAAAAGGTAAAAAGGTTATCCCCTTTGCGTGAATTAATGTTAAACGATAGAGTTTGTCCGCTTGACTACAGATACGGAAGTAACGAGATGAAGGAGATCTTTTCTGAAGACCAAAAATTGAAGCTTATGCTAAGAGTGGAGGGGGCCCTTGCAGAAGCGCAGGGTGAGCTTGGGGTGATCCCGAAAGGGGCCTCAGAGGAAATAGCGAAAGGGGCTAAGAGAGTCAAATTACAGAGGATAAAAGAAGTGGAGAAGACCACGGGGCACGATGTGATGGCCATAGTTCAGACGCTGAGCGAGTGTTGCAAAGAGGTCGGAGATGTGGGATGGAGATACGTGCACTTAGGCGCCACTTCAAACGACATAATAGACTCCGCTACCGCTTTACAGATAAAAGAAGCCTTGGGGTTAATAGAACTGGGGTTGGAGGGCCTTATATCAGAGATAAAAAAGCTGGCCGGGAAGCACAAATCTACCGTGATGATAGGGAGAACCCATGGTCAACACGCCTTGCCCATCACTTTTGGTCTCAAAATGGCGGTGTTCGGATCCGAGATGCAGAGGCATCTGGAGAGGCTCAGGGAGGGCAGGGATAGGATCACAGTTGGAAAGATGTCGGGCGCTGTGGGCACTGGGGCGTCCTTCGGCGATAGAAGTCTTGAACTCAAGAAGCTGGTGATGGGCAAGTTGGGCATAAGGGAAGAGCTGTTTTCCACCCAGATAGTTGGAAGGGATAGATATGCCGAGCTCATCTACATCCTTTCCATTATAGCCACCTCTCTGGAGAAGCTTGCTACGGAGATAAGGAATTTACAGAGAAACGAGATAGGGGAGGTCTCTGAAAAATTCAGAAAAGGGCAGGTGGGGAGTTCAACGATGGTCCAGAAAAAAAACCCAGTGACATGTGAGCAAGTGTGTGGTCTGGCAAGGGTAGTAAGATCCAATCTAAACGTAGCTCTTGAGGACATGGTCCTGTGGCACGAGAGGGATCTCACCAATTCAAGCGCTGAACGATTCATAATCCCCCATGCCTTCATACTGGCCGATCACATAATAAACAGGATGGCCCACGTGCTTAACAATCTGGCAGTCAACGAAGAGAGAATGAGGGCCAATCTCCTCGGAGCCAAAGGGATAATGGGTGAGCGCATAGCCTTGTTTCTGGTGGGAAAAGAACTGGGGAGGCAGGATGCATACGGACTAGTTAAGGATTGCATTTCGAGCGGTAACTTTGATCCCTTATTGGGTTACATGAGCAGGGAGGAATTGGATGATCTCCTGAATCCTCTAACCTACCTGGGGAAGAGCGAGGAACTTATAGAAAAGTTTATAAAAAGTTAGTGATATATTCTAATGTATGGAGAAGGAGTTGTGGGGGGTCTTTGTAATAGCCTCCATACTTACATGGACATCCCTTATTTACGGTTGCGTACTGGGGGGAGAGGGGAACATCGTTGGATGGAATCAAATTGAGGGATGGGCCCCTGAGAATATCGAAAGCTGTGATCGAGCTAGCGAGATATGGAACAAGACACGCCCAGGAAGTGCAGATGTAACTGAGGTTTTCCCGGGGCTTGGGTACGAAGTGAACGAGAATGGAATGGTAGAAGTAGGGCCCGTGAACCCGATGAACGAGAGTAAACTAACTACCATTTGGCGTGGGTTAATCTTTATTGACAGTGAAAATGTTACCTCACTGGTCGTTGAAGATGAGATTTTGAACATCACAACCATCTTTGCTATTAACTACTTATATCCAGGTAGCAACACAACATCACTTCACCTGGTCGCATTAACTGGATGCGATAGAGAAACGATGCAGTCTTTCGAGCGCGGATTCGTCGAAGGGTCTTTGATGATGCTTAAGGAATTGGGGTGTGAGGGGGAAGAAGCCGAAGAAGATCAGGAAGATGCAGAAGACAAAAGGGGGGAAGAGATAGAGGGGGATGCCGACCTCCGGGACGAATGGGAACCCTGGGACGAATGGGAACCCTGGGACGAATGGGAACCCTGGGACGAACGGGAAGAAATTGAAGACGCAGAAGACAAAATGAGGGAAGAGATGGAGAAGGAGCTCATGGAAGCGATATTAGAAGAGGTCGAGAAGGAGCTGGAAGAGGCATTAGAGGAAGAAGACTAATCTCTTTTCAACACTTCAAAAGCTGAGGGGAGATGTATGAAGTAGGACTCTTTTCTCTTTATCACTATCGCTCTCTCCCGCATTAGGGAATCGACGTCGATACGATAGATCCCGCTTCCCACAACATCTATAATGCCAGGTGGAAGATCAGTCGATTTTTCATCCTCTTTCGAGGTTTCTCTTTTCGCTTCTTTTCTATAACTTTTTTCTATCTCTCTTTCAATTTTTGTGCTAGCTTGGACTTTCTCTTCTATACCCTCACCTACCACCTCTATTCTGCTCTTTTTCGCCTCTTCCTCTATATCTTCATACCCGTACCCCACCAGCTCTATAAACTTCCCCTTGTTCGACCCCAGATCATTAACGACAAATGAAGCTTTTTTATCTTCTGAAAAGAACCCCCCTCCTCTTATCACTCCCTCGACAAACCCGCTTAGATCCCTGTTTGCCTCTTCCAATATACTGCTTCTCTCCTCTTCTCCGAGGGGCTCCTTAGTATAGAAGAATTTGGTGCCACCACACTTAGGGCACCCTTTCAGCAACGACTTGGAACTATGTTCGAAGACCTCTCCGCATTGTAGACACTGATGCATCAGGCTCCGCCCTCTAACGTGATAATGGCTTCGAATACGCCAGGATCCTTCTTAAGCATCCTCACTCTGTTCGCTGGCCCTATGACAGTCCATCTCCCCTTATTGAGCCATCTCCTTTTCCAGAGTTTGCTAAGCCAGCTATTATCCTCTGGTACGTTGTAGGTATCCATCTCTATCCCCATGAAAGTTTCATTATCCACCTTAGCCATCGTACTCTCTATCAGCTCGGTTTCTTCCGTTGGGGTTAGCCCCTTCTCCAGGATAATCACCTTACCTTCTTTTACCCCCTCCAGTATCAGGTTTATCTTCTCGTGAGTGGTGAGGTCGTTCAGTTTCCTTTGCGATATCAAACTGATGCTAATCTTTTCCACATAATCACCTAAATACGTCTATAAGATTATCATAAAAGCTCTCGACGTTATAGCCAGTAAGGGCGCTTAAGGGCACTACCTTGTGCTGAGGGAACGATTCCCTTATCAGGGAGGGGGCAGCCTCCTTCAGATCCACTTTGTTAGCCGCTATAAGCAATGGCAATTTCCTGGCTTCCAGATTTCCTAGAATCGTTATGTTTACCTGGGTAAAGGGATCTTGGGTCGAGTCCACGACCAGGATCACGCCGTCCATGTCGTCCAACCACCTTATAGCCTCTATGACCCCTTCCGTGGCCTCTTTTGCCCGCTTTTTGCTGTCCTCCTCATCGATGCCATAACCCTCGACAAAGTCGCGAAAATCTATTTTGGTGGCTATCCCTGGCGTATCCACTATGTCGATGTCCAAAACCCCGCCATCCCCCCTAACTGTAAGATCTCTCTTGAGTTTCACCCTCCTGGTTTCATGAGGGATGCCAGAGACCGTTCCTACTATGTCCCCAGCCCAGTCCTTCACGATCTTATTGGCTAGAGTAGTCTTTCCTGAGTTAGGAGGCCCATAAATACCTATCCTAGCGTGATTCCTACCAAAAACTAATCTAAGGAACTTCCCAAATGAACCCCTCTTCAACCTCTGGAGCCATCCCATCGAAATCCTCCATTTTCAAATAGACAATGATTTCTCCCTTTAAATATTTTCCTATTTGATATGAAGAGCTGGCGGTTTGCCTTTTATCTCGCGTGTAGATAATGAGCCGGAAAAAGTGAAGGGAAAATAGCAGGATACTTGGGATACCCCATGCGTGGAGCTACTAAATCTTTTCTTTTTGATGAGGAGAGCGAACCATTGTGTTCACAAGTATAGAAGAGCATGGTACACCAGAAGAAAAAGATAATGCACCAAAATGAAACTGCTAGACTTTTGAGATACTCCGCTACTTGCAGCGGGGAGCTTCACTGTATTACGAATTATGTGAACTTAAGGGGGAGGATTAGAAAATCCCGGTCATTAGAGCCAGGAGCTATCGCAGCAAGCCTTAAATGGGATATGATGTATCAAAGACTATTAAAAAATAAAGACTATTAAAAAATAAAGACTATTAAAAAATGGTAAGATTTGGAGAGGCATCTGTATGGAAAAAGTTATCATAACGGCCGCGCTGACCGGTGGAGAATTTGTTAACAAGATGATGACGGAATATGTGCCCTGCACCACAGACGAGGTCGTTAGCGAAGTGGTGAAGTGCAGGGAGGCCGGTGCCGCGATCGTCCATCTGCACGCAAAGGATCCAGAATATGGACTTCCTGCACAGGATCCAAATCCGATACTTAGGGAATACGTCGAAAAAATAAAAGGGAGCGAAGCCTCGGATATAATCATCAATCTGACGACCGGCGGAGGAAGGTGGGCCACAGATGAAGAGGTGGATAAATGGATGAAAGAAAGGATAACCTTTGGACAGGAGATGGACTCATTAAACATGGGATCGGTAAACATCTGGCAACCCAACGTGGGTGGCATGGATATCAGGGATTATGTGTTCTCGAATAATCTTGTGACCATAGAGAGATGGGCGGGCTACATGTACGATAACGGGGTGAAACCGGAGCTTGAGTGCTACGATACGGGTCAGATCAACACGGCGTTGAGGTTCGTAAAGGAGGAGATATTGAAGGAGCCCCTTCACTTCCAGCTCGTCATGTTTGGTGGGTATTCCTGCATGTCCCCCAGGCCAGAGGTGCTGACCTACTGCGTTACCAGACTTCCAAAAGAGTACACCTGGTCTGTCTGTGCTCCGGGGAGATCCCAGATGGAGATGGGCGCCCTCGCGATAATCCTGGGGGGACACGTGAGAGTCGGAATGGAGGACAACATATACCTGAAGCATGGCGTGTTAGCAAGAAGCAACGCGGAGCTGGTGGCTAAAATAGCGAGAATAGCAGAGGATCTCGGAAGGGAGATTGCAACACCCGACGAGGCTAGGGAGATATTGAGTATAAAGAAGAAGTGAATACTGAGGAGACACATGAATCCCCGTGTTTCTAAATGGAAAACCGGGATGATAAAGGTAGCTCCCGGCGTATATGCTTATGTCCAGACGGGTGGATGGTTCATAAATAATGCCGGTTTGATCGTAGGTAAGAAGGATGCCATCGTGGTGGATTCTCTAGCAAACGCTAAAATGGCAAAAAGATTCATCTCTGAGATCAAAAAGATAACTGATAAGCCATTAAGCTATCTAATTAACACGCATCATCACACGGACCACACGTGGACTAACTATCTTTTCCCGGCGAAGACGATCTGTCATACAAGATGTAGAGAGGAGACGGTAAAGGAGATGAACATGGATCCTAGTTTATATCTAGAGATATTTCCGGGGTTGGACGTTACCGGCGCCAAGGTCACCCTGCAGGACATCACCTTCGAGAAGGAGCTGACCATATACCAGGAAATGGATGGCAGCGAGAGAGAAATAAAACTCATCTATGCTGGACCGGCCCATACCGTTAGCGATGTTTTCGTCTACCTGCCAGAAGAGAGAGTAATATTTTGCGGGGATCTCCTCTTCTCGGAGCCCTGCACGCCTTTCGCACTAATGGGGTCGATCTCCGGTTATGTCTCGGCACTCGATCGCCTGGCCGATTTAGATGTGAGGGTTTACGTGCCGGGCCATGGGCCACTATCCAAAAGGGAGGCGTTATGTAAGGCTCGAGGATATTTAGCATTCGTCCAGGAAGAGGCGCATAAAAAGTTTGAAGACGGGATAAAAGCATATGATGCCGTTAGAACCATAGATCTCGGCGTGTATAAAAGGTGGAACGAGAGGGAGAGGATCGTGGGCAACATAGAGCGTGCCTACAGCGAGTTCAGAGGCGAACCGCCGGGCACAGAGTTACCAAATTTCCTCGACATAATGATCAAGATGATGGAGTATCGGAGGGAACTGGAGATATGAATTTTTTCCTTCTCAAAATTCCAATTTTATGAAGGGTGAAAAATTATCTAATTAATTGGAGATGCTTGGCGTCGCCCCGAGCTGAATAGTTTGCCACTCTTCGCTCGAGATGAGGGCCGATGGTGCAGATAGAGACCATCAGCTCCTTACCCTGCCTGAGTATCGCTCTCGCTTCGTATTTCTAAATGGCTTGCCATGTCCTGGAATAATGATGTCTGCCCTTTCTACTATCTTCTCCATTGAGCGCAGCGCTTCTTCTCGATCGTAGTTTATAGCCGGCGGAACCCATTTTACGAAGTTATCCTCGGTTGGTATGGCATCGCCCGCTGCCACATAAACGAGCCCATCATCGCCCTCCATGAAAATGGATACCGAGTCTGGAGTATGCCCTGGAGTTGATAGTACCCCCATTTCAGCATCGCCCAGTCGGAAAGTGCCCTCCATCGGATTTACCACCTCTGCGTGAGGAAAAAGCTTATCATTACCGTAGTGGTCCGGGTGGTTGTGGGTGTGCAGAATAAAGTCTATCTTGCGCCCCTTGAGTTTTTCTCGCAGCTCTTCTCTCACGGCTCTGGAGCCCGTGTCTATGAGGCACCTGCCCTCGACAAGAGTAACCGTGGAGCTAACTGCCTTGGGGATTATTGACCTTGGGGACCTTACGATATAACCGTCTAGAATCACCTCTATCCTCATGGGTATCACCCGTCCTCCCTCTTGTGCTCTCCATTGTTGTCTATGGGCGCACCATCCAAGAACGTCATGGGATTTAACATCTTAGTTCTCATTTCCCTATGGTAAAAGGCAAGGGCCTAAAAAATTTTCAGTCTAGGATAGACTGTTAATAACAGACCCAACCAGCAAAGGTGACATGAACCCCTCCCAGGCTATCGACGGCTCAGAAGACCACTACATTGTAGTATGAAAAGTACCGGATTTGCGATAGCTCTCAATGGGAGAGGCATCAAAGTTGCCATCGATACAGCTCTTTTTGCCCCTCTCTTCCAGGAATCGGCATGGTCCGGTCTCGAAATCCTCAAGGATTAAATATAAACAAATGCTCTTTTATGTTTAAAAAGGTGAAAGAGTGAATGCGTTGGAAGGAATAAAAATTCTTGATCTATCCCGCCTGATGCCTTTTGAATATTGTACTTTGTTGCTGGCGGACATGGGCGCGGAGGTGCTTAAAATAGAGGAGCCTGGGAGAGGGGACTACATGCGATGGCTGCCCCCCAAAATGAGGGAGGAGAACGCCGCCTTTCTTCTTCTAAATCGCAATAAAAAAAGCATGACCCTGAATTTGAAGAAGAAGGAAGGCCAGGATATTTTAAGAAAGCTGGTGAGGGATAATGATGTGCTGTTCGAGAGCTACAGGCCGGGAGTGATGAGCCGAATGGGCCTTGGCTATAAAGAATTAAAAGAGGTCAATCCAAAACTTATCTACTGTTCAGCGACTGGTTATGGTCAGAGTGGACCCTACAAAGATAGACCTGGTCATGATATAAACTACATCAGCATAGCCGGCATATTGGGAGTAACTGGTCGTCATACCGGTGCTCCGGTGATTCCCGGAATTCCGATCGCGGATATGTCGGTAGGGGCATTCTCGGCTCTTGCGATTTTAGCCGCACTGATAGCGCGCGAAAAGAGCGGGGAGGGGCAATTCATAGATATATCTATGACCGATGTGGCACTATCGCAGAACGTCATCAATCTCGCAATGCACCTCGCCGGTGGTAAGGAGATGATGGACTTGACAGGGAAGGAGCCCTATTACAACATCTATGAGACAAGAGATGGCAAATACGTCTCCTTGGGCAACATAGAGGAAAGATTTTGGGAGAACTTCTGCGAGGGGGTAGGGAGGCCCGACCTAATTGAGCACCATTCATCGAAAGGAAAAGAAAAGGAGAGGGTAGCGAAAGAGCTCAGGGAGGTAATGCTAGGAAAGACCAGGGATGAATGGGTAAACCAGATGAAGGACAAAGATGTGTGTATAGCTCCTGTCTATTCCATAGAGGAGGTTTTAGGGGACCCTCACCTGATACATCGAGAGATGTTCGCGGAAGTGGATCACCCGGTGGAGGGAAGGATAAAGCAGATCTCCTTCCCGATCAAGTTCTCCAACACGCCTGCGGAGATCAGATCGCCTCCTCCGGCGCTGGGAGAGCACACGAGCGAGATATTGAGAAAGATGGGGTATGATAAAAAGGGGTTGGAGAGACTGGAGAGCGATGGTGTGATATAATCCATATAACCCATCCGTTAATGCATAAGCCGACTATACCCTCCTGATATCAGCACAGATGTTTCAGGATAGTAGAAAACATCCTGAGCTTCGAAGCTTCATGAGCCGCACGGGATGCAAAACTATTTCCACGGGTATCTGATGAAAGGGCCGATGGAGATACCCCTCCCCTTACATAGGATAACAGTTCCAACCCCCTTTCGAGTTGGCGATGTGAACGTCTACCTATGGGATGAAAAGCCGTTAACCCTGATAGACACGGGCCCTCTAACGGATGAGGCCAAGAATAGTCTGATGTTCGCGCTCTCCAAGTGGGGGTATGATGTCAACGACATCGAGAGAGTGGTGCTTACTCATGCGCATCTAGATCACAGCGGTCTAGCACCTTTCATCAAAGAGAGATCCGGAGCTTCGATTTCCCTTCATGGGGATGACATCGGCATCTTTGAGAATCGGATAGGGGTTGAAGACATCTCGCAAATGTGTTACTTGATAGGACTCGATAGATCGATGGTGGACCTTATAGCCAGATATTACGGCAAGATGCCTCAACCCACCCACTCAATTAAGATCGATACCAGGCTTCATGATGGAGATCATTTGAGGGGTTCAAGCGGCACTGATTTCATAGTCATTCATTGCCCGGGCCACTCTCCAGGATCGATCTCGCTTTATAACGCCAATTCTAAATGTTTGATATCAGGAGATACCCTTCTAAAGGACATTACGCCGAACGCCCTCTTCTCATGGCAAATTAAGGGTAACCAGGGGCTGAAGCGCTACAAATCTACTCTAAATAGACTTTTGGAGTATGATCTCGATCTGGTGTTACCGGGACATGGAGAGTATCTGAAAGGTGAAGGGATAAAGGGTCGCATCAGGGACATTTTAGACCATCACGAGGACAGAGAGGGAGAAATATTGGAGATCATTAAAAGAAAAAGAACGATGACGATATACCAGATATCCACTGAGCTCTTTGGAAGCCTGCCTGTTTCTGAGATACCCCTATCGATATTCGAGGTTACGGGGCACTTGGAGATCCTGGAGAATAAGGGGTTAATAAAATCGAAGGAAGAGGGGGAAACCATTTTTTACTCGGCTCGATCTTAGTGCGGTAGCTCCTTCCGGCTATTTTCTAAGGTTTTTTTCCCTTAACTCTTTAAGAACCATTACAGATGTCTCTTAAAACCTTCATAAGAGATATTATAAGTGTGGATTGAATTTTCGTTGAGAGTCATGGATCCTAATCTTCGCCGTGAAATGGGGTCAGATCGTGTTCCACCACGAAGTCAATGGAGGCTTCTGCGATGTTTGATGCGTAGGAGACAGCTCTATTTAGCGATTCCATTATATAGGCGAGTCTCACATCTTTACTCGTAACTGGAACTTGGATCTCCATTTTGATAGCCTCTACTCCTTTCTCGAAACTTCCCCTCATAATCGAATCCATCGCGAGATCGAGCTTCGTGATGAAGGACTCTATATAGGATTCAATAAACTTTAAGCTCATCGATCCTGCTCTTTCCCCCTCTAGAGCCAGGAGGTTTTCGCACATCCGGGTGCCATGGTCTCCTATCCGCTCCAGTGCTCTAGCTGCCAACAAATATCCCAACCCAGATCTCGTTTCCTTTGCGGTGCCGCTTCTCAGTAGCTCGTTATACCTCTTGGTGATCAGAAAGGTAAGCTTATCGATCTCATCATCTCTCTCAATCACATCTCTAGCTAGGTCAGTACCCCCCAATAGGACCCTGGCTATGTCTTTATAACTCGACCTGACCATCAAATATAACCTGTGGAGCCCTTTCTTTATGGACAGGCCCTCCCTGGAAGCCAAGTCTTGTAGCAGAATATGGGAATAGCTTTCCTCCACTATCTCCAATCCCACCAGCTTGCCCATGGCTTCTTTAACCTTGGACTTGACATTCGGCAGCATACCCTTCTCGCCTCTGACCTCGATGAAATCCGCTCCAGAGGTGTATGAGCTTATCAGCTTGAAGGGTATATCCTCAAGCTCCAAGTCTCCGACGTTAATGACCTCTTTGGTCTTCTCCCCCTTGCTCTCCTCTAGGGATACTAGGAGTCTGTCCCCGTATCGCCTCATGGAGAGCACCGATCCCTTCGCTATTTGCCTATCCTCCACCCACGCTTTGGGTAAAGATATTATATATGTGGATCTCCCCGTCAGTTGAACCCTTCTAGAGTACATAGTTCATTAGGTAATAGGGTTTAGATATATAATTGTGTTGAAATGTAGAGAATTTTACGATTATATAAAGATATTGCGATTATATAAAGATATTTACTCTATTGATCGTATAGAGGGCAAATATTCTAAATACCCAAAGTTGAAGACCCTACGCGTAATTGGTGATATCAATGGATAAGAATGAATGGAAAGAAGAGAGGGTGAGGGCGAGGAGGAGCGGAGATTGGCTAGGGCGTGCCTCCCTATTCCTAGCTTTTTCAGCGCGTGCCGTCCCCTTCTCCTTCTTTTTTACCGTATTACGAGTTATGTAACTTCAGGGGTGAGGGTTAGAAGGGAGAGGGGGGAACTGGTAGATTAGGTGGGAGTTTCTCCTTCTTTTCTTAGCTCACTGACACGGTTGCCTTTCGCACTTTTGTGGCATATATACTATTTACCGTAACGATTGCTATAGAGAGAAAATATTCTAAATAGTCAAGGGATAAAACCCCCCTTTGGAATAGAGGGCGATGGAATTGATAATGGGTGGAAAAACGAAATTGAAAGTTTTTGCGATCGCCATGCTGCTGAGCGGGGCATTTCTCATGGGTTGCATTGGGGAAAGCAAATTAATCATAGAAGGTGGGGGTGCGAGCTTTCCTTTTCCCCTTATCGAGGAGTGGATTGTGGGGTTCAATGAGGAGACGGGAATAAAGGTCAACTATCAGGCTGAAGGGAGCGGATGGGGAATAAGCCAACTAGCGGATAAAAACGTGGACTTCGCAGGCAGCGACAAACCCCTTGATGATGCGGAGCGTAAAAGCGTTACGAATGACGGAAAATTGAAGGTCTTTCACTTGCCAGAAA
The DNA here is from genome assembly GCA_002494765.1 of Euryarchaeota archaeon UBA186. Classification (GTDB taxonomy): domain Archaea; phylum Thermoplasmatota; class UBA186; order UBA186; family UBA186; genus UBA186. The sequence goes on from DACJ01000078.1 coordinate 12,307, forward strand.
CGATGGGGGGCGTGGTGGTGGTCTATAGATTAGATGGCCTCGAGGGTAAAACGCTTGACTTAAATGGTTCAGTGATCGCTAAAATCTTTAAAGGCGAAATAACAAGATGGAACCATAGAAATATGTGTGATCTAAATCCCGAGCTTACTCTTCCGGGTAAGGAAATTAGGGTGAGACACAGAAGCGGTGGGAGCGGTACGACTTTCGTCTTTACCAGCTTCATGCACAAGGTTGCACCGGCTATCTGGCCTGGGAATGACGTGGACAAATCTCCAGACGTATTCCTCCTCCCCAATGGGAATGATGTGGGAACCGGTCATAAAGGGAACCAGGGGGTGGCGGAGGCCATAAAGAGCGAAGATGGCTCGATTGGTTATGTGGAACTCGCATACGCAGATAGCTATGAACTGGCGCGTGCGACGATCTATGGCATGGAGGCCAACACCAGCAGCATCCGCGCTGCCGCTGTTGGAGTCATGTTACCACCCGCCGATGGAAACTGGGAAGGCACTGACATTCTAAACGTCGCGGGAGCGTACCCCATAGTCACATTTACCTATCTCCTTGTGTACAAGGAGTTAAGCACGATCAAAGGGATGAATGAGGATAAAGCCAAAGCTCTGGTCAGATTCTTGCTATACATAATGGACGATAAAGCTCAGGATATAGCCGCTGGTAAGGGCTACGCTCCCCTGCCGCGGGAAGTTACAGGTCAGAACGTGGAGGCGATAAAGAGCATAACCTATAATGGCGAAAATGTGTACGAGGGTCTGATGAACGATGAGCTCGTCGCCGGGTAGATAGCCGTTGCGGAGAGACGATGAACAGAGTGAGGCGAGATGAGAAGTAGGAGGATAGACCCGCTTCGCACCATATCTTTAGCCTTTGTCTTTGTCTCCCTCATCTTTATGGCCACGATAATATGGGCTCTTGTAGATGGATCTCTCCCAACACTTAAAGAATATGGCATAAGTTTCTTCGCGGGGGATAAATGGCGTCCTTCTAGAGGTATATTTGGAGCCCTTCCGGCGATCTACGGGACCTTAACAACATCTGCGATCGCGATTGCGATAGCCGTCCCCATTAGCCTGGGGATAGCAATTTTTCTTGCCCATCTCTCCCCGCCAAAAATAGGAGCAATACTCTCCCTTTTCGTTGAACTGATCGCTGCCATACCATCCATAATAATAGGTTTTTGGGGGATGTTCGTGCTGATTCCCCTCCTCGTCTCTTTTTGCCCTTTCTTAGAAAAAGGTGGTTACACCATTTTAACCGCCGGTATAGTGCTTGCTATAATGATCATACCCATCATCGCCGCCATATCAAGAGATTCCATAAAGGCCGTACCAAAATCTCAGAAAGAGGGTATGCTTGCCTTGGGGGCTACTGATTGGGAAGCCATCACCAGGTCTGTACTCCCTTATGCTAGATCTGGGATTTTTGGAGGGGTAATATTGGGGTTTGGGAGGGCTATCGGCGAGACCATGGCTATTACCCTCGTGATAGGAAATACGCCGGGGATTGTCCCTCTAAACGAGCCTGGTGCTACAATGGCATCGCTAATCGCAGGCAACTGGGGGGAAGCTGTTTCCACACCTCTGTACAAATCTGCCCTGATGGAGCTTGGACTAGCGCTCTTCCTGATCACCCTTTTCGTGAACGTGGTGGCAAGGCTTTTGATAAGACGTATGGAGAAAGGAGCAGCGAGAGGATGAACTTGAGAACGCGCAGGGCTAAGGATAAAGTAATGAAATCTCTAACTCTCGTGGCGTTTCTTGTAGCCATCGTACCTCTTTTTTACGTGATTGGAACCGTCATTTCTAAAGGCTTGGTGGCGTTAAACTGGCAGGCTCTGGGCGAGTTGCCCCCGTTGGGTTTCAGAAATGCGATAATTGGCACGTTTATTATTTTGGCCGTTACATGGCTTATCGCGCTTCCCGTGGGGATCATGTCGGGGGTGTATATAGCGGAATACAGGGGCATTTTTGCACGCGCTATGAGTTTCTTAGCAGATGTGATGTCCGGAGTTCCCTCTATAATCGCTGGCATAGTCAGTTATGTGGTCGTAGTGGCCACGACCAGGGCCTTCGGTCTAGCGGGCTCAGTGGCTTTATCCATTCTTATGCTCCCAGTGGTCATCAGATCCACAGAAGAGGCGTTGAAGAGCGTACCCAATTCTTTGAGAGAGGCCTCGACGGCTTTAGGCGCGCCCAAATGGAGGACCACTGCGATAGCCCTCAACACGGCTAAAGGGTCGATAGCTACTGGCGTCTTGCTATCTTCGGCTAGAGTGATGGGCGAGACAGCTCCACTCATCATGACGGCTGGCTATTCTCAGTGGGAGTTCATGGGAATGGATTGTCGCGTCAACTCCCTTGCATACGTTGTCTATGAATTTTTGAGATACCCTGATAAGGAGAGAATTGCCCTTGGATGGAGCGCAGCGTTGATCCTGATCATCATCATTTTAGCTATAAATATAGGGGTGAGAATACTCACCAGGAGGAAGTATGAGTATTAAGGTTTACACGCAAGAGGAAAACGTGAATGCCGAACTGCATTCGCCGGAGGGAGTTATGGTTACTGAAGTGAGTGCTGGGGACGACATCGAAGCGAAGATGCATGTGAAAAACCTAAAGGCATGGTTCAGGCAGAAGCAGGTGCTGAATGGGTTTGACTTTAAGGTAGCGACTAATAAGATAACCGCGATAATCGGTCCGAGCGGTTGTGGTAAGTCAACACTTATAAGGTGCATGAACCGTATGCACGAACTAACCCCCGGAGCAAGGATGGAGGGGGGGGTGTTCCTAGACGGTATAGATATCTACAAGGAGGACTCGGTGGAAATGAGATCCAGGATCGGCATGGTCTTTCAGACTCCAAACCCGTTTCCGACGATGAGCGTCGTGGATAACGCTATTTCGGGCATCAAGCTTAGAGGTAGGGGGAAAAGCGACGGAAAAAAGATCGGTAAAGATGAGCTTATGGGGATTGGTGAGGAGGTGTTGAATATGGCAGGTCTTTGGGATGAGGTAAAAGACGACATCAACAAATCTGGAGCAGCTCTCTCAGGCGGTCAGCAGCAAAGGCTATGCATCGCAAGAGCGTTGGCAGTGGAACCTGAAGTTCTGTTGATGGATGAGCCCTGCTCGGCTTTAGACCCGGCCTCGACCTTAAAGATAGAGGAGCTCATGCAGGAGTTGAAAAAAGATTACACGATAGTGGTAGTCACTCACAACATGCAGCAGGCCGCGAGGGTAAGCGACTATACAGCCTTCTTATACATGGGCGAGCTGATAGAATACCAGAAAACCTCTGTAATATTTGAAAATCCGGAGAAGGAGTTGACTGAGCGATATATCACGGGGAGATTTGGTTAGGAGGTAAAATGTCCGTTAGGGAGAGATTTAACGGAGAGCTAAATCGAGTTGACGGGGAGCTGTTCAGGATGGGCGAGATCGCCGTGGATTCCATAAAAAAGGCTTTCGAAGCATTAAAGAATCTTGACGGAAAACCCATTGCCAAGATAAAGAATAACGACGCCAAACTTTACGAGCTCAGCAAGGAGATCGATAAGGATTGCGTCAAACTCATAGCTTTACAGGCACCGGTCGCGGGGGATCTACGCCTTATCACCTCCGCTCTCAAGCTAACCACTGATCTAGACAGGATAGGAAGATACGGGTTGGACATAGCGAGACAGGTGGAAACCATGATCGAAGAGAAAGAGGATCACTTTAAGAGGCTAGTTGGGTTGGAAAGGCTCACTGAGCTCGTTTCCCAGATGGTCTCTATAGCGGTAAATTCTTTCATCGAGAGAGACGTCGATTCAGCTAAAGAGGTATTCGAGATCGAAGAAGAGGTTGACGCCCTATACGAAGAAATATTCCGAGAGGTGCTAACATACATGGCTGAGGATCTAAGAAAAGTCTCCATTGGCGCGAGGTACATCCTGATAGGCAGGTATCTAGAGAGAGTGGCGGATCACGCGTGCAATATATCCGAAAGAACGATCTATGTGGTCACAGGGGAGAGTCCGTTGTGGAGTATATACC
>DACJ01000078.1:16425-18252 GCA_002494765.1 Euryarchaeota archaeon UBA186
CTATATTCTAAACCGATAAGTAACCCTTCTGCCTTACACCTCTGAGATGAGGCAGGAGGTGAGCTCTCGGTATCCGCGCTCGTTTTGGTAGGGTTGGTGCTCGCTTTTTATATGGCCTGGAACATAGGGGCAAACGATCTAGCCAATTCGATGGGGGATGTGGTCGGGTCAAAGGCCTTAACGTTGAGGCAAGTGATCATAATCGCCGGCATTCTCAATTTTTTGGGAGCTACTTTCTTTGGATCGAGAGTGACCTCCACGGTTGCGAAGGGCATAGTGCCCATATCGATTATAGACGCTCATCTGGTCATCTTGGGATGTCTAGCAGTTCTCTTTTCAGCCGGTCTATGGATAACCCTGGCCACGTTCTTCCGTCTCCCAGTATCGACCTCCCACTCTGTGGTTGGCGCGATGCTCGGTTTCGGGTTGGGATGCACGGTCATGGGCGTACTGAGGCTGGACCAGATCTCCTGGGGAGTGCTGGGAAAGATTGTAATTAGTTGGGTGTTGTCCCCCATCGCGGGCATGGCACTCGCTTTTCTTATATATAAGCTGGTGGCGCGATTCATCAGATCAAAGGGGGCCGGGGCAGAGGAGAGACTTGAAAGCGGATTGTTTAGATATCTGGTAATAGCGTCATCGTGCTACCAGGCCTTCTCCTTTGGAACAAACGACGTGGCAAACGCCATCGCGCCGATTTTACCCATTATTGGGGCGATCGGGGAAGAGGTACCCGTCTGGATACTCGTCTTTGGGGGTTTAGGCATCGTCGTGGGATTGGGCACCTGGGGGTACAGGGTAATAATGACCCTGGGGGAGAAGATCACCGAGTTAAAGCCCAGTAGAGGATTCTCGGCGGACATCGCGTGCGCCACGACGATACTGGTGTGCTCATCGTTTGGGATGCCCGTCTCCACGACCCATACTATAGTTGGATCCGTGATCGGCGTGGGCCTAGCAAGGGGGTTCGATGCGGTGAACTTCGGCATGGTCAAGTCCATAGTGTACTCGTGGCTCGCGACCATCCCGGCCGCAGCGGTGGTGTCCATGTCGGTCTTTATTGGATTGGTGAGATTAGGTGTATAGGCTAGGGGATAACTTTTATATCGTCGACTCTATGAGCTCATATGTCCCCCGATGAAGAGAAGTATATCAGAATTCCCATTACAGGCGTCATAAGGAAATCCCCATTTGATGGGTTGCTCAACCATGCTGAGAAGGTGGAGGAATGCATCATCCTGCTTAGAGAGGCGGTGGAGGCTTATTGGAGGGAGGATTATGATAGATTTGAGAAAATAGCTGATAAGATAGCTGATGTTGAGCATGAGGCGGATGACATCAAGGCGAACATTAGGGCGCATCTGCCGAGAAACGTGCGTTTAGTGGTTGATAAATCACATTTTCTAACCTGTTTGAGGGAGGAGGATGCCATTCTTGATTACGCTGAAGATGTCAGCGTTTGGTTGAGATTTAAAAGGCAGAAGATCCCCGATGAGATCAAAAAAGATTTTTTTGATCATCTGGAAAGGGTCGTAGAGTGCGTGGATGCCTATCAACGCGCGGTCCAGGAGGTAAAGGGTGTGGTGGGGAGAACCGCCCGGGAGGAGAGACGAAAAAAGGCGAAGGAGGCCATCTATGAGACTCACAGAAAGGAGTGGGAGGCGGACGCGATAGAGCGGCGGCTGACGAGCGACATCTTTAAGCTGGACGCCGACCCGTTGACCATATTCCACTTGCTCAAGGTTGTAGAGTTGATCGCGGAGATAGCAAACCACACTGAAAACGCGGGCGATTGGTTGAGGGCTATGATCGCGAGGTAGCTTCTTC
>DACJ01000063.1 GCA_002494765.1 Euryarchaeota archaeon UBA186
TGTGCCTATAATCGGGAAGTCAGGCTCGAGCTTAGGATCAAAGTCGTGCCCATCATAATTTGAGGATCTGAAGCAAGTCCTTGGAATATAGAGCTTTCCCCAAGTGTGAGTATCGCGTATTGTCCAACCAAAATTTGAGATGCCATTAACGAAACGCTGAACAACATCTGTGACATCCCAGGTCATCCAACTATTTGTCGAGTCGGGTACTTCAGCTTCAGAGTACTCACTGTAATCGTAAGAGGGTTTTGTATTCCAGGCGGTGCCGCTGTACCAATTTTCAGTATTCCGGTAGCAATTTAATTCCCTGCCCTTGGGATTGATACCACCATATTCGTAATAATAGAGCTTTAATTCCGCGGAAATTATAGTTGCTTCGTCAGGTATGTCGGAAATCTCGTAAAATTTAATCAATATCCTCTCCTCAAAATTGCTCACTCCCAAAAAACCATCTTTGTTTCTGACTTTGAGATAACCTTCCGATTCGTGGGCAACTGGACTACTGGAGGCTACAAAGGTATCGATGGACGGGTAAAAGGTTGCCCTATTGTACTCGGGGAGACCTGCGTCCCTCCTGGGATGCACTGTTATAGTGACGCTGCATGAGCCTCCCGTATTCGATGATGACTCGGGTATTCCAGCTAAGCCACCTGCTGTGAACACGAGGTCAGAAGAATAGGAATCAGCCTCCGCGTAGTATAACAGGCGAACATAAGCTCCAGCTTCATATGCGCCAATCCCATCCCATTTTATCCGGTGAGCATAATTATCGATTAGATCACCTTCAGCTGGACAGCTTGCCATTTTACCTGCTAAGCTAGCTCCAGCTAGACTTACTGAGGCAGCCCCGAAAATTGTTGACAAGGAGCCAATACCAGGGACAAGAGAAAGCGCCCCACACGCGAGAGAAACAACGTCGAGAACCTCATCTTTGTGGTCCCCAGCATCATTTTGAACATTTGACATGTTATAGGCGGCCATGAACCCAGGCAATGCCCCATCAGGGCTATAGACCATAGAACTGGGGGTCCAGCTATATTTTAAGGATAATTCATTGACGGTCCCCCACGTATTAAGTACCAATTCTACATCGTTATCAAACTCTACATCGTTATCGTCAAACTCTACATCGTTATCGTCAAACTCATCAAGCTCGTGATCGGGACGTACTCCAACCCCAGTTATTGCCGCCTTAAGGAGGTATACACAATAAGTTTTCTCAACACCATCCTCTTCTACGACCTCTGTGCGCTGAAAACCATAATTTATAACACCAAGCGTTAGGCCAAGGCCTGAAAAGGTGTAGATATAGCCCAGTCCGGTATAGTAAGAGTGCTCATGCTCTATGTAGGTGTGAGCGCTCTTCTCCTCAACGGCAGGAGTAGCATTAATATCTCCGAGAGTGGCCCCAAAAGTAGGGGGTATGCTGGAAAGGACAAAGGTCGCTGCAACAATAGCACAAGACAATACCCCAATTTTTCTCTCTGTGTTTCTTTTGTCCTTCATGTTTCACCTCCTTGGAAGACAAAGGAAACTGGCTCCGAGCCACTGCAGGTGAAGTTAAACTTTACAGGAGGGCTCCCCCCATTCTCTTCTATTTTAAATCCCACTTTTAATCGTACATATCCCATCAATTCGTTTCCTTGAGTATAATTATCAGGTATCTCCCAGATAAGCTCATGAGCCCCAATAGAGGGAAGCCAATTTCCGCCGAGAAATCCTTCGAGGGGGCCATCTGGCCAATAAACAGCTACTTCTCCCTTCACTAAACAGGAGATCCTCCTAGCTTTATCTGCATTTAATTCCCTCCATCCCCCATTGGGCGATCTATACTCCCTCCAATCAATATCGCTTAGATTATCCGCGATCGCCACGTAAACATAATATGATCGCCAATTGAAGCCCCCGTCCTGGTACTCCCCCTCCTCAGGTTCTACGAGTACGTAAACTGAACCAGTATAAGTCTTACCAGCATAAAGGCACCCCGATAGTGGAAGGGCTGCGAGGAGGACGGTAAGGGCTAGAGCCATTCCTTTTTCTTCCATTGGTTTCTTATAGTCTGCCGATTAAAAAGCTTTATGCACTGATCTCGGGCCTTCAGGAGTTCAATGAGGGCTCGTTACGCAGGTGCTTCTTTATCTCACAAAACCCCCTGTTTCGAGGGTAAATACCCTGCCCCCCTAGTCCCCATACTTATCATATGATTCGCTTCTAACCTCACCAATACGATGAAAGCAGCCCAATAAGCATAAAGCTCCCAGCCCACCCCCTTGATTTCGACATGATAACCTCGAAAAGGATCGGTGTGTCCCGAGATCTTGATGAAGAGCTCAGGTTTTACATCGTAAAGTTTAAACCATAGATCAACTTCTCAACCAAAAAAGGTGATAGCTTGGCCAAGGGTTTGTACTCAGCTAGGAGAAAAAAGAGCTCAAGGAAGAAGCTCAGATGGAGCGAAAGACACTACAAGCGTAGAACGCTAAAGCTAAAAGAGAAGACCGACCCCCTGATGGGGTCGCCCTTAGCCAGGGGTATAGTAGTTGAAAAGGTGGGCATAGAGGCCAAACAGCCCAACTCAGCGATTAGAAAATGCATAAGGGTGCAACTCTCCAAGAACGGAAGGCAGGTCACTGCCTTCGCCCCGGGAAATGGAGCTATAAACTTCATAGACGAGCACGATGAGGTTTTGATAGAGGGGATAGGTGGAAGAATGGGGAGGAGCTATGGCGATTTGCCCGGGGTGAGGTATAGGGTTGTAAAGGTGAATAACGTTTCTCTGCAAGAGATGGTCAAAGGTAAGATAGAAAAACCGGTGAGGTGAGCATGGATATCGATGTAAACGAAGTGATTATAAAAGACCAGGGACTGGCCAGGTATATAAATCTCGAAACGAAGGTGGAAAGCCTTGGGAGGCACAGCTCTAAGATCTTCGGCAAGTCAAAGGTGAATCTAATAGAGAGGCTTACCAATGACATGATGCGCAGCGCGAAGTTCACCGGGAAAAAAACCAAGGCCAAAGCAGTTGTCATCAAAGCTCTGGAGGAGGTGCAAAAGAAGACAAAAAGAAATCCGGCCCAGGTTTTAGTAGAAGCTCTGGAAATGGCGGCTCCAAGAGAAGAGATAACCACCCTAAAGTATGGTGGAATGTCCGTTCCCAGATCCGTCGACATAGCCCCGCAAAGAAGACTGGACATAGCTCTGAGACTGATCTCCAAAGGAGCCTGTAGAACCACATTCAAAAACAAAAAACCTATATGGGAATGCTTAGCCGATGAGATAATAAACGCATCTAAGGATGACATGTCGAGCTGGGCGATATCAAAGAAGGAAGAGCTCGAGAGGATAGCTCGATCAGCCAGGTGATGGGATGGCAAAGAGGGAGGAGATAGCCAGGAGAGTAAGTTCATTAATGGACGAAAAGGAGATGATCAGGAACATCGGCATAGTGGCACACATAGACCATGGCAAAACGACCCTTACCGACACGCTATTGGCGGGGGCAGGCATGATCTCCGAGGAGTTAGCGGGCAAACAGCTATTCATGGACTACGATGAACAGGAGCAGTCAAGAGGGATAACGATAAACGCCGCAAACGTCTCCATACTCCACGAGTTCAATGGAAAAAATTATCTCATAAACATAATCGACACCCCTGGGCACGTGGACTTCGGTGGTGATGTCACGAGGGCAATGCGCGCTGTTGACGGAGCTGTAGTAGTCGTGGACGCGGTCGAAGGAGTGATGCCCCAGACCGAGACGGTCTTCAGGCAAGCGTTGAAGGAGAAGGTAAAACCTGTGCTCTTCATAAATAAGGTCGATAGGCTGATCAACGAGTTGAAGGTCGATATGGACCAGATGCAGCAGCGCTTTTCCAAGATAATAAAGGGGTGTAATGATCTAATAAAGAAGTTCTCTTCCGAGGAGTTCAGAGATAAGTGGCAGATAAGAGTCGACGATGGGTCTGTGGTCTTCGGAAGCGCCTACTATCATTGGGCCATATCGATCCAGGCGATGAAGAAGAAAGGGATCACGTTTAAAGAGATATATGAGCATTGCTCGAAGTACGAGCACAAGGAGCTGGCGAAGAAATCTCCAGTCCATGAGGCGATCCTGGACATGGTGGTTCGACACCTGCCAAACCCAATCGTCGCCCAAAAATACAGGATACCCACCATCTGGAAGGGCGATCTGGACGGAGAGATCGGGAGAGCGATGCTAAACTGCGATGAGAATGGGCCTCTCTCCCTCATGATAACCAAGATAATAATAGATCCCCACGCTGGTGAGGTCGCGGTGGGTAGAGTTTATGGAGGAAAGCTCTTCAGAGGGCAGGAGGTTTTCATAGCCGGCACCCCTTATAAAGAGAGGGTCCAAAGGGCTGGCATATACATGGGCCCCGAGCGTTACAATATCGATAAGATCCCCGCCGGCAACATATCTGCGGTGATCGGGCTGGATAGGGCCCTCGCAGGATCTGCGGTCTCGGATCGGAACATGGTTCCGTTTGAAAGATTGGCACATATCTCCGAACCCGTAATAACGGTTGCTGTAGAGGCGAAACACATGAAGGATCTGCCAAGGCTGGTCGAGGTTTTGAGGGACATCTCCAAGGAGGATCCCTCTATTCAGGTAGAGATAAACCAGGAGACGGGGGAGCACCTCATATCTGGGATGGGGGAGCTCCATCTAGAGATTACCGTTTACAGGATCATTCACGACAAAAAGGTGGAGATAACCACATCAGAACCGATAGTGGTCTACAGAGAAACGGCGAACTCGGTCGGAGAACCCGTTGAAGGGAAGTCCCCAAACAGACACAACCGTTTTTATCTCAGGGTAGATCCACTAGATGAGAATGTGGCCAGAGAAATAGCGGAAGGCCGGATAGTGGAGAGGGACCTTAAAGATAAGAAAACACTCGCTAGAAAGTTGCAAGATCTTGGCATGAGCAAATTCGCATCCAAAAACGTGGTCGCTATCCACGGGCACAACCTGCTTTTGGATATGACCAAAGGGATACAGTACCTCAACGAAACCATGGAACTCATAATAGAGAGCTTCCACGAGGTTATGAGCAAGGGGCCGCTCGCAGATGAGGATTGTAGGAACATCAAGGTCTCGCTGGTGGATGCCAAGCTCCACGAAGACTCGATCCATAGAGGGCCTGCTCAGGTAATACCCGCGGTAAAGAACTCGATCTACGGGTCGATCATGACGGCAGAGCCGGGACTTCTCGAGCCCAAGCAGAGATTGACTATCAACGCCCCGCTGGACTACCTCGGCTCTGTGAGTAGAGAGGTGCAGCAGAGGCGAGGGATCATCGAGGATATGAAGCAGGAGGGCGACATGATGACCGTCGTGGCGAAGGTGCCAGTGGCTGAGATGTTTGGCTTTTCTAGCGCTATAAGGAGCGACACTGAGGGCAGAGCGCTCTGGTCAACGGAATTGGTCGGGTTCGAACTCCTCCCGAAGGACTTGGAGCCTGAGGTAATAAGGGGTATAAGGGAGAGAAAAGGCCTAAAGCCCGAGCCGCCAAGACCAGAACATTACCTCTCTCAATAGAAATCTTTATTTACTAGTACTTCTCTACTTACCAAATGGAGATAGAGGAAATGCTGAAGAGGCTGGTCTCTTCCCTGGACGGAATTAAATCGCTGGTAGTTAGCAGCAGGGAAGGGCTCTTGATCTCGAGCGCGGGTAGCGAAGTTGATGCACCATCGCTCTGCGCTTTAGGGGCAAAGCTCATCTCTGGCTCCAAGTGGGTTGGGAAGCGACTTGACCTTAAAGATTTCGAGTTGACGACCGTGGAGTTTAAAGATTGCACAGTTCTGGCTTATGGGTACGGCTCCGTCTCAATAATGGCCATTCTCGAGAGGGGTTCAAATATACATTTGATAAAACTATTGCTCAAGTCCTCCGCAGAGGAAATAGAGAGCTTGATCTAGCGAAAACTATTTTTACCCATAATTTGTTGAACGAACACCCGCTAGGGTGGTAATTTGGAGTTGCTAACCGAGGTCGCTATAGATGCAAAAGGGAGAATAATGCTCCCGGTCGAGATGCGAAAGGAGCTTCTAAAGAGGGGCGCCAATAAGTTATCCCTCAAGGTAAAGATGGACGAGAAGGGTATAGAGATAATAGCCACGCCCATAACCATGAAGACCTTCTCGATTCGACTAGTGCTCAAAAACGAGCTGGGAGCCCTAGCTAAGCTTTTCAGCATGATGTCCGAGATCGGTTTAAGGATAGTTGACGCAACGGTCGAAACCTTGGGAGGAGGAGAATCTCTAAAATGTTTCATGATAGTCGCCACCCAGCAAAAGGTCGTCTCAAGAGACTTGCTCGAAAAACTTCTAAGTTGGGAATTGATCAGAGAGGTTCAGCTAATATCGGGCGAGTAGCTCAACCTCCTTAGAATAGAAAAGAAATTATCCCTCTTCGCCCTTCTTCCCATTAATGTTAGAAGAGAGATCAGCCGGTGCTGTGATATTCTCGAAGGACATGCAGTTTCTCTTGCTCAAATATGGCGCGGGACATTGGGATTTTGTGAAGGGGAATATCGAAAGTGGGGAGACCGAGATCGAAACGGTTTTAAGAGAGGCCGAGGAGGAGACCTCAATCCCAAGATCTAAGATGGAAATGATGCACCCATTCAGGGAAGAGATAGAATATTTTTACAGAAGATCCGGAGAGCTCGTGCATAAAAAGGTCATCTACTACCTCGGGAAAAGCTTTACGAAGAGAGTGAACCTCTCCTTTGAGCACCAGGACTACGACTGGCTGGATTATGAAATCGCTCTGGGGAGGGTTACTTACGAAAACAGCAAGCTAATCCTTGAAAAAGCGTACAGATTCCTTATCTCCAATCTTACGTGATCCGGTTTGGCTCAATCCCCTACCCCTTCCTGGGTAATCCTGAAAATTGCCTCCCCTTCGGGTAGACAAGGGGAATCCACCAGCCTAGCGATTCGATGCTCGCCCTTGCTCCTCCTGAGATATACTCTATAAGTGGCGGTATGCCCCACGATGTGGCCGCCTATCGGCCTTGTAGGATCGCCGAAGAAGGCATCGGGCTGCGCCTGTACCTGATTGGTCACGGCTATGACACAACTGTTCAGGTCTCCGAATCTGAGAAGCGAGTGCATGTACTTATTCAACTTCTGCTGTCTATTCGCTAATGCGCCTCTCCCCGCGTACTCGGCCCTGAAGTGGGCGGTCAAGGAATCCACTATCAGAATACCTATAGAACACTCTTTGGATAGATCGCTAACGCTATCCATGAGCAGCATCTGATGGTTCGAGTTGAAGGCCCTTGCGACGTGTATCCGCTTCAAAACCTCGCTCGGGTCCATTCCTAGAGCGAGGGCCATCTGCGATACCCTCTCGGGTCTGAACGTGTTCTCGGTATCTATATATACTGTTTCCCTCCCTAACCCGCCCTCATCCTCCTTCAACTGTACGTTCACGCACAGCTGGTGCATCAGCTGTGTCTTGCCACTTGCAAAGGCTCCATAGAGCTCAGTTATAGAACCGGTCTCCAGCCCCCCTCCCAGGAGTTCATCCAGCTTTGAAGAGTTGGTGGTGAGCTTTTTCAAACTCTTCCTTCTCTGAAAGATCACGTCGCCGGTTTCAAACCCTCCGACATCCGCGGCTTCTCTAGCCCCTCGTATCGCCTTGGCAGCCAAACTTTCGGAGATGTCCGCCAACTCCGCCAGTTCGGATGGCGAAGATACAGCTATCTCCATTAGATCCGTTATGGATGCGGATCTTAACTTCTCTGCGGTAGCTGGGCCTACTCCGGGGAGATCTTCGATCTCTTTCGTTATCTCCTCGCTCATCTTCGGAGAATAGATGTAGGAGTTTAAAACTTCTCTTCATTTGGGGTCTTTACTAACCTTCCTTCCGGATTGAGAGTTGAAATTTCGTATCCTAGAAGATCCCGACATCGCCCAATTGTGTATCGGAGGGGGATCGGTTGGGTTCGAATCATACTGGCAATAGGCATATGCCCAATAATAATGATCATCTTCCACGCCTAATGGGGTGCTCTTTAAATGCCCCATGAGCTACGAGCATGGAGCCCCCAACACCAAACTTCGTAGACAAACGTTATATATGGCAACGACGATAGCCTTTCATGGAGCTCATGGAGAAGATAGCTGGAGAGATAACACTCTCTCCTACCCCCGGCAAGACGGTAAAGAAGTGGAGGGAGATTTTTCACATCCCCCAGAGTCTTCTCGCGAAGAAGCTTGGGGTTTCCCCATCCGTCATAAGTGATTATGAGAATGGCAGGAGACAATCCCCTGGGGTGGGAACGATAAGGAGAATAATGGTAGCTCTTATGGGTATAGATAGGGAAAGAGGCTCACCCGTTGCGAATCAATACGCTTCCCTCTCGACAAGCTCACCAGCCATTCTTGACATAGCGGAATACCCCGTCCCGTTAAGGGGAGATGAGCTCCTAGAGGCCATAAATGGAAGAGTGGTCGCCTGCGAAGACGAGATAGGAAAACTGGTCCATGGCTACACCGTCATCGATTCGATAAAGGCGATAATAGAGCTGCATGGCTTCGATTACATGAAGATCTACGGCTGGAGCAGCGAAAGAGCCCTGGTGTTCAGCGGTATAAAATGCGGCAGATCTCCGATGGTCGCGATAAGGGTCTATCCTATGAGACCGGCCCTTATAGTCTACCACAAACCTGAGAGGATCGACGATCTAGCTATAAGATTGGCGGAGAGTGAAAAAATATCCCTGGCCGTTACTGATCTTTCAATGGACGTTCTCTTAAGAAATCTAAGGGGCCTCACCGAGAGAACCTGACCGTGTACCCCTTTTATTATTTCCTATAATATGATCCTTTTAGGTATATGTACATCCAAAAACTTTGCTAGTATCGTAAGGATCGGAGCTGGAAGGGCGCCCCTTTGGTGTTCTGGTCTGCAGCCGAAGATGTAGTATCCGAAAATTTTTTCGCTTGCCTATCGATACTATCGTGGTCAAACTCACAAACAAAAAGTATTCATAGAGAGCCCTGAAATCTATATCTACAGGGCAAAGGTTCCTTGTCATGACCTTGCAATAAAGACTTACCGTAGACCTGTTGAAGGATCTGAAGAGACTATGATCGGTGGAGAGAAAAAGATCAAAAAGCGATCTTCTTCCCCAGTGCGGTACTGACGACCAGTGCCAGCCCAGCAAACAACATTATGAAGCCCGCTATTCCGATCAGCCATCCGCCATACAGATCCGCGTCAGCATACCTTTCTGCAAGATTCAAAGCTCCCTGGACCAGAAGCCCTGCATCGAAGAATATGAGTGAGATGCCAACGACCTTCGAGGACTTCCAGACGCCCACTGTGAAGGCTGATAAGATGATCCCGAGCAGGATGTGTATGTAGCCTAAGATGGGTATGAAATTTATACCCTTATCAGGCCCATAGAGGAACATGAGGGCAAAACCTCCAAAGAAGAATACCCCGAAGAATGCCTGCAAAACGCCGTTGAACTCCTCCCCCCTCCTCATGTTGATAAGTCCAGACATTAGGGAGAAGAACGCTGTGCACAAGAACCATAGGCCGACAATTGGAAGGAATTCCTTTCCAACCAGATCTATCATGACCGTCCAGACCAGTATCACAGAGATAGCCACTGACAATAGTTGGCCCATCGTGGGATCGGCCCACCCTATTTTCTCTTCTTTTGCCATTTTAAACCTCCTTTAAATACTGACATACCTAGCAGTACAAAGTACTTACGTCTGTCGATTGCTCGACATTGGAATGACTTGAAAAACCATTCTTCTAAACCCTGAAATAAATATCTAGCCGAGACCTTCAATAGAGATTATTGAGAAGGGGCGAAGGAGACGAAATAATAACGGGGTACTACACGAGAAAGCCTTACAGTACCTCCGATAGGAAAA
>DACJ01000111.1 GCA_002494765.1 Euryarchaeota archaeon UBA186
TTGGATTATGCGAATATCGACGCCAGCCTTATGGACCTATTTGAGATCTACACAAGTCAGGCGCTTGACCCAAACGTCAATCGAGAGAGGCTTATGGATCCCTGGAGGGCTTAACCGATCACCAATGGATTGCTCTCGATGAAAGAGTTTTCGACCCTTTGACCTATTGCCTCGATGACCACATCGGCATCGATGGCGAATTTTGACTCGGGGAGAGGGATGGGTTTCCTTCTGCCGGATTCATCCGGTTCTCCCAATTCCGTCTTGATGCACTCTATGCTTTTCACCCATTCATCGCCTAAGATTTTTATTGGCATGGTTTGGATCAAAAACTAGATGTTCTCTTTTTTTTTGCATTTTCCACCTCGGGCGAGTAGGCGGGCATCTCGTCAAAGGACCTTCGGTAGATAACACAAACTCGCTCAGCGTTCAAACGGACGGCGCATCGAGCTGCATCTATCGCCACATCCCCTCCTCCTATAACAGCGATCTTTTTACCGGAGAGCGATTCTGCAGCGTCCTTGTTGAATTCCCTTATGAAGTCCAGGCCCTTCACAACCCCTCTTATCTCTTCTCCTGGTATGTTCAATGAAAGGAATTCGCGTGCTCCAATTGCGATCAATACAGCATCGAATTTTTCGAGAAGTTCGTCCACTTTGTTTATGCGCTCTCCCGCTTTAAGATCCAATCCTTTCTTGATTTCTTCGATCTCTTCGGTAGGTACGTCTCTCGGAAGTCTGTATGCGGGTAACCCGCTTGTCAAAAGCCCTCCCGGCTTCGACCCCTCCTCGAAAATGGTGACGTCATGCCCCAACTCCCCCAATTGTTTTGCTGCTGCTAGGCCAGCTGGGCCCGATCCGATGATCGCAACTCTCTTTCCCGTTTCTCCTATTACTTCTTCAGACCTGATGACTTCTCCGAGCTCAGCCACAAAGTGTTGAAGAGCGCCGATATTGACGGGCTCGGTAATTTTTTTATGCAATATGCCCCCTCGCAGAGCCCGAGATGGGAGCAAACCAGCGCGCACGTATTCGGAAAAAGGAGATTCTCTCTGAGAACCTGAGAAGCGCCCCTTAGATCGCCAGTTTTGACCCTTCTGATAAACCCATGCACATCCACATGGACAGGGCATGCCTCAACACAGGGGGGATCGTAGCAGGAGAGGCATCTCCCCGATTCCATTACGGCCCATTGCGGAGACATTTTATCTTCCTCCGGCGATATTGCAAGGCTCTCTTCTTATGAATTTTCCTCGTTTTTTCTCACCTACGAACTCTCCATTATCCACCAGAAGCTCTCCATTTGCTATTACCTTCACGGGATAGCCCACAACGCTCATCCCCTCGTAAGGGGTGTAATCCGTCCTCTGATGTAGATTCTCATGGGATAAGGTCACCTCTTTATCGGGATCGAATATCACCAGATCGGCATCCGACCCAGGAGCTATCATGCCCTTTTGAGGCATACCCATCAGTTTTGCCGGGGCAGTAGAGCAGATCTCTACAAGCTGGTTTAGGGAGATTCTCCCTCGTCTTACCCCCTCGGAGTACATCAGAGGAATCCTGGTTTCTATCCCAGGGACCCCATTCGGGATCTTAGAGAAATTTTTTTTACCCATCTCCTTTTGCCTCATGAAAAATGGGGCATGGTCAGTTGAAACTACCTGTAAGTCGCCGGAGGAAAGCCCGCGCCATAAGACATCCAGGTTCCATCTCTCTCTTAGAGGCGGGGACATCACATACTTTGAAGGTTCAAAAGGATCCTCGTATTTCTTAACGTCGAGGAGTAAATACTGGGGGCACGTCTCTGCAAAAACCTTCACTCCTCTCGCCCTAGCCCGCCTTACCATCTCCAAAGCTCCCGCGCAGCTCAGGTGTACGATGTAAATAGGGGTTGATATCAACTCGGCTAGCGCTATAGCCCTTCCGACAGCCTCCTCCTCCGCGATAGCGGGATGTGCATATTGGTGGTATCTAGCCCCCGTCTTCCCCTGGGACAGGAGTTTTTTTGTCGTGAGATCTATCATCTCTCCGTTTTCTGCATGAACCATCACTAATGCGGATAAATCCTTGGCCTTCTCCAGAACTTTAAGAATTGAGCTATCATCGCACATGTATTCTTTATATGCCATGAAGAGCTTGAAGCTCGTTATGCCCCTTTCCACCATCTCCCCCATCTCCTCGATCGTGGAATCGTTGATATCAGTCATAGCCATATGGAAGCCGTAGTCGATACAAGATCTCTTTGCCTTCGCCTCCCAGATCGAGAGCGAATTCGATAGGGTCTCGCCCGCGGGTTGAACTACGAAATCGATAATTGAGGTCGTGCCTCCGAACGCAGCTGCGATAGTACCAGTTTCAAAATCATCGGAGGAAGTAGTCCCCATAAAAGGCATGTCTAGATGTGTATGGACGTCTATCCCGCCGGGAAGTATTAGCTTTCCCTCGGCATCTATGCTCTCTGTACCGTCGAACTTTCCTAGAGCTTCGACTTTACCGTTATTGATTCCGATGTCAGCTTTAAAAATATCAGTTGCAGTTACTATTTTCCCATTCTTGATCACCAGATCAAATCCGATGTTATCCTCCTCCTATTCGATAATAGATCTGAAAATCAGAGTTAATGGGTTCTTATAGGGTTCAGGCCTCCTATTTCTGTAGAATTGCCAAAGGTTTCTGACCTCATCTATCAGTTTTAGATCCATGTCCGCGTCGCCCTCCCGCTTTGCTTGATCAATCTCACACTTACCATGAATCATGATCTTTTCGAACCCCTTAAAACTTGCGTGATTTCCGGGCCCGGAACTCTTGAAACCGTGGGGATAAAGATGGCTATAGGTCAAATCTAGGGTGAAGTCTTCAAACCCGTTTTTGCCAAATTAACGACCAGGAGCCCATTCGAACGGATAATAACCTCTTGTCACATCCAGGCGTCCGAGTTGTGCACCACCTTCCCATAACTGTATCATCTTAACATCTCTCAGGTATTTCTCTATATTGAACTCAGGCGAGTACCCGTAAGCGCCCATCAGCTCCATCGCCTTATTTGTAACCAATACAGCTATATCGCAAGAAAATACCTTCGCACCAGTAGTTTTCGAAAGCATTAATGGCTCTCCTGGTCTACCGTAAGCTCTTGAATCTATCATATAAGCCGCTTGTAGGTAATATGCTCTAGCCGCATCGATTGCCATGACCATTTCCCCTATCATGCCCGCATGAAGTGATCGCTCTCTAACAGGTTTACCAACGATCTCCCTGTCCTTGGTATATTCGATTACCTCCTCAAGGCATGCTTGAGCGCCTCCTACCGCATATGAAGCGGATCCTACTCTACCTCCAGCAATTGAATTATGCAAAATCTGGGCGTCCTTTCCAGGGCCTGCTACTCTATTCTCCTTTGGTACCCTTACGTTATCAAAAAATATCTCAGTGTTTATATCGCTCCAACAAAATCCCATCTTCTCTAGCGGTTTTCCGAAGGATAGCCCATCTACATCAGGGGGTACGTAAATTAATGCTATTCCCTCATCCCCCTTCTTTGGATCTGTAGTGCATAAAGTCAAATAAGTTATATCTGCAATCCCAGAACAACTCGGCCATATCTTCTCCCCATTTATCACGTATTCGTCCCCATCGAGTTCCGCCCTGGTTGCTATTGCGCGACCATGTTGAGCCGGATCCTCCACATTAACTCCACCTTCGGGCTCTGTAAGAGCCATACAACACGCATGGGGCTTATCATCACAGATTTTTGGTAAAAATTGGTCCAATAAATTCGACCTCCTAGCCATGAAAGCGGGACCAAGAACCCAGTAGATCACTCCTAAATGAAGAGATAATCCCAGATCTCCACGGGCTATCTCCTCCAAAAGCATCATCTGGGCAGCGGTAGATCTAAGTCCGAGCCCGCCATATTTCTCCGGAAAAAATGCTCTTTGCGCTCCAAGATCTACCAATCCCTTATGGAGCTTATCGAAGGTATCGCGTGCGAGCTTCTCATCATGATGCCAGCCCCCATCAAGATCTAAACGCCGAGGCATTATCTCTTTATCAACGAATTCATGAACTGCTTTTGCGATCTCTAAATCCTCCTCATTAATCATTGCGCCCGCATACTTGGTTCGAACATCCATCATTCCGTACATAATCAAAATTATGTGGTAAGTATTTATATTCCTTTAGGATGGACAATTAATTAGATCCGTCTTATTACTTAGTCTGCTGAAACGTCTCTACCCCTCCACCTCTTGATCTGCTATTTTTAGCACGTCGCTAAAGGTATTGATGCCCTCATCGGCCTCCTTCTCCGTAATGATTAAAGGCGGTGCTACGGTGAAGTGGTCATACCAGGCGTGAATGTACAAACCCCGCTTCAACGCCTCTTTCGCTATTTTTCCCGTCATTAGGGGCTTTGTGTATTCGTCTGCCTTCACGTTAAACGGTTTTTTTGTCTTTCTGTTTTTAACTATTTCAACCGCCCAAAAGTGCCCCAGCCCTCTGACTTCCCCAATGCTTGGGTGCTCATCGTAAAGCTCATGAAGCCTCTTCCCTATGTATTTGCTGACCCTGCCGGGCAGACCCCCGGCGATGAGCTTCTTGTACTCTTCTATGGCAGGGGGTATGGCCGCCAGAACCAGCGGGTGCATTGCAAATGTGTGCCCATGACAGAAGAACGAGTCCTCAAAGTGGTCCTTTATCTCTTTAGAGGTCGCAGTTATTCCTGCCGGAGCATATGCACCAGTACAGCCCTTGGCCGTGGTCAGCATGTCCGGTTTTACCCTCCAGTTATCCATGGCGAACCATTTGCCCGTCCTATGCCACCCGCTCATCACCTCATCCGCCACGAGTAACACGCCGTTCTCGTCGCATATCTCCCTTAACATAGGATAGTATTCTTTAGGTGGGGTAATAATCCCGTTTGTACCTACAACAGGCTCCACGAATATGGCCGCGACGTTTCCCTCCTCTTTCATCATGTAATCTAGATAGCGAGCGCATTCCAGGCCACAGCTTGGGTACTCCATACCAAAAGGACATCTGTAACAGTAAGGGTCAGGGGAGAATATCACTCCCGGAATTGTGGTTCTTGCCAACTCAGCGCACCATCTCCTTGGGTCTCCAGTCAACGAGATGCTTGCTGAGGTGGCGCCATGATAAGAGCGATAGCGCGAGATTATCTTGTATGCCGGCGATTTGTACTGCCTTAAAATCCTGACCGCTGCCTCATTCGCTTCGGTCCCCGAGGTCGAGAAGAAAAATCGATCAAGGGGCATGATCTCAAGCAGCGCTCTTACCGCCTTAATCCTGGCATCGCAGGAAAATCCTGGGTGTACATAGGGGAGGATTTTCGACTGTTTGGATATAGCGTCAGCAATAGCTTTGTTACCATAGCCCAGATTGGTGCACATCAGTTGGGACGAGAAATCAAGATAGCGTTTGCCAGAGTAATCGTAAAAATTGACCCCTTCAGCTCTGGTTATGAAAAGGGGGCTTTTCCAGCTCTTCTGAGCGCGCCATGCCCCATATGTGTGCTCAGCGAACTCATCAGCCATTGCCCATCACTTCCGATAACCTCTCTTGTCTTTTCCGTCTCCTCTTAACTATTCTTTTAAATGCATTTGACACATCGGGCAAAAAGGATCTCAACCGTTTGGCCGCATCGAGATAAAATCTTTGGATCGTCTCTTCGATCTCCATGATTCCGCTCAAATCTGGTGGTATTTTCTCGGCATCTATCCCATACTCCTCACTATCCAGTTCTCCGAAGAAAGAGCTTTCCACCTGATCGCTTATGACTCCATAATAGGCCCTTTCCACAATTGTTTTGTTATCACGGTTTTCCTTGGCGAAAGATAGTAGCATCTCTCCCCTTTCTTTATCAAGACTGGCAAGCTCCTCGTAGAGGATCGCGGAATCCTCTTCCAACTTTTTCGTGAAGCTGATGATAGCCGAAGCGGTGTTCAGCTTCACTAGAACCATCTTTGGATCACCACCTTGCTTTCGGTGAAGAAGCGAACCGCCTCCATCCCCTGGCCGTGCAGGACCCCGAAAAATGAATCATTCATCCCCCCAAACGGGAAAAACGCCATTGGGGCGGCTATACCTATGTTTATCCCCACGTTTCCAGCTCGAACCCTATGCTGGAACTCTCTCGCCAGCTTTCCACTCGAGGTGAATATGCACGAGGCGTTTCCATAAGGATTGCCATGGATCATGTCCAAAGCCCCGTCTAAATCCTCAGCCCGCATGATGCTAGCTACAGGGCCAAATATTTCTTCTCTACCGATAGTCATGTCTGGGGAAACGTCATCGAATATGGTGGGGTTAAGGAAGCATATCTCAGGATAGTCTCCAACTATCTTGATTTTCCTCCCATCAAGCCTTAGCTTTGCCCCTTCCTCCACGCCCTTCTCTATGTAACCCAAGACCCTTTCTTTGGAGTCTTTGGATTGTAGGGGCCCTATTTGCACCGACTCATCAAGTCCATACCCTGCCCTTATTTTTGAGGCTGCTTTAACGAAGGTCGAGATGAATTTATCATAGAACCCATCCTTGCCAACCACTATCGCATTTGCTCCCGAGAGGCATCTCTGCCCTGTGTTTCCAAAGAATGAGGACATGAGAGAGGGTATGGTACTCTCCAAAACGGCATCCTCCATTACCACCAGGAAGTTCTTCGCGCTGCACTGGGCTATAACCCTCTTTCCAGTTTCCCCGCACCTCTTGTAGACTTCCTTCCCCACTCTGGTAGAACCCACAAAGGTCACCCCCTTGATACCGGGGTGCTCCAAAAGGGTCGATGCCGCTTCCGCGCCCCCATGGATCACGTTCACAACTCCTGGAGGGAAGCCGGCCTTATCGATAAGGTTGCAGAGTTTGTCCTGACTTAGCGGGTCCCTGGGGGAAGGCTTTATGATGAATGTGTTTCCGGTCGCTACTGCATAGGGCATGAACCAGAGGGGAATCATAAGAGGAAAATTAAAGGCTGGAAGAGTGCAGAAGACTCCCAGAGGCTGCCTGATCAGCTGCTCGTCTATGCCGACTGCGATGTCCTCTAGATTATAGCCCATCATCAATGATGGGATGCTGCAAGCGACTTCGACGTTCTCAATTCCCCGTCTCGTCTCTCCCCTCGACTCGTCTATCGTCTTTCCATGCTCCATAGTTTGGACTCTTGACAAAAATTCGAAGTTCTCCTCCATAAGCCCCTTCAACCTGAAGAGATACCTGGCTCTAGTAACGGGAGGAGTATCCCGCCAATCCTCGAAGGCCTCCTCAGCCGCTTCCACAGCCCTCTCCACTTCCTGCCGAGTGGAGATCGGCACCTTCCCCACCAGTTTAAAAGTAGCGGGGTTTACGACATCAAGGATTTGATCCGATTGGGAATCTACCCATTCCCCATCGATGTAATTCTTCAATTTTTCTGTCTCCTTTATCGGCTCCTCCAGGATCATGGCCTGATATCCTGGCTTGCATATTTAAGGGTTTTGTGTTTTTCCATTTGGCCCGTTTTAAAGTCAAATGTTAAATATCGTCAACTCTTTAAGCCGACCGATATGCGGGTAGCGTTGTTCACTGACTCGTACTTTCCATCGGTCGACGGCGTAGTCAGAGCCGTTTCCACACTCGAGCGTGAGCTAACAAAACTTGGGCACGAGTGCTTGATCTTTGCGCCAACAATTTCGAAACTCGAAGAACGTTGCCAGGATAACGTCGTCTATTGTAGGGCTATAAGATTTAAACTCTATCCCGACTATTGTCTGCCCATATTCCGTTCCGAGATCGATAAAGCGGTAAAGGAGAGGGATGTGGACATAATACACTCCCATGCCCTGGCTTTTATGGCCCTTCGAGCGATGAGGGCGCACAACGATTTTGATCTTCCCCTGGTGACAACATATCACACCAGGGTGTCTGAAGCTCTACCATACTATAATCTTCCATTTCCCGGGGTCCTCAGGAGACTCTCGTTCACATACTTCCGCTTCATTTTAAAAAGAAGTGACAGGGTGCTAACTCCAAGCGAGCTGACTAGAAGGGAGTTATCCCGTTTAGGCCTGGATCCTATCGTAATACCGAATGGTGTAGATCTGGACAGATTCAAGCCTATCAAAGAGGATAGATTGAGATTGCGCGAAATCGATGGTTTTAAGATACTATTCCTGGGCAGATTGGCCTCCGAAAAGAATCTGGTTCTTCTGATAAATAGCGCGAAAATTTTGGAGAACGAGGAGTGCCATTTCATAATGGCGGGCAAGGGGCCCGCTGAAGAATATCTGAAGAAAAAAGTGAAAAACATGGGTCTCGATGATAAATTCACCTTTTTAGGCTTCGTCGACGAAGCCTCCCTCCCTTCTCTATATTCGACCTGTAATCTGTTCGCAACGCCCTCCCTCTTCGAGAACATGAGCATGGTCATGTTGGAAGCGTTGGCCTGCGGCTTGCCGGTGATAGCCCCGCAGGGCACCTGTTTCGACGAATTCCTTCCGAGCCAATGTCTCTTCAAGCCCGATCCTGTGAGCTTGGCGAAGCGAATACTATCTTTTAAGGAGGGGGAAACTGAGATGGATAATCCGAGAAAGATAGCTGAACTCTTCTCCACCAGGAGGTGTGCGGAGCGCACTCTGGAGATCTACTCGGAATGCATAGAAGGGGCTACCAGATGATACGATCTCGACTATAATCCATAATACAAAAAGGGGGATATGGAGTATGGGGCTCCATTCCACGTATACTATCTGGGGGTGCTGCACTATCAGTTGATTCTATCGAGTCCCCGTGTTGATGAGGGCGATCTCCACCATGTCGCCATCGGTGTCAGGTCCAATATCCAGTCCATGTATTTCCACCTTTACGGTTTTCGTGTACTCAGCAAATCCCGCTCTGATGCAGTAGGCCCCGGCCGATACCTGGTTACCCCCCAGATCCGTCTGGTCCCATACAACAGTCATCGTCTCGCCGGGCTTCAGCACCCAGACTATTGCTATGAAGACAAAGGACTGGACAAGTTCTCCGTCCCGATCGTAGACCACACAGTTGGGCATTCCATATAGCGTCTCGTTACCTATGTTTCTTATGATCACGGTGATGGGCGTTCCTTTAAGATAGACCCTGTAATCGGTCGCCACCTCTATTGGCTTTTCGGGTAGTGCACCGATCGCCACTCCCGAGGCCAATAAGACGGGTAAAACCATCGCTATGGCCGTTATCCAATTTCGTTTCATGGACATGAATCTTAACCCGCCAATTTAATGGTTTCAAAATCGTTCGGTTTTTTCCTATCACGTAACTTTATCTCTATTTATACGCCCTCTATCTTTCTGGCTATATCACTTCAAAATGGACCCACCGTTATGGCGCCGTTCGGACAGGCCTCGATGCAGTCGGCGCACCCCATACAGTTCTCCCTCAAGACGCAAGCCACTCCATTCGCTATCGTGATCGCATCATGGAGGCAGGCCTCCACGCAGTCCCCGCATCCAGTGCATCTGTCAGCTTCTATCCTGGCCTTTGAGGTCATTCTGCATATAATTAACCAACCACGACTCAAATGCTTTTTTGCGTACTGGTTCTCCGGGTGCATAGAGAGTCAGTAAGTGTAGGGATTTCAATGGTCTGATGGGTATAACCGGTACCGTTGGGCTCATCGCTCACTTCACCCGGCCCTCACATCTTTTTTCACGTAGTAGCCCTCTTTTTCATATCCCAGCTTTCTGTAGTACTCTTTGGCTCCCACCCCGCTCAGCACGTATAGGCAACCGAACCCTTTTGCAGCAGCTTCCTCCTCCGCCGCTTTCAGGAGGTATTTTCCGTAGCCTCTGTGCTGCCACCCTTCCCCCCTTTCGCCTATCGGCACCTCTTTCCCGTAGATATGAAGCTCTCTCACCATCGCTTTTCCCCTGAGTCTTAACCTCAGAAATCCTATTAAAGTGCCATCCTCAAGCTCGTATGAAAAAAAGATCTCCCTCCCTCCGCTAGCTCTATATCTTCTGACCACGAGTTCCGGTTTACCGGTATCTCTCCCCCTCAACCCCGCTTCCCTGCACCTTATACATTCGCACTTCAGCCCAAGTTCCCCCATCCGCTCTTTTACCAACTGTCTCAAATTCGATTTTTTAACTCCAGCCTCTATACACTTAATGGGTATATCTCTATCCAAGCGTTGAATCCTGATCCATGGCGGGGCAAAACCCTTTGCTCTAGCTAGGAGCTCTACAACTTCATCAAGTGGCATCGGTACGTAAGTTCCATCGACCCAATCCTCATAGAGCTCCGTGCCCTTTATGACGAGGGCGGGATAGATCTTGAGCATATCGGGTTTGAATTTCTCGTCTCCAAAAATCGTTCTGAAGGTCTCAAGATCTCTTTGGAAATCGGAGCCCGGCAGTCCCGGCATTATGTGATAACAGATCTTAAAACCCGAATCCTTCAATTTTTCTGTAGCCTTTACGCAATCTTCTACCGTACAACCTCTCTTGACACCTTTTAAAACATCGTCATGAACCGTCTGCAAGCCCAATTCCACTCTTGTAGCTCCAAGCTTGAGCATTTCCTCAGGTTCAGCGTAATCCGGTCTTGTTTCAATAGTCAAGCCGACACATCTCGATTCGGCCCCTTCGTTTATGGCCATGGCCCCAGCAATATTTCCGGCGATGTGGCCGTTAAGCCCATCAAATACCCCTTTAACGAACTTTTGCCTGTAACCCTTATCTCTAGCCATGAAGGTTCCCCCCATCACTATGGCCTCTATCTTATCGAGAGGGTGCCCATTTCTTTTTAGGGCATCGAGCCTGCTCCTGGTCTGCGAAAACGAATCATACCCGTACATCGCGCCCCTGAGACCGGCTGGTTCCTTGCCGGTATAGCTCTGAGGAGTCTCTTGACCGCCAGGGCAATAAGAGCATCTGCCGTGTGGGCAAGGAGCCGGCGAGCTCATTACCGCTACAACGCTTACTCCGGATAGGCTTCTAGCCGGCTTCTTCATCAGGTCTTCAGGAGGACTAAGAGGAACACTCCCAGCCCAATTATCCCTCCCAGGATTGCGGAAAAGAGCCCTACGATGGCATACCAAAATTCAGGGCGCACTGAGTTTGTAAAAAAGCCATTTATTAACCATATGCTGAGCAAGAGGATGATAACCCCAGCCGTTAGTATTATGGTACCGATCCCTCTCGATTTTTTCGATCCGAAGTAGAGCGTTAAACCCCCACCGCCCAGAAGAGCTATGGCTAAGAAGAGCGTTACCATACTCTCCAATACATACAGGTAGCTCATACCCGCTCAGCCCCCATCATCGTCTTGGTCTCCTTCACTCCGTCAAATGTCCGTATCCTGTCTATGACCAACTTGCCCAGTGATTCGTAGTCTTTGACGTTGACCCTTACGATCAGGTCATACTCCCCAAACAGCGTATGAACTTCTGCGGCTTCGTCCATTTTCGCCAATTCGCTGAAGACCTCGTCTTCCCTTCCAGGAACCGCCTTCACGAGTACAAAGGCCGTAATCATAGTCTAGGTGATCTAAGAGAGGTCTTTTAATCTTTTCTATTGGCAGATCACGATCGATGAGATCCCTTGGAGCTCCATTTGTAGAAATGTTTATATGTTAATATCAACATATAGATAATGGGTTGGAAGCGATCTGGGAAGAAGGTCAGTACATAGCTGAGATAGTGATTGCTTTGACTTACCTCATTAGGGCGACCTCAGAAGGCCTTGACCTATCTAGCCTAACCCGTATTTCACCTCTGGGCTTAGAGGCGAGATAATCGAACTGATCGAAGACATCGTCCCGCGCTTCCAACCCCTCCAACTCAAGACTTTGTCGTTCACTTTTTTTAGGTATGGGGGCATATTCAGATCCCCTAAAGTCCCAGTAAATGGGT
>DACJ01000091.1:0-5571 GCA_002494765.1 Euryarchaeota archaeon UBA186
AGGTAGCGGCCTCCATCGTTGCCGCTCTTTAAGTCATTTGCCTTAAACCGGAGGATATCCTCCAGGTTAACCTCTTATCCAGTAGCGCCAAAGCCATGGCCGGCGTTCTCTTTCTCTCTTCCTTCAATGAGCTGTGATAGGTCGGATTGTATCAGATGGGATACGATCTAAAGATCTCTTAATTTCCCTCTTAACTCGGAGAAGCATAGGCTCCTGCTAACCTCAATATCCTATGCCTATTCATGAGGTTTTAGCCGTTCTATGTAGACGGTGTTGAGCCCTTCTCTCCCACTCTTGGATCAATGCCTCCATACAACTCTTCTCCAGAGATTATCGCTTCTGTAGTGATAGATAGCACGCCAAGCTCGCGCTAGCCGAGCTCGAGGAGAAGATAGCCGAGCTGGATGAGGGGCTTGCAAAAAGGGACGAGATCATAGGGAAGATGCTCGCCCCGAAGAAGGATTAGCCCCCGATGAACATGAATATAACCATGATCGCGACCATCGCAGCTAAAGCTCCCAGCATCAAGTAGTTGGATCTTCGCTGTTTCTTCATATATCCCTTGTATTTGTTATCACACTCTACCGAACAGAAAATCTCATCGACCGGTATGGCTCTACCGCATACCTGGCAGTGCTTGTGTTGAAGTACTTTTTCTACCATCGCAGGTTTAGCCCTTAGGGCCTATTTAACTCTATCTTTTCCTCCCTGGTATAGGGCCTTGTAAGGCCCTCTTAAAAAAGGGTTTACCTGCATAAAAGGTGAAATAGAGAAAAATCTCTTTTTATCACACGACCCTTGTCCCCCTGAAGCTCTTCCCCTCCAGAGCCCTTTTTAGATTTTCCTTACCTTTGCCATTCAAGATCTTAGTGGGTATCTTCGATCTAGATATTATCATGGCCGCGACCGGGTCCAATGGTGATTGGGAGCCAGCGGACATATTTCCTCTTATAAGATCCTCGGCTTTGACCTCCTCCATAAGTTTAGCGTCTCCGTACATTTTGGGGTCACGGTCATAAACTCCATCAACACAGGTGACCACCAACAGTTCGGAGCGCAAGTTCTCCGCCACCATCGCAGACACACAATCAGTGGTGTGGCCTGGCTGCGTTCCAGAGAGCAGCACTACACCATAGCTCCCTAAAGCCACAACTGCCTCCTCCGGAGAGCTCGCCACAATAGGATATGTCTCTTCATCCAGGGTCCTCAGAGCGGCAAGCAAGAGTTCTGAGTTAATTTTAGTTGCCAAGATCCCTATCCGATCGCATGAGAATTCATCCCCACCGAGCGCTCTAGCCCTGGATATGTGATCGCGAGCGAGCGCTCCCCCCCCAATCACCACTACCATTTTTCCCACCACCCTCCTGGATCCTGCTAGAGAATTTGACCACTCCATTATCGAATCGACGTCCGATAGCAGAGAACCTCCAAGAGAGAGCACAGCAACCATGCATCAGAAAACGTAATATAGTTTAAAATCCCTTCGGCGCGAAATGGTTCCAGAAGATCCGCAACATCTCACATACAAGTTCAAGAGAAAATTGAAGGAGTTGGAGAGCCATAGCGGGAGGGCTACTGAACTTATCTCGCTCTACATACCGCCAGAAAGACAGATCTCCGATGTGACGAATTACTTGAGAAATGAACTTTCTCAGTCATCGAACATAAAGTCGAAGAGCACGAGGAAGAATGTAACGTCAGCGATATCCTCTATAATATCCAGGCTAAAGTCATACCGAAACGTCCCACAGAACGGTTTGGCTATCTTCGTGGGGTATGTGGAAGATGTGGGGGATCAGACCAGGATGGTAACCGAGATAATCGAACCTCCACAGAAGATCGGCCTCTATACCTACAGATGCGACTCTTTCTTCTTCCTCGAGCCACTGGAAGATATGATGCAAAGCCACGATGTTTATGGCCTGATTGTCATCGATAGAAAAGAGGTCGCTATAGGATACCTCAAAGGAAAGAGGATCGAAGCCGTGTGGAGCTCTCAATCCAGGGTTCCCAGCAAACACAGCAGGGGAGGGTGGTCACAGAGGAGATTTGAGAGACTAATAGACCAGGCTGCACATGAGTTCTTCAAAGAGGTGGGGGAGAAAGCAAACGAGATTTTCTCAAGCGGAGAGGGGATGAAGGGAATTTTTTTGGGGGGACCAGGCTTCACGAAGGATGAGTTCTATAGGGGGGGCTACCTCAGACACGAGCTAAAAGAAAAAGTCATAGATCTATTCGATACTGGCTACACCGATGAATATGGATTGAAGGAACTAGTTTCAAAGGTGAGCGATTCCATCGAAGAATTGGAGATCGCCTCCGAGAAAAGGTTGATGGAGAGATTTTTTACCAAGGTGGTTAAGGGGGGAGAGACCTCCTATGGGTATGAAGAGGTCGAGAAAAATCTCGAACTCGGGAGAGTGGGGACTCTTCTCATATCCGAGAAATTTGGAGATATGGAAAAGCAAGAGGGTGAAGAGAACTTAACGGAACATCTCATGTATCTAGCTGAGAATTCACGCACAGAAATCAAATGGATATCGACGGAAAGTGAGGAGGGCAAGACGTTCTTTCAAGCTTTTGGCGGTCTCGGGGCCATATTGAGGTACTGAAATGCTTGCACAGAGTAATCCCTGGCTGTATATAAGGAAGGGGGTAGAGAGGTGGATCGAAGGAGGGTTTTCTGCTCTAGCCCCGAAGCAAAAGCCCAAGCTGAGAGCGAAGCTGGAGCAGCCCCCTGAGGGAATGGGTGACTTCGCTCTGCCGCTATTTGAAATAGCAAGCAAACTGAAAATATCCCCTGAACGCATCGCAGAAACGTTGCTAACTGAGAATGAAAGGCCTCCAGGCATATCCAAGATGGAAAGAGCTGGTGGCTATCTCAATTTCTGGGTCGATTCGGAATATCTAACGGATATGACTTTGAATGGGATAATCAATTTGAGAAGAGATTATGGCTTCAGCTTCGAAAGGAAAAAAGGGAGGATAATCCTAGAACATACCAGCGCAAATCCTAATGGACCTCTGCATGTGGGGAGGGCTAGAAATCCGATAATAGGCGATACCATCGCCCGGCTTCTCCGGGCTAATGGCTATGACGTTACGACCGAATACTATGTAAATGACTCGGGAATGCAGGTCGCTACACTCGTATGGGGGCACTTGAATCTCGATATTGACTGGAGCGAGTCCTCTCATAAAAAAGCCGATCATCGCTACGTGAGGTACTATCAAGAGACGAGCAGGCTGCCGGATTCTGAAGAGGGGATAAGAAAGCTGCTGAAGGACTACGAAGACGGCGACCCGGAAGCGATTAGAGAATTCAAGATCCACGAAGAGGTGCTGGAAGGCATAATTCAGAGTCTCGAAGAGATCAACATAAAGCATGACTCCTTCGTCCATGAGTCGAAATTCCTGAGGAGCGGGGATGTAGCGGCGGTGGTCGAGAAACTTAGGCCCTTCTGCAAGAGCGAGGATGGATCACTATATCTTGAGATAGACGCGGAGAACGTTTATTTAACCAGGAGGGACGGCACGACCCTGTATATAATCAGGGATGTAGCTTACCACCTGGATAAATTCAAGAGGTGCGATATAGCTATAAACATATTGGGTGAAGATCACAAACTGGAATCGAAACAGTTAGGAAAGATTCTCGACCTGCTCGGGAAAAAGAAACCATTGGTGATATTTTACTCTTTCATATCTCTTCACGAAGGAAAGATGTCGACGAGGAGGGGAAACATAGTATATTTGGATGATCTAGTTGATGAATCGATATCCAGAGCAAGAGAGGAGGTAAAGAAGAGAAGGCCAGATCTTGATGAGGAATCTGTGGAAAGAATTGCCCGGGCAATAGGGCCCAGCGCCGTAAGATATAACATCATCAAAGTACAGCCCCAAAAGCAGATAGAGTTCAGATGGGAAGAGGCGTTAAGTTTCGAGGGGGACAGCGCACCGTTCGCCCAATACGCACACGCCAGGTGCTCATCCATCCTCAGAAAGCTGGGAGAGGTGGAGGGATTTGAACCTGGGTCACTGATAAACGACAGCGAGATAAGGGTGATCAAAACTCTCGCCACATTCCCCTCCCTGGTGGAGGAGATATGCGACTTTGAGAGACCAAGAGTTCATCTGCTGACCAGCTTCCTCTACGACCTGGCCAGAGGATTCAACCAGTTCTACAGGGATTGCCCGGTGATAAAGGCCGAGGAGCCCTTGAGGAGTTCAAGAGCCGCCCTCGTGATGTGCGTCAAACAGGTGACCGAGAATTGCGCTAACCTTCTAGGGTTGGAGATGCCTGGGGAAATGTGATTCAGTCGGGAGAGAAGACCCATAATTCAAATTGGTTAGAAAGGTCTTCCTTTTCAATATTTATCTCGTTTCCCACATTTGCCACCTGATCTTCGTGCCCCCTGGTGAATTGATTCAGATTGGCTAGGGGTATAGATAGACCAGAGACCCTGTAGTGCATTGGAATTGCTATCTTAGGCTTTATGATTTCCACTATCTCCCACGCCCTTCTTGCATCTATTGTGAAGACGCCACCAACCGGTATAAACAGGATGTCGACACCCCTTATTTTTTCTATCACATCTCTCTGCGGAATATGACCTATATCGCCAAGATGGCAAAATGATATATCCTCCAACTCGAACTTGTACACGACGTTCCTGCCCCTCTTCTCACCCCCTACATCGTCGTGATAGGTCTCATAGCCCTCGATCTTCACCCCTTTGGCCTCTAGCTCGCCAACCTCTTCCTTTACTACTGTGCTATCGAATTTCTCGACAACTCTAGATTTGTCATGATCGTAATGACTGTGGGTTATCAGTATAATGTCACCTCTGACTCTCGGGGGTTCTATCCCTATAGACTTGCCATCATGTGGATCCGTCACAATCGTTAGATGATCTCCGATCTCGAAACAAGAGTGTCCATGCCATCTTATCCTTATCATCCTGGGCTAATGTGGTACTCAGGTAAAAATCTTTTCTACCGATCTCCACCCCTGGGAGGCGGGAAGGGAAAAGGACAGTACCGGAGATTTGATAGAGAGAGGGGGAGGGAGAAGAGACTAGTGGATGTAATAGTTCTGAATAGAACTCAGGATGAAGCCTTCACCCTAAAGTTTAACCAGCTCCTAGGGACTTCAAAGAGTTTTGGATCTGCTGCTGAAGGTTCTGGATCCTATCCTTCAGCCTGCTCTCCTGTTTTCCGAGACTCTGAATCTTGATCTCCAGGCTCTCTTTTCTTTCGCTCAGTTCGTTGACGAGCTTATCCTTCTGAGCCGGTATCATCAACCCTCCTATCGACCTGTATATCCCCTTCGAGACGTTCTCAATCTCCCTGAGAGCCCTATCAGTCTCACCCATCTGAAGCTCCAATTGCTGTTTGGCCGCCGAAACCGTCCTTATTTGCTCCTCGGCCTGTTGAAGCTGACTAAGTTGGTTCTGTACGACCGGGGGGAGCTCCCTTCCTCTTTGCTCAGCCATTGGCACCTCTAAGTTTTACTAGTTCATATATCTTGCGCTCGCACTCGAGCAGTCTAAGGTGAGATTCAGCTGCAGC
>DACJ01000091.1:5646-13447 GCA_002494765.1 Euryarchaeota archaeon UBA186
GGGTCGTCCCCAACTTCGATCCCCATTACATAGGTCATTTAGCCTTGACGTGCCTGGGCATCGAGGGTCTAATCTTGTAGAATATCCTGGAACCGCAATAGGGACATATCAGACCAATGGTGCTTACGTCAAAGGTCAAGATCTTTTTACAATTCCAACACCGATACTCCACCTTTTTCTCTTCCATCCCTTACCCCTTGATCCTTCCAGTGGAAGGGTGGTAAGCTCCTCCTGCAAACTTAACGCCGCACTTCCTGCACCTGAATATGCCCGTAGAAACCCTCTTGACGCTTTTATTTCCGCAGCTGGGGCAGTCGAACTTAACCTCCCGCTCCAGGGCTGCCACCCTTTTTCTGCTCCTTACCCCATACCTGGGCCCAAACCTGGCAGACGAATAGCCCTTCCTGGCCATTTCAGACCCCCATAACCATCTTTCTCAAATTTCTGGCGGACTTTTTTGAGGTGCCTAACACCTGCTTTACCTCATCCAGAGAAAATGCCCCAGTAAGCCCCTTCTGTACCGACCTTATGTCGTCGTTCTCGTCCAAACCGATCGTTATCCTGCCCCTCGCCACCTTCTCCTCGTCTAGAGAGGGATCCAGAAGGATCGCATTCCCCACCTTAGCACTGGTGCAGGTTACCATGCAATTGTTTATCTCCAGATTGAAGTCCTCCCCCTTATCGAATTTGGACGCGGGTATCACGGCGTCATACAGAGCGCTCATGGCTCCTAGAGCCGAAGCGTCTATCAAATTCCCATCATAGTTCAGTACGTGGACATCTATGAACAGCACCCAGACCTCTTCACCAGGAGTCATGCAGAGCTTTTTCAGGTCTAGGACCTTGCCCTCCCTTATCCCCCTGTCTACAACTCTAGCAAGCTCAACTGCGACATTGTTTGGAGGTCCCGATTCGAAAGTGGGAGAAGCTAAAGGCACGAGCTCCGCATTTGTGGTCAGCACCCCTCGATCAGGGGTATCGGCAAATGGCTCTCCAAGGCTGACCTTCACTCCCACCATAACGACGGTATTGCCCAACTCCACCTTTGCCGAGCCCTCCGCGGTCGCTATGACTCCCTTATGAATGCTCACGTCCCGATACTGGTCTAGTGCTCTTCCGTCTTCCCTCTTCCCCCCCTTAGCCAACTCGACGATGTACCCTTCTTTTACCTCTGATATTATGTCGTTCATTCCTCTCCTCCTAAGGCTTCCTTATACTTCTTGAGAAGCGCCTGCTTCTCTATCTGCTCTATCTCATGGCAAGCCTTCATCGCCATATCCAAAGCCTGGAAAAACTCCTCCTCGGTCAGATGCCCATCCATCTGGAGGAGAAGTATCTCATCCGTTCGGGGCATTATGGCTACAGGCAAATCTGCATCTCCGAAGTTGTCCTCCTCATTCCTGAGATCCAGCGCGATGTGCCCCTCTATCTTCCCGGCAGCGCAGGAAGCTATGAGTCCCCTCATGGGTATCCCCGCATCGGCCAGGGCCACAGATGCCGCTGTCAGGCCAGCACATCTGGTCCCGGCATCCGCTTGTACTACCTCAACGAAAACGTCGACGGATGTTCTCGGGAACTGCCTCGTGAAGACGACGGATCCGATCGCCTCGCCCATTACCTTTGATAACTCTACTGACCTTCTATCGGGTCCGGGTCTCTTCCTGTCACCGACGGAGAAGGCAGCCATATTGTATCTGCATCTCAGTATGCCCCTGGTGGGATCCTGGAGGTGCCTGGGGTGAACCTCTCTCGGGCCATACACCGCTGCATACACCTTGTTCCCCCTCCACTCTAGATAACAGGAGCCATCAGCTCTTCCCAGCGCTCCCGCTTCTATTCTTATGTCCCCAAGCTCATCAAGTTTTCTTCCATCCATTCGCTTTAAGTTATCATCCAGCAATCGTACAGTCTTCTCTTCCGTGCTCACAATATCGTCTTCTTTGCTCATAATATCACCTTCTTTATTTATCATAAAGCCCCTTAAGATAGGTCTTAACTCTTTCAGTAAGCCCAATCGTGTGCGCCTCAGCCTCGATTTTCTTTATAGTCAGGGTGGCTTTGGCTATGTCTTCGTCCTCACCATCGACCCAGATCCTTCCGTTCTGACCTATGAAAATCCTGCAGTTGGTCGTCTCCTTTAGAATGCTTATCATCGACCCTTTCCTTCCAATTATCCGAGGTACTCTAGTCGGTGATGCTTCAACTACCTGGCCCCCGTCCATTCTCCTTAGCCCCTCTCCCCTCATAGATACCTGCACCTTCCTGACCTCGTCCACGCTGGAGACCTCCATCAGGGCGCTGTCTCCCGCATTCAAGAAACTGGCGGTGTTTCCGAATTCCACCTTCTTCTCGATCTCGTTTACGTGCAAAAGCGCTGGGTAGGGTGAGTTTATATCCACGAGCCAACTGGAGGGCATCGCCTCGGTGATTACTCCGATTACCCTGTCCCCAACCTTGGGGATGTACCTGCCCTCCAGGGGCGTTATGTTCACGTAACCAGATTTCACGGATTTGACTCCCACTCTCGTCGCGTATACCTTACCATTCTCTTCGTAGGTCCAATCCCCAGGCTTGAGCCCGGGATCCTGAAGGTCTCCAGGAAGGACAATTTCTCTAACATCTATTTCCGCGTTCATAATATGCCTCCTTAACTTGCCTGTTCGATTTCCGCTTCTCCCCCGCTAGCATTTTGGATCACATCGAAAAAATCGGACCTCATGCCTGCAGCTATCTCAATCATGCCGCTCCAGGATCCGTCCGAAAGCCAGCCCTCATTCTTTATCTCCCCCATGGCCCTTATCCTGCCGTAGCATTTCCCAGCAGCATGACCTGGGATCCTCACTCTAAACGTTAGGGTCTCAAACTTAATCGGGAGTATGGGCCTTAGCGCTCTAAGCACTTCCTGAACCTGATCTTCCACCCTCCTGAAGGGATCTATGTGCACTTTTGCCTCCTCCATAGCCCTTTCGATCCTTGAAGCGGGATGGGGTAGATTGGTCTGAGGATTTATCGCATTTCTGGTTATAATCGAAACTATCCTCTTCCTCACATCCTCTTGCATCTTCCTCCTCTGATCGGTAGTCAATTGTAATTCCCCTTTCTTTATTATCTCCTCAGAAATGACCTCTATTTCGGAAGTCCCGAATGCCTTGAGAAGCGAATTCTCACTGGCCCTTTCACCCTTACGCGCATCGGAAAATATCGTATCGATGGCTAGAAGAGATGCTGCATCCATTTTTTTCTCCCCTTCTCTTATCTCTCGAGCTCCTTCCGGGTCGACGAGGATCTCGAACTTCTCGCCTCCTCGCTCAAGCCTGGCTATAACCGCCTCATCTAGAGAAACCATCATTCGCTCCCAGTTATCTCCTCTATGTAGCTGTTTGTCTGATCCGTACCAAATTTCTTGAACTTCCCCTCCTCCACCACGGCGATTTCGACGCTGTTCGCCGTGAGCTCTTCTTCCCTACCGGCTTGGAGGCTCCTTATTGCCAACACGATTGCCTCATCCTTGCTCATGCCCTCTTTGTATTCCTTCTGGAGCAGATTTATCGCCTCATCCCTACCGGCACCAATTGCAGTCGCTTTGTAAGACATCAGAGCTCCGCTCGGATCAGTTTCGTATAGTTGACTTATCCCCCCATCCGTCCCACCTATCAGGAGAGCGGTTCCAAAGGGTCTAACGCCCCCGTACTGGGTGTACTGCTGCTTGAAGTCGCAGATGCGCTTTGCCAGTATCCTTGTTTGAATCGGCTCATCATAAGTTAATCTGTTTATCTGCGCCTCCAACCTGGCCCTATCGACCAGCACTCTAGCATCAGCCACTAAACCCGACGTAGCACACCCTATGTGCTCGTCTATCTGATATATCTTTTCCACTGATTTTGGCTCCACCAGATGGCTGGTAACCCTCTTGTCCACTACCAAGACCACTCCACTCTCATACTTGACCCCGACAGTGGTCGTCCCTCTTTTAACCGCTTCTCTAGCGTATTCCACCTGGAAAAGCCTGCCATCAGGTGAAAAAACCGTAATGGCCCTATCATATCCTAAACTTGCAGCTGGTTGCATTTATCTACCTCTCTTTTTGTTTTCCTGTTAACATCTCGTTACTACTAAACACCTTCTGACAAAGCTCTACTATGATTCGAAGCTGTCTTATGAGCTTTATGTGCAATTTATTTAAATAGTTTTCTCCCTCAAGGTTTTTAAATAGAAACTCATTCTTTATCCATATGCGGGCTCTCATAATAGGGAGGTTCCAGCCCTTCCACAAGGGGCACCTCTATATGGTGTCTGAAATTACGAATGGCTTTGATGAGCTTATAGTCGGGATAGGGGGCGCGCAGTATAGCCACACATTCGAGAATCCATTTACCGCCGGGGAGAGGATTTTCATGATCGCCAGGGCATTGCAGCACTTCGTCGATACCCGAGGAGTAAAGCTCTACATAACCCCCATAGAAGACGTGAACAGAAACTCCATATGGGTCTCGCATATTGAGTCCATGGTCCCACCGTTTGATATGATATACACGAACAACCCCCTCTCCAAGAGGCTCTTTGAAGAGAAGGGGTATCAAGTCAGATCGATGCCCTTATACAACAGGGAGCTCTACTCTGGGACCAGGATAAGAGAGCTCATGGTGAATGAAGGTGAATGGAAACAACTGGTCCCAAAGGAAGTGGTTGAGGTAATAGAAGAGGTGTGCGGGGTGAAGAGGTTAAAGGAGATAGTGATGGATGATAAGTAGAATTTGAAACCTGCACCCCATGACTAGGTCTAACCACTAATAGTGCTTTTCATCCACTCCAGGAAGAGGGGTGCAGGCTTTCCGGGTCTAGATTTGAACTCAGGATGAAACTGAGAAGCCATATAGAACCTGTGACCTTTCATCTCAAGCAACTCCATGAAGCCGTCATCCGATATGCCCGAGAATTTCATCTTTCCTTTTTCTACCTCGCTCACATACTCGGGGTTCACCTCGTATCGATGCCTATGCCTCTCCCCTATCTTTTCTTTACCATAGATCTCAAAAGCTTTTGTCCCTTTTACTATTTTAATGGGATATGACCCCAACCTCATCGTTCCCCCCAGTCTCTCGCTCTGATCTTCCAATATGGTTACAACAGGGTTTGCGGTATCAGGATCAAATTCCGTCGAATTTGCATCTAACCCAAGCACGTTTCTGCAATACTCTATCACCGCCAACTGGAAGCCAAAACATACGCCCAAAAAGGGGACGTTATTCTCTCTAGCATGTCTGCAGGCATCGATCTTCCCTTTTGACCCTCGCTTTCCAAACCCTCCAGGTATGAGCAAACAGTCATTTCCCTTTAGAAGGTTTGTGCCCTTTCTCTCTATATCTTCGGCAGATATCCAACTGATTATGGGTTTGAGCTTTAGTTCGGCCGCTGCATGTTTAATAGCCTCAATGTGACTCAGGTAGGAATCTTTCAACCCGATGTATTTCCCCACTATGGCTATTTTTACCTCTCTGGTGGGATTCCTCATGGACTCGATGAAATTAATCCAATCCTCCAACTCGTTACAACGCGCTTTCAGGTGCAGCTTCTCCAGGATGTATTCAGTCACCCCCTGCTCGTCCAGCTTCAGAACTATCTCATAGGGATTTTCGACGTCGGGGGCGCTTATTATACCTTTTCGCTCCACATCGCAGAAGAGGGATATCTTGCTCCTGGCCTGAGGTTCCAGGGGTTTCTCCCCTCTGGCTATTATGAAATCCGGCCGGATGCCTATCTCCCGCAGAGCCATTATCGAGTGCTGCGTTGGCTTTGTTTTCTGCTCCCCAGTCGTCTTTATCTCGGGAACGAGGGTAACATGCCCGAAAAGGATGTTCTCCTTCCCCACCCTGATCCTGAGCTCCCTCATGGCCTCCAAAAAGGGCATCGATTCTATGTCACCTACGGTGCCACCCATCTCCACCAGCATTATCTCAGCCGAATCGCCTGCTGAGATCACTTCCCCGATTATCTCGTTGGTTATGTGGGGGATTATCTGCACCGTCTCCCCCAGATAGTCCCCTTTCCTCTCCTTCTCTATCACATTCAGGTATACTTTGCCGGTGGTGATGTTGTTCTTTTTGCCCAGTTCTATGTCCAGAAATCGCTCATAATGGCCCAGATCAAGATCCACCTCGCCCCCGTCATCCATAACGTAGACCTCCCCATGCTGGTAGGGGTTCATGGTCCCGGCATCGCAGTTCAGATAGGGGTCAATCTTGACGGCAGTGACCTTAAAACCCCTCGATTTTAGGAGCCTTCCTATAGAGGCAGCGGTTATCCCTTTTCCTATCCCAGATATTACCCCTCCAGTTACTATTATGAACTTCACTTTTCCCCTATGGGGGAAGGGGTAAAAAAGGTTTCTTCGTCAAGCCCATTAAGTGAACTGTTCCAACTATACATATTGTAGTCCCCCTCACATGGGTACCCATGGGCTAGCCACATCTCTCCGGTGGTGACATCGTAAAGGGCCGAAGAGATCGTATCGGGCGACCCGCGCCTACATATAGTGTTTGGGCTTTAGCTCTCGCCCACGGAGAGGTCGTAGTGATCCCCATCGATCAGCTTCATTATGTGCATGTCTATCTCCCCTCTGTACTGATGAAGAAGCTGGCAAAGCCTTTCGTACCTGTAGTAGGAGGAAGGGTACTCTCGCATCGATGGGCTCCACCAATTCATTTGCTCTGATACGTAATGGCTGGGCACAGCTAAAACGTCATCGCCATCCACGTATCTAGGATCGTGATCGGAAGCCCATCTCACGTTTATGTTTGAATACGATCTCTCAATCACCGCCCCATTACCAGAGCGGTCTACCGCCACCAGATTGCAGCCGTAGTATATGGTGTTGTCCTCAATCACTTCAATAACCCCCTCAACGCTCTCTTCATATTGTAGCGAGAGCCTGCAAAGAATGGCCGGATTTACACCGGGGCCAGTATCTTCTGTCCCTACTGTGGTATAAGTGCACGCAAGCCCCTTATCATTAATCCCCCCACCAAGTGGACCAACGCATCCTGCAAAGGTGAGTGCTGTGAATCTGTTACCCTCGAGAGGATTGGCATGCAGTATCACCTGGTAGGGCAAAGCACTAAGCCACCAATCCGCGTG
Source organism: Euryarchaeota archaeon UBA186 (assembly GCA_002494765.1). Lineage (GTDB taxonomy): Archaea > Thermoplasmatota > UBA186 > UBA186 > UBA186 > UBA186. The sequence goes on from DACJ01000091.1 coordinate 12,781, forward strand.
AAAGCCGAGATATGCATGCCCCTTAGCAGCATCCCCAACGGCGACCCAAGCGCTGCATCCCATTGCCTCGCCGACGGCGTTCAGAATAAGGATATCTTCATAGCTCTGGTTGGAGCCGTCGACTATCCCCTGGATCTCCTCCAAGAGCTCAGGTGCAGTTTCCTTTAGACCATTTTTAAGCATGGTGGCACGGTGGTTATTCTCTTTCATAAGCCACTGCCTAATCTCCGTTATATCCATCTGGACACCTATCATACTCTGCATCTGGCAGATCTCTGCTGCCCCACCATCGGTCTTTGCCCATTCGAGCGCTTCAGCTATTAACTCTTTGCACTGCTCACCATGCTGATAACCCATCTCATATGGTGTTCCCTCCATCTCTACGTATTTGATTTCTTCTCCTTCTACCTCCATCCAACTCGGGACAAAAATGGGAAGCGCTACCAGAGCTGCTATAAAAACGACCCGCCACATTCCGGCTGTGGGACAGAATTCACGTAGCTAGCAAGAACAGGTTGTGCCATATGTCAATTGAGAACGACGCAGTATCTATGCGATCCGCTCTCCGCTGCCTCACGATCCAGCCAAATCTCCTCTTATCGGCCGAAAAGCCGCTTTCGGAATTGTTCCGTCTGAAGTATTCTTTCAGATGTCCAAATGGATCTGA
>DACJ01000053.1 GCA_002494765.1 Euryarchaeota archaeon UBA186
CCTAGGAACCATCTTCATCCTTCCCGGAACCACCTCAAGCGGGGATCAAATAATCTCAGACGATGTCTATTGTCAGTACTTAGAAGCGATCGACGCTGATCAAGATAAGATCAACGAGATAGGGAACAAGGTAAAAGAACATTCGATATGCCACTATCTAGCTCTTAGGGGTTTTGAAGTCTATTCCATGGATTACAGAACTCACTTCGTGCCCATGACCTATGACCCGGGTGACCTGGGGTTCATGAAGAGTTGGGGCTGGACGGTGTTTATAGAGGACACGGAATTGGCGGTGGGTAAAGCAAAGGAGATCTCGGGAGCGGATAAGTTATTCCTGGGCGGAGAGAGCTTCGGTGGGATGCTCGCCATGAATTACGCTTCGATGCACTGGGAAGAAGACCTCGAGGGAATAGTTCTTCTCGACGGAGGCACAGGAGGCAAATCTACGAAGGTCCAGATCATGGGTATAACGCTACCGGTCATCCCCATCCCGTTTATCGTGACTGTTATCGAGCCTGTTCTAGAGGCAATAATGCACATAACGGGCATGGACGCGATGGATAGCTCAGCCGACATGGGCCCATTTGTGAATAATCTGATATATCTCTTAATGAGAGCGCAAAGGTCAATTAATCTTCTAGGACAGAGTTATTCCTATCCTGTCCCACATTATCCCGAGGTGATCGAATATGCGACAGAACATCCGCTCGATCCACCGATCGATCCCGTTACTGGAAAACGCCTTGAGCCCCAGACTAATCCCATAACGGGCAAAAAATTTGCCAATTATATCGAATGGGCTGCGAACCTGAAGTACGAGATGGCTTCGCCTGGCTTTTACAGCAACCTCTATGAGGGATATAACGATGCTGAGTCGCTGGCCTTGACCTCTATTACATCCGATAGATACTGGCCAATGCAGGTATACGTCGAGTTCATAGCAGATGTTTTAAGGCCGGGGTATAAATCGGACGGTGGGATATGGACCAGAGATTACTACAACTTCTATGCACACTATAAGGAGATAGATGTGCCGTTGATTGCGTTCATAAGCCGGTTCGGTCTAGAGACCTGGGGAGAATTCAATCCTGGAATTGCAAACCATGACGTGACGGGTCACACCCTCCCAGAGTGGGGTCACTATGATATCTACACCGGCGTTTACAACCCCGAGATGGTGAACGAACCCACTTATCAGTGGCTATTGAACCGCCTATGAACGTATAAAATCTATTTTCCCAACCAATTTTTTTCTTTCTACTGATCAACCGTTTCACCTTCTCTGGCGTTAACCTTATGTATAAAGACTAAGATGTTTATCGTAAGTTTTAAGTTGCATCTACCTATTCAAAAAAATGCGCCTAAAGGATATAAAATTTAAAAAGGCGCAGGAGGTAATAGATGAAATTTAGGAAAAGTTTCGCTGGATTGATAGCGGCAATCTTCGTAACGAGCGTTGTAATTCCCGTCTCTCTAATCGGCATCACCGAGAGCGGTGATGAGTGGAGCCTGGTAATAGACGGTAAGAGTCTGGAACTTATCCCGGAGCTGGAGGAGTACTGTTGGGTACTGGATAGGCCCCCCTATGAGCCCTGGGACAGGATAGCTCTCCGCAGGTTGGTTAAGATAGACGGGGAACCCATAGGAACCCTCTTCATCTTTCCGGGGACCTGGTCGAGCGGTGAGCACCTCATCTCTGACGATGTCTATTGTCAGTACTTAGAAGCGATCGACGCTGATCAAGATAAGATCAACGAGATAAGAAATAAAATTGCGACCCGCTCGATCTGTCACTATCTAGCTTTGAGGGGTTTTGATGTATATGCCATTGATTATAGAACCCACTTCGTGCCGATAACCTATACACAGGACGACCTCAAGTTCATGAAGAGTTGGGGCTGGAAGATGTACGTGGAAGACGCGGAATTGGCGATAGATAAGACAAAAGAGGTCTCAGGAGCTGATAAGATATTCCTGGGCGGAGAGAGCTTCGGCGGAAATGCTGCTATGAACTATGCCTCGATGCACTGGGAAGAGGATCTAGACGGAATAGTGCTTCTCGACGGAGGCAGCGGAGGGAATTCGGATGTAGCGGGCATATTATCGAACATGTTACCGATATCGATTCCCATAAGCATTCCGTTTGTTAGGCCTATCTTAGAGTTGATGACGCACTTGCTAGGGTTGTACGCGATGGACGTGGCGGGGGATATGGGGCCCCTTTTAAACACCTTAATGTCGACACAGCCCATTCCACATTATCCCGAGGTGATCGAATATGGGATGGCACATCCCCTTGACCCCCCGCTGGATCCTGTGACAGGGAAACGCCTTGAACCAACGACAAACCCAGCAACGGGTGAGCCATTTGAAAACTACCTGGAATGGATAGCAGGCCATCGTGCCATGTCGAAGTCGGAGACTAACCTCTATGAGGGGTACAACGATGTGGAGGCAGTAGCCTCTACCCTTCTTGGAATGGATAGATACTGGCCAATGCAAATAGGCCTCGAAACGGTAGCGGATTCCCTCAGGCCTGGGCGTGAATCGAATAGTGGTATATGGAACAGGGATTACTACAACTTCTACGCACACTACTCGGAGATCGATGTGCCGTTAATAGCCTTCATCAGCGGGTTCGGTCTAATGATGTGGGGAGAATTCAATCCCGAGATTAAAAACCAAGACGTCACGGGTTATACCTACCCAGAGTGGGGCCACCTTGACATCTACACCGGCATCTACAACCCTGAGATGGTGAACGAACCCACTTATCAATGGTTAATTGACCGTCTATGAGCGACGGCATGGCTACCTGGGATTGAGACCAAACCGGTGAATTTCCCCCTTCTCTCTTTTTTTAGGAGATCATATCGGTAGAGGAGATCATATCGGTAGCACACCATAGGGACGCAACGGTCCATCCAACACAACTGAGCTCACCGTAATACCCTTTCCCATAGAAGCCATAATCCCACAGGGTTTGTTGGATGATCTCGGGAACAAATCCAATTCTGGCGCAATTCTTTAAATCCTCTTGCACTGGAACGACTTGGAGGCTATTAAAGTAGATCAATCTGGCCATTTCCCTGAATTCCTCTTTTCCAGTTTTTTCTCCAAGCCACCATAGGGTAGACGGCGTATCGAACAAATAAACGTCGATATGGTTGTTTTCAGAGCTCACCGATCCAAATCCAGTTGTTCTTAGGCCTATTTTTCCCAGATCGCTCCCCCCGTCAAACGGCACATCCCACAGGTAAAACCAGGTAAGCACTATTTCAGCCGCCAATTCTGCGCTCTTTAACCACTTTTCGTCTGGGTCTAGCTCATACAGGCATCGCATGCTGTATAAGGCGTAGGTCGCCGATTCTTTATCTTCACAATTTGAATCAAGTGTCGAGCCGTGGTAGTCAATTGAAGCAATTACGTTCTCGATTATGTAATCCCCACTCTTCTTCGCGCATTCGAGATATCTTGCTTTACCGAAGAGTTCATATCCCTTCGTCAGAGCCATGACTACCGCTGAAGTGGCACCTGGATTTGAATCGCTTTCTCTACCGTCAAGGTAATAGGCCCTGGCAAAACTTCCACCATCACTTTGAATCTCGCATAGTTTATCTAAATTCTTTATGATCGTCTCTTCCCAGAGAGAATGGTCTATCCCCCTCTCTTTCTCGGCCTCATATGCGAGCTCAAGAGCCCATAGGGCCTCGCTCTGCCGCCTGGTCGAAACCTGAGTGGGAATTATAAACGGGAAATACTGAGAAATTGGAATTCCCCGATGTAGAGGTATAAACTCAGCCCACCAGTTAGATACCAGCCATAGCTCGTTGAAAAATCCTTTTCTGGTCCCATCGCACCAGCTGTTGATGATCCTGAGCGCTCTTTCCGTGGAAACTTTATCGTTATTCTCCCTCCCATAATCCAGGTATTGCTTGGCATTGAGTAAACATCTGCCGGTAAACCCAGCTTCAAATATGGGCATTCCAGGGAGCTTCCTATGGGTGTCCCATACAGAGAGGAAGCCGGAAATCGCACCAGCGTCGAAGTACGCCTTATCGTAATAGTTCTTTAAACTCTCTTTTAGATCTTTCACATCTACTTTCTGGATTGCCAGTTCAGGACTGTATCTAGAGTAGGCCAATTCCCAGCCGTTGTGAATAGCCGTCTGGATATCCTTCTCTTTTCCTATCCTGAGCCACCAGCTATGCTCCAATTTCTGACCATCTTTTATATCGTACAAAGCTAGGACGCTGGACCTCAGGAGGTTAAGGTTAACCAGCGGCATCTTTCTCTGATAGCTGTATCTTTTTTCATAGAACGGGTAGTAAATGCCGATCTCTTGAGTATTGCCCGTATCCTCGAAACCCACGCTTCCCAGCCCGGTATACCCACTTTGCTCATCGTAGATTATATTCCCTGTCAATCCCTTTAGATAGGAACCTCTCACCTCAGGATCCTTTTTCGCCGGATCGGCCCTTAGAAGAATCATGCTATAATCTTTACAAAACATGGTGATGGATGGGTAGGTCAATCTATCTTCACGCACGAACCATTCATGGCTAACCCGCTCACCAGGCCCATCTTCAGTATAAGCGTTATGTTTATACCATAATCCGGGGAGTATATAGTTTACATCCTCCCACAGCTCTTTAACACTTATGGAAAATCCCTGATTTATTCCCCCATTTGCCCTGCCCACGATGGAACTCTCGAAATCGATGCGGACCACGGAACTGCTGTCTACGGAGATCTTGACTTCAGAGTTGAGGCGTATCCCCTTAAACGAATTGGATGCTCTCCCAACAGCGTAATTATCGCCCAAAACTATCTCCTGCATTTCGTACTTCACATCGAAGCGATCACCATTTATCGCCAGAGTGTAGAAAAAGGGTTGAGGAGTATTTCCGATCAGATTCCATTTGCGCCCATCTTTCAGATAATAGGATATCCCATAACCATATGTGCCGTTATCAAATACTATCGCTATATCTTCCGTCTCAATAGCTATCATCCCTTTTAGATCTCCCCCCGACTCCGGAAGAGATAAGAAATGCAAGGAGAGAAGTGATACAATTCCAGCGGCCGCCAATTTTTTCTTATCATATCTCATGAGATTATCCGAGATACTATCGAAAGGATTTCGTAGGTTAGAGCAGCCATGTCGTCTACCAGGAAGAGATAGATTCTTTGAAAGGCAGGAATCTTTATCATTAGATCCATAAACCAGTTGTATAGATTATATACGACTGGAGTATTCACCAGGTCAAACACGAGTTTATCCATTGTACCGAGCTCGGTCTCCTGAACGAACTCGTTTTCTCTTCCTTTATACTTTTCAACAACTTCCCCGTACCTGTACCATGCTTTCTTTGGCGTCCTATCGTTTTCCAGCAGACCAAAGTGCTTTTCCTGCTCGGGGTACTCATCCGGGCTGTCAATGTATTCGTAAAACAGCACCCCTTTCCCGCCTGCTCTCAATACCGCCTCGACCATCTCCTCTATGTACTGAGCCTGTTGCTCCTGGGTTCTGTGGAAGTTGTGGTATCCCGTCTCGAGGACTATTACATCATTTCTGTGATTCTGAGCTACCCTTATCTCATAGGCCGTGCTGGCAGCGTTCTCCGGGCTATCTAAGAACAGACAGGGATATGACTGCAGTCCGATGATGTCGAAGTCCAGAACGCTGACCCGTTCAAGCCAGTCCACCCATCCAGGTGCGCTTGAGCTTATGCTTAAGATGATCTTCGACCCGGGGTCGAACTCTCTGATAACTTTATAGCTCTCTTCAAGTATCTTGAATATTCGTTCATCGCTCCACTTCCCCACCCGCCATCTGGATAAGAGGTGCGCATTGACTACGTTGGGCTCGTTTTCCACTTTCCAGTAATCGACTGTGCCACCATACCTCTCAACGACCTTTTCAATGTATTTACTAAGTGCTTCCACGTACTCCTCTTCGCCCAGCTCTAAAGTCCAATCCGGGACACAGCTCCTTACCCCGTTATAGCCGTTTCCTAGGCCCCCTACTATCTTTAAACGATTTCTTTGAGCCGCTTCAACCACCATGTCAAAGTAGCTAAATTCGTAAATTCCTTTTACCCTTTCCATATCGCGCCATGCAAATTCGATTGAGACCCATCCGATCCCATTAGATGCTATTATCTCTAGATCTCTCTCGTTTAGTTTATAGCTATCGAAAGGGACATGATAAGCATGGATTCCCCACATGAACTCAACATCTGTCGAAGATAAGCTAGCCATCGAGATCGATGACCCCCCAAACCCGATCAATAATACGGCAAACCCTACACACATTTTTTTTAACATGTTCTATATAAAGTAATATCTCCGGTACTTAAAAATTTTGACACTTTAATGCGTCGAGCAAATGTGCCAGAAACTATTTGAAGGACATTCAAGTCTTCAAGGGCAATCGCATTGCCCGAAGTATGGAAATATCTTATGTCCATGAGGTATGATGTAGGTAAGAGGATGCGGTCCAAGAATTTTTTTCGCCTTATCGATCCCCTCTTGTGCTGTTTTTACCGGAGTCATACTCGCATGCTTTACCCGCTCATCAGGCAAGCTCGAGACGGTGAATATAGTGAACTTTTCAGCCATTGATGCAGTATGAAATGCCATATGCCCACCGATCGTGTATTCTTTTCTCAGCGCGATCTCTCTTTCCATATTGTTTTCGTAATCGGTAAACATGTGATAGAAATCCTCATTCCCCATTCCCTCCCTACACTCTGATAAAAGGATAATGGCTCCGCCAGATCTGGTCGCTCTATCCGCATTATATAGAATTTTATATGCCTGGTAGAAATCAATGTCTCCTGGATACCCCCCACAGGAAATAATGGTAAGATCGGATAATTTTTTAATCGGCACACCATAATGCCTCTTGCAGATTTCTGCACCTTCTTCATGCGCAGTGATCCAGTTTCCCGCAACCACTGCTCCGATCTTGTGCTCGGTGTTTATCACTACATTTAGCAAAAACGTGGGATTTACAAAACTCGCAACTTCTATCGAATCTTTACTTAACCTGTTTTCCCCCATTCTCCCCGCGCACACGGTTGGATCAAGAGCTTTTCCCCACTCAGGATGAAGTGCAAGGCTGTGGTTTGCCATTATCGAAGCTCTGGAGCAAACACCTGGCATAATGGCCTTTTTTCCTCCTCCCCAACCATCCAGAAAGTGATAAACGATGCCACCCGTGAGAATTACCCTATCTGCATTCATCACTTTTCTATTTATTTCTACAGGCGTTCCAAAAGTCGTCGTTCCTAAATGAACGATTTCTCTGGGATCGCGCGCATGATGGTTGTAAATCCGTCCCTTTAACCGGTTGTAGGCTTCAACACCAAGCAACTCTCTGGATTCTTCCCCTGTACAATCTCTATGATCGCCTGTACTGCAGAGCGCGAAGATGTCCTCATCTTTTACTCCACCTCCGTTTAATTCATTCAAAATAAATGGCATAAACACATGATGCCTCACCCACAGTCTTGTTATATCGCTAAAGATTATACACACTTTGTTTCCAGGCTTTACAAGCTGCGAAAGTGGTGCCGAGTCGATTGGGCTGGCTAAAGCCTTTTTTACCAGTTCTCTTTCGTCTTCGGGGCTTGGGAATTCTCCAGGCTCCAATATTTCTAAGATGTCTTCTTCAGGATATGAAAATTCCTGAAAAGAGTCGCCGAGTGCTAACCTGAATTCTTTCATTTTTTTCTCGTTTAGCTAGGGCATTACGTTATAGTTAATGCGGGGAGAGGGATTT
>DACJ01000041.1 GCA_002494765.1 Euryarchaeota archaeon UBA186
GGTCTGTAATAAAGCCGATGTGATATTGCCCGAAGAGATAATGGCCGGAGAACCCTTTATCATGAATGTGGTAAGGATTTCGGATGGCATGGGGGTAGAAGGCGCAAGAATAACGACGAGATCTGGCGTGCCGCTGGGCAGGACGGATAGAAGCGGCGTGGCAATTATCCAGGGCATTGGCGCAGAGGAAATAGAGATCAGGGTGAATATCCCGCAGGGGCAGCACTACGCCTTCGAGGATAGCAAAGGAAATCCGGTCAAGGAATATAAGGCTACTCTGGTGGCACTGGAGCCGTCACAACCGCTAATAGAATCTGCACCACCTGGAATCAGCGCCTTATGGGTTATGACAATAGCGCTCGTCGTCGCGGTGGTCGTAGCAGCTCTCGTGGCAATGGTCGTAAGAAGAAGAAGGATCTAGACAGACATTTAATTCCACATTTTTTTACTTTTTATCTTTTTCCTCTACCAATACCCCTTGAACCATCCCGACCTGTCCAGGTCTTGATGTCACTCTAACTCTTCCAAGCTCGGTCTGAATTATCGCGCCTTTCGTTATGACATCTCTCCTGACCAGATGGGGGTCAGCCATGTTCTCGACGACATCTAAGATCCTGGTTTTATAGCTCTTTCCATCTGAGCCTATGACGGAGCATGAGCTAGCTTTAAAACTCCTCATTTTGAAATTCCCACCAGTAACTCTTATGACAGCATTTTTGTCCTCGCCTATAGCCACAGCTATCGTTTCCCTTCCTATTTCCCTTCGCTTCTTTTTCGCCCTGTGCCTCAACCTTCCACCTGTTGATTTACGCTTGCTATCGCCCTGCCAAAGAGCCATGATGTGGAAAGGGCTACCATATATTAATATTACCCTTCTCATTCCCCTTTATGCGCACCACTGTCGCAATGGCCCTACTCTTCGTATGCTCCGTCGGTATCGGATTCTGCGTCAGCGTGAGCTTCCCGGGCGAGGAGATCGCTGAGATTTCGGATCCTGCATCCCCCTCAAACATTCTGTTATTCCTCATACCTTTCGGAGTGATCACGGCTATCTTCCTGATCTTTATAAAGGTGAAGATGGAATTTATCTTGATCTATGCGATAATGGCTCTGACCTGGTTCCTCCTTTGCTTCTCGCTTACGCTGCTTTTCAGTCTGGCCTTCGGTTATCGGGTTTCGGCAGCTATGGCTATTGCCACGACTGGAGTTATGGCATACCTCTTCTACTTCACAAAGGCCAGGATGTGGACGAGAAATGCCGTTGGAGTGGTAGGTGGTGGAGGAGCGATGGGAGTTCTGGGTAGATCGATAGATGTTTATCCTCTCATCGTGATAATGACCATTTTAGCTGTCTATGATGGCATTGCAGTATATAAGACGAAACACATGTTCGATATAGCTGAAAAGGCGATAGAGGGAAATCTCCCCTTGCTCCTGTCCCTTCCTAGGGGGGAGTCTGAAAGTGAGACTATGTTGATGGGATTGGGCGATGTGATCATCCCAGGAACTCTAGCGATCTCCGCCTATACTTTCTATAGCGTATGGGCTAGCATACCGGTATTGATTGGAATAGGGGTAGGGATGTTCTGCCTCTTTAGGGCTATATCAAAAGGAGGGCAGGCGGGTCTTCTCTTTCTCAACACTGGAGGGATAGTCGGTTTTCTTGTCTATTTGTTATTTTCTTTTTTGCCTCTTTCATAGCCGCATCTGCACGACAACTTTCCTTTTACCATCTCAGGTTTTTTCCCGCAGCTGGGGCATCTCAGTTTGGGCAAAAGGTGCTCTATCCATATGTCCCTTATCTCGCCCTTTTCTTTTTTGATCGTTTCGTAGATCTCTTTTTCCCTTTTCCCCGCTAAAAAGGGCTCAATTGATTGTATGTCGAATCGATGCTTAGCTTTCTCTTTTTTACCGCCGTTCTCGATCTTCCATACTTTTCTGAGAAGATAAGCGAAAGTTATGCCCCCTAGCATGCCGAACACATGGGCTTCGTAGGCTATTCCTTCACCGCCAGCGAAGATGAGTGCCAATTGTTCAAGCCCCCAGAACAGAGCGACCACCATTGCAGGAACTGGAAGGAAGATGAAGCCGATGGGGGCGAATATCCTGTCCCTCGGATAGAGGAAGGCAAGTGCTCCGACAATTCCGAATATGGCTCCTGAAGCTCCCAATGCCGGGTAGGGGGTTTCCCAGTTAAGTGCCAAGAAACCTAGATTCCCGACCAAACCACTCATTAGGTAGATGAAGATGAACCTTCTACTTCCTATCCTGCTTTCTAGGGGAAGGCCTATGAAAATGATCGGGAGCAAGTTACCTATTATGTGTCTTAAATCTCCGTGCAAGAAGACAGATGTGAAGAGCTGGTACCACTCAAAATTGTAAGGAGCCGTTACGAGATCGTTGGCATGTAGAGCGAGCTCTACCCATCCTCCTGACAACTGAAGAAGAAAGATCGCCAAAATAGATCCCGTTAAAGAGAGGGTCGCGTATCCATCTAGCATCAATGATAACAGGATGGATAAAACGATTATGACTATAATTAATATGGATATCGCTTCCATATCGGCAAAATCAACCTGAGAGCTCTTTTTTTTGCCTGTTAAGCTCCTTCAACTTTGAAAGGGTGGACTCCAGCTTCATGTCGCATTTTACCCTTTTCTTCCTGTATTTATCCTCGCCCATCTCGCCTTTCTTGAACTTGTTCTCCGTCTCCTTTATCTTTACCTTCAGTCTCTTCTGCTTCATGTGAAGGGCGTCTATCTTGGATTCTATCTTTTTCAACTTACTCATTAACCTCCAAAGAAGTCCTGCATATAAGTTCTTCTCAGCTTCGTTGAGAGAAACAGATACTCCATATAAGATCCAGGGTCTTGAGAGGAGACAGGCTCACCAGTTCTGGGTATTCCGCCAATATCCAAAACATCTCTTTAACGGCTTTTCTAATTGAACGACTGGTCTAGGTTTCTGGTCCAAAACCCAGCTTCTACAAGGGCTCTGGTTAACTCCTCATCCTCAATCCATTCGCCATTTTTTATCAGTTCGTAAGCCTCCTGGTCGACCACCATCCATACTGGATGGTATTCAGATAAAAATAAAAAGGGGGTGTCAGGATTTGCCTAGAGCTCGTCTGTCTCGTAGAACCTTGACTCTCCATATCCGGAAATGTAGAAGCACATCGGTGGCACTTCATCCATCGTTTTTCCCAACGCAAATATCCACATGATCCTTGAAGAACGCCTTTATTTATATGGTTTACAAAATTGTTTGGTAATTCCCGTAAGCTATTTTCGAAGTTTATTGAGGTCCATAAGTCTATCGCCTTCCCCCATCTCCGAGTAATCGTGGGTAGCAACTATTATGATTCGGTCACGCTCGAGTTCTCTTAAAGTACTGTAGATCGATTTTCTGGATTCTTTGTCCACGGAGCTTGTAACCTCATCCAGCAACATTATGGGTGCTCCCTTCAACACCGCTCTCGCCAGAGCTATCTTCTGTTTTTCCCCTCCAGAGAGTTTTAGCCCTTCTTCTCCAACATTTGTGCTGTACCCATTGGGGAGCTTTGAGACGAAGCCGTGAGCCCCTGCCAATCTAGCCGCTTCTATTACTTCTTCCTCGCTCGCCTCTAGATTACCGAGCAGTATATTCTCGTAGATCGACGTATCCAACAGCTGAACATCCTGAGATAGGAAAGATATATTCTTTCTGAGAGAGGTGAGCTTAACCTGAGATATGTCCTGCCCATCTATCTTCACCGTCCCTCTGTCGGGCTTATATAGCTTAGCGATCAAGTTGAAAACGGATGTCTTCCCGGTGCCATTGTCACCTATCAGAAAGTTGACGCCGCGCGTGAAAGAGAGGGTAAGACCACCAAAGATGTCGTGAGAGCCGTAAGAGAAGCTCACGCCTTCAAAATCTATTTTCTCTCTTTTTACGATCAACTCTTTTTCGCCCATCTCCTCTTCCTCCATCTCGAGCAAGCTGGTTACTCGATCGAAGCCGGCTTCAGCCATCTTAAGGCTCGTCCATAGCCCAGCGAGGGTTGTTACGGGGCCATAAAATTGGATTGTGTATGTGAAAAACGTAAATAAGATGCCGACAGTAATCGCATGATCAATTGCCATCCTCCCTCCCATGAAGAGTAGGAGAAATAGCGGCAGGAACATGGTAATGCTCACTACAGCCGTATAGAGAGCTCCTGTTTTAGATACATCGACCTGGGACCTGTAGTATTTATCGACATCTCTGCCGAACCTCTCCTGCTGATAGCGCTCCAGTCCGAAGGTCTTGGTCAGAGGAAATACGGAGACGGACTCTTTAAGTGCAGAGGATACCCTCCCCCTGTTCTCAAGTGCGGTCCTCTGCTTTGTCCTCAAAGCTCTCCCAAATAAGAGAGAAACTGGAAGATATAAGAAGGTAGGGGCGATGCAGATCAGGGCTAAATCCCACTTAAGCCACAGCATTATCGTTAGAGGAAGGATTATGCCGATTGAGCTTGCGAAGATCTGGATTAGATAAGTCGTGAACATCTGTTGAGATAGTTGAACGTCGTTCATCATTCTGCTCAGGATGTCTCCGCTCTTAACTTCGTACAGATTTTTTAAGGTTTTGTATTGCAGGCTGGAGAAAACGCCTCCTCTTATATCGTTTGAGACCCTGGCTCTCAGCTTTCCCGATAGGTAGGTGGAGAAGTAGGAGGAGATGCTCATGGCGATAAAGATCAAGAGCAACGAGAGGATCAGGGGGGTGAGCAGTTCTGCCCTCCCTTTTAGGATTGCCTCGTCTATCAACCCGAGCCCCATGATGAGGGGAATAAATACCATGAACAGCCCGCTGATGATGGAGAGGAGTAGCAGTGCGATCAAGTATTTCAACTGAGGCCTGACATAGGTTCTGAAAAATCTCCGATATCTCTCCCTGCGGCTCAGCTCTTCCATCTCGTTTGGTAGATGGTTGCTACTTATAATTTTTTTCATTGTTATAGAAAATATGTAGCTTGAGGGGAGAAGATTAGAAAGTCGTTCCCTCCTTATTTATGTATTTACAGCAATATTTAAGATTCATATATTTATGTAGCATATCGCCCGATTCACGCCGAACCTCAAGGAGTTAACCATAAAATAGTTAAAACCGGGGGTTTTTTATCAATTCAATAAAAAGAAAAGTTTATAATACCGTTTTCTATAATTCTAACTATCATGAGCAAAAAAGGGGCGGTCTGCATTGCTATCGTCGTAACGGTAGCTATCCTTGTATCCATTGTCATTTCCTCACTGGTGCTGGAAAATGAGTTTAATGAAAGAGGTCTCACGGACGATGAGATAATCAAAAGAGTGGAAGGAATAGAGGCGGCACGCGCCCCGCAAGAGCTCTTGGACTACTACTGGGAGGTTAGATTTAGAACTTTCAACATCCTTTCTTCGTTCATTCCCGACACGCCCCTGTTAGGCAACAATCTCCTTATCAGATACATCAACTACGCAGAAGATCTCGTAAATCACGATGTTGGCGGAGGGGGGAAGTGCAGCGAGGAGGCCAGGGATTATCTCTATCATGAAGCATTGATCCCCATAGCTCAAGCGGTCGAGGTGGATTTGAACTCCGAAAATGATGAAGATAGGCTGATATTGGCAAAGGCCATCTACTACTGGGTTAAGGATGGCATAGAATTCACGAGCTTCGAGGGCT
>DACJ01000100.1 GCA_002494765.1 Euryarchaeota archaeon UBA186
GTTACTATTCCGGAGGAGTACCCTTGCGCTTCTTCTCTAAATTTTATGTTCTACAAAGAGTTAGAGATGTGAGTTAAGAGCCGCCGGGGGGACTTGAACCCCCGATCTCCTGCTTACCAAGCAGGCGCTCTACCTCTGAGCCACGGCGGCTAGTCGAAGTTAATCCTCTTGCTCAACAGTGCTGGGTAATTTGAATCAACGATCGGGTACCCCTTCCCTCTCCGCTCTATTTCCTCCACTAATTCCTCCTTGCTCATAACTCTTATCCCCCCTTCTTCCCTGTCCCTCACCCTGAATCTTCCTTTTCTCTCGTCTTCTCCTATCACCAGTATAAGGTTCACCCACTCTTTTTCGGCCTCCCTTATCCTCTTCGATACCGTGAGCTCCCTATCATCTATGTCCGCTCTCGCTTTTAACCCATCTGCAATTTTCCGACAATCCTCCACATACTCAGGTTTTACTGGTATCAACCTGACCTGTACCGGTGCGACCCAAAACGGCAAATAGGGTTTTTGCTTTTTGTAAGCCTCTTCCAAAAACATGTATATCCACCTCTCCAGCGATCCTATAGACGAGTGAAGTATGACGCATCCCTTTTGTTTACCATCCTCATCCATGTAGGTTATCCCGTATCTGGCGGCGTCCTCCAGATCCAGCTGAACGGTGCAAAGCTGACAGTTGGATCCCACCGAATCTATCCCCTGTATCTCGTGTTTTATGATCCAGTAGTGTTTTCTCTCGGAGAGCAGCTCCACTAATGCTGGCTCGCCGGTGTATCTCAAAAGCTCCAATATTTTCTCCTTGTTTTCCCTGTAAAACTCCTCGACCGCGTGGAAGACGGTGCAATGCTCCGCACCAGAGCTTCTCGCCAGGTCTTCGTACTTCTCGTACAGGTATCTGTACTCCCCCCAACCCTCTCCAAGATCCTTCACAAAACAGTGCACATCTGGCATGTGAAATCCTCTCAACCTCCTCAACCCACTGAGTTCGCCGCTCTGTTCATACCTGAAGGATTTTGAGAGTTCAAAGACCCTCAAAGGTAGTTGACGGTAGCTCAGACTAGATTTGCTGAGCATGCGGAAAAGACCGAAATCCCCGGCAAACCTCAGGACGAATTTTCTCGGGCTGTCACCACCCGTAACGGTATAATGCCTCTGACGGAAGGATAGGGTCTGCTCCCTTATGTCCGGCAAAGACCAGTCGTACATTATGGGAGTGTCCACCTCTATTGTGCCTATGGACCTGGCGAAGTCACGGGACCATTCTTCTATTGAACGAAAAACCACCACCCCCTTGGGGTAGAATCGGAAGTGGCCTGAATCGCTGGCCGGCTCCCTATCCACGAGCTCCAACCTTACCATCCCCTTCATTGAGGGGGGTTCTTTGCCCGCACCCTTTCCCAAAACCTCACTCATATAGACGCTTCTCAAGCTTTGATCCTCGATCTGAGTATTTTCGCCAAGCTCAATTTCTCTCCCGTCTGGATATAGAATTATATATCTCGATTCTACTTTCTCCACCACCTCTTCCCTCCCAGAGTATACAGATCTGGAAAGTTCCGAAAGGGCGTGACCCTTACAGGAGAGTTTAAACGATTTATACCAACCGAATGGAACCCTGTACACATCGTATCCTTTTTCTTTCAACGATGACTCCATTTCCTTTAAAGTAGGCACAGCTACGTCCGGAGGGGCCAAATCCGAGCTCAGGTGCGCATACGGGTAAAGGGCTATTTTTTTGGCTTTGACGCTGTCCGCCACATCCGCTATCTGGGAGGAGGCCCGCAAAGTCACCTCCTCATCCGAGGACTCAACTGAAACAAAGCAGACGAGGACCTCTTCTTCCCTTCCCTTTAACGGCAAATCTTCCTCGGCCTGGGGTATCGCTTTTTCTTTGGCTTCGTATTCAAGATAGTCAGAATGGACGAGCAGAAGCCTCATGCGTTTCCATAGCTATGGCCTTTTTAAAGTTTTGTTTTTTCGACTTTTTATTGTATTACGAATTATGTAACTTCAGGGGGAGAGGTGTAGAGAGGAGAGGGGGAGAGCTGACAAATATATCCCGGCGATCTCCCTCTCCTCCTTTTTTATGCCCGTCGCTAGATCTGTCAGATCATATAAAAGACATGACACACATTTGAACGCCAAGCCCATACCGAAGTCCCATAAGGGGCAGATATATAACTTTTGACAATGCTGTCGGTTAAATGAGCCAAGCGGAAAAAGAGGTCGGAATAGAGGGTTACCTCACAAGCACCAGGGGAATAAACGGGAAAATAAAGGTGTACCCAGAAGACTTCGTGGTCGATGAGGCTCCCATTCCGCTTCCAGAGGGTGATAGCCACACGATACTGGAGATAAGATCAATTAACTGGGAAACCCACGCATTAGCGGAAAAACTGGCCAAACTTCTCGTTACGGGAAAAGGGATAATGTTTGCCGGAACCAAAGACAGAAGGGCTGTTTCAACACAACACTTCTCAATTCCCGCCTATCTAGAAAAGAGAGAGGCGGAAGAATTCCTCAAGACCCTGCCCAGAGTGGAATTATTAAACATCTATCACAGCGGGAAGGGATTGAGATTAGGGAACCTAGCAGGAAACAGATTCGCCATAACTATAAGGGACCACCATCATGACGAAGAGAACTTCAAATCGACTCTGGACCATATTTCTTCCTTCGGCGGCTTCCCCAACTTCTTCGGACTTCAGAGGTTCGGCTCGGTAAGATTGATAACCCACATTGTCGGGAAGTACCTGATACAAAAGGATTTTGAAAGGGCGGTTTACGCGTATTTGGGCAATGGTGGAGAGAAGGAAAGAGAGGAGGTTAAAGAAGCCAGGGAAAGGGTGAGAGAGGGGAAACTAAAAGAAGCACTTGATATCTTCCCGAAGGGTTTCTCCTATGAGAGGAGGATGATAGAGAAGTTGCTGAGGGGAAGGGATTACGTATCGTGCTTGCGTTCCATTCCCCTCTACATGAGAAAGCTCTTCGTGCATGCGTACCAGTCCTTCCTCTTTAACAGGATGCTGAGCGAACGGCTCAAATCAAAAACGTTGAAAGAGCTTCGCGAGGGCGACTATATCCTGCCTTTTGAAAACGAAACATTCGGGAAAAGGCCGATCAGGATGGTTCAGCTCAATGAGATGGCGTCGGAAGAGGTCAAGAGGTGTGGGGCATACATAACGGGCTTGGTCCCCGGCTACAACTCTGATCTCCGGGGAGAGCTTGAATCAAGGATTCTGGAGGAGGAGGAAGTGACACCCCAAGACTTCATAATCCCGGAGATGCCAGAATGCTCCTCAAAGGGCACTATACGAACCCTATTGACACCTGTAAAAGAGCTCGATTATGAATTTAATGCTGAAACAGCTCTTTTGCGTTTTTTCCTCTTTAAAGGATGCTATGCTACATCGCTTCTCAGGGAGATCATGAAAAACTGATAACCCATCATAAAGAAATTTATGTAGTAAAAAATACATACGCTGGCATAACTATCGCATTTTGAATATAAATAGTTAACTAGGCGCCTTCTCTGAAAGCGCCTATGTTTTATAACCTTAACTCCGCTTAA
>DACJ01000101.1 GCA_002494765.1 Euryarchaeota archaeon UBA186
GGTCATTTCTGTCCCACAGCCCTCTTTTTAAAAACATTTTTATAAGAGATCTACTAATACCCTTTTATGGAGCGCAAGGTGAGAAGGACGAAGAAAAAAAAGTTGGCGACGGCTCTTATTAGCGTTTTTCTTTCGGCCATGGCCCTTTTGCCAGTTATAAGTGCTCAGGGGTTGGAAGAGACGGAAGAGCGCTCGTGGTTTGGCGGAGATCTGAAAGATGAGACTGAATGGCTCATGATGGTATATCTGGCTCTTGACAACAATTTATGGTCGATGTTTTACCTCCCATTTCTCCTGGATCTTCAATTGGCCAGCCCCATGGAGAACCTTGAAGTCATAATTCTGGCGGATGGGCAGATAAATGGCGACACGATGTTGATGAGAGGTACCAATGGGCTGGAGATCATCGAGTCGCTTGGCGAATTCAACATGGGGGAACCTGACTCTTTGAGATATTTGGTGGATTATGCCACTTCTACTTATGAAGCCAACAAAACCCTTCTCTACATAATGGATCATGGCGGCTCCTGGCGCGGCAGCTGCGTGGACGACTCGGGCGTACTGGGAGAGAAGGTCGACCTGCTCACGATGCCCGAATTCAGAACCGCTCTGGAGGGATACCACTTCGACGTCCTGCTCTGGGATGCGTGCCAGATGAGTAACCTGGAGGTCGCATATGAGGTCAGGGACGTAGCGGACTACATGATAGCCTCGGGAGAGACGGTCATGGTCTCTCCAGATCTCTCTATGAACGTTTTCATGCCCCACCAGGTCATAGAAGTCCTGGAATCGGATCCGGGTATCGAACCGAGGGAGTTTTGCGAACTCTTCTTCGATTTCTATGAGCCGGGAGCAATTGGTGGAGGGATATACGAATCCATTGGCGTGATCCAAGCGTATCAGGCCGTCGACCTTGGAGGGGTAGGCGATATCGGTTTAGCTGTGGACAAGCTCGGTGTCGAGCTGTCAGAGTTGCTGACCGATTACAGGGAAGAGATCACTCAGGCGCGGAAGGATACGAAGTGTTATATGCCAGCTCCAGAGCGGCATGATGGCAAGCTCAAAATGTCACCTCTATATGTGGACCTCTATGAGCTGGCGGACAATCTCGAGAAGGCTCTACCCGAAACGGGCATAGGGGAGATATGTGAAGAGGTCAAAGTCGCTCTGAGTTCAGCTGTAATAGCAACGGAGGGAGACGAAAGATCACACGGCCTTTCGATAAACTTCCCGTTGAAGATAAAGGAGAATCCCATCGAAGTCTACGAGAGCCTTGCTAACAGATATTCTCAATTGAAGTTCGCGGAGCTCTCATGGGATGAATTCGTCAACGGGTATATCGACGTGGAGCCGGTTGAAGGCAATATCGCGGAATATAACGATGTAGAACTAACTGGCCCAGTTGAGGCCGATGATGGCAATAAAATCGATGATGTGTTTGCCGGAGGGCTCATGGGCCTGGTTACAGGCGGCGCTTTCGCAGGTCTGCTCGCATTTTCTTTGGCACCTACAGTTGCTATGCTACTGATCGGAGCGGGGGTCGCTCTCTCCCTAGCATTGAACGCCCAATCCCTTAATCCAGGGCAAGCTGGTCTCGGCTTGCTTTCTATATACATCACGATGCTTTCAATGTTCTCCGGGATTCCTTTGCTCTTAATCAGCTCCTTGATCGGCATCGTGCTGGGGGTCATCGGGCTTGCCATAGGATATGCTCTAACCCCTGTCTGGTGTCTGCTAGGGGCATGGATCGGCTATAAGTTCGGCATGCCTCCTGAGGGAGTTATAGAAGCTCTATCCCCCATTCCGTTGATCGGCGCGATAGTCTCCGATACGGTGAAGGTTTACCAGATACTCTGGCTCTACTTGCCCATTCCGACCTTAGTAGTCGGGTACATCAAGACCTTTCTAGGAAATCTCCTCGGGATTGCGGAGATGAGGACCCAGAGGGCGATCTTGGAATCGATATTGGCCGAACAATCCGAGCTGGCCCCATTGCTCGATATATGGTGTCCCCTGAGCCAAACGATCTTCTTGATCTTATTTGGCTTAACCTCTTTAATTAGAGGCGTTATAGGCCTCGTTTTCGATCTGGCGATAGGCGGCGTCGAGACTGTTGTTTGGGTGTTAACATCGATCTTATCAGTTATCCCAATAGTTGGCGACGAGCTATCCGAAATCCTCTCTTGGCTAGGAGTGGGCATGGCCGATTGGCTGGAAAGAGTGGCGGCATTAAGGGCGATAATCCCATAATCTTTTTTTTTATTTTTTGTACTTGTCTAGCTGATTTTTGATCTTTCAGATCATTCTATAGCGATGCTGAGAAACAGGCTCAGATTCTATGAGAATCCCCATGCTCCTCCATCTCAACCCACACTGAAGAGGAAGAAACAAAGAGATGAAAAGATCCAGAGGAAGAGGGGAGCGCCTAAGGGACATAAAGGCGCTACCAGAAAGAGGAGAGAGCCCGATGAGGTGATCCATTTGAGCGAAGAGTTGGCCGGGTTGATAAAGAAGGAGAGGCTGATTCCCCCCAGATCAGATGCTTGAGGGCGTAACTCCGATATCTGGAGATGAACTGGTAGACCTTATAAGAGAGTATGAAGCCAATTTTCCACTCAGCTTAAGCTTAATGGCTCAGAGCAGGGGCAGTAACAAACAAATTTAAATATGGGTTATAGTATAGCGGGGTGATGAAGCTAAGAATCGCTCTAGTTGTGGGATTCGCCCTATCCATCGTACTAGCCGGTGCTTCGATAGTGAAAGGGGAAAACGAGGAAGAAGAGAAAGAGAGCGAAATAATAAACGTGTTCGCCACCGAGGACATTGGT
Source organism: Euryarchaeota archaeon UBA186 (assembly GCA_002494765.1). Taxonomy (GTDB): domain Archaea; phylum Thermoplasmatota; class UBA186; order UBA186; family UBA186; genus UBA186. The sequence continues at coordinate 2,829 of DACJ01000101.1, forward strand.
AAGGGTCCATTTCCCTTGATGCGTCAGAACAGGGATTTCTACGTCATGGTTTACGTGTTCATTAACAATACTAAATATGGAGAAGAGAAATATCAGGTGAACTTAACGCTTACGAGTGATGAAGATGATGACCAGAGCCCGATCGGGATATTAGAAGATTTTGGGTTTACATATGCCCCAGACGACAAAAAGGGTTATGCTAATGAAACTCTTGTCGTAGACGCGAACGATGCCAACGAATATCACTTCTTCTACTTCCCTCTAGAGACCGGGGACGATTCCGGAACTCTAGTGGTCGAGGCGGAGTTATATTATTGTAACGAAACCTCTGGAAAGCTCGAGCGGATTGATGATGATGAGTGCAAGGTGCCCATCGGCCAAGTTTCCGGCCAGTGCTTTGGGGCTTTGATCCTCCCCCTGGGCATAATCTCCATAGGCCTCGTATGCTACCAGATGGACAGGAAGAAAAAGAAAAGATGATTTATTTATAAAGTTCTGCACAATCTTCGCAGAGCATCAGACCGTTCTTGAGCTGTAGCCTTGCGGAATAGATGCCACAGGACTCGCATTTCCCACCCAGGTCTGGCGGATCCTCCTTCTCCTCGGGCTCGAGATCTCTGATTATCTTAATGAGCCCGGGCTCTTCCCTTATCAGATCCAACTCCGTTACAAGGCCCCTTAATTTGCCTCCCTCTAATATGGGCATTCTCCTTATTCCCAGTCTCCCCATCTGCTGGGCCACTTCTCTCAAGCTCGCATCGGAGGGCATGGTGAACAGCGGGGTGCTCATTATATCTTTCGCCTTTACCTCTCTAGGGTCCAGCTCATTTGCCAATACCTTAGTCACTATGTCATGATCAGTTACTATGCCCAAGATCTTTGGATCCGACAGGTTATCGACTACCAATATTGAGTCCAGCTCATAATCCTTCATCATCTTCGCTATTTGGGATACAGTCGTACCCAACTCCGCTTTTATCGGGCTGGTGCTCATAACGGCTTTAGCGCTTTTCATCTGCCCACTCTCGATATACAATATCTTTCTCAAGCTACTTAAGCATTGCGAATATAATCGAACAGTGAAGGGAAAATTAAGGGCTGAGGGGCGTCCGCAAAATGGGCGCCAGTATATTAAGCTCTTCCAAATTTTCCCACCCACGAATCGAGATAAAGCTTTATATCGATAGTCGATATCCCAAACCGATATGAAGGTGAGCCATGAAGGTATTGATAAGCGGTAAGGGGGGAAGTGGCAAGAGCACTATAGTCGTTCTCCTGGCCAAGGAGTTGGCGAAGAAACATAAAGTCCTGGTGGTCGACAACGACGAGTCCAACTCACTGCTTCCCCACCAGCTGGGTGTATCCCCTCCAACGGATTTCATGAACTACTTCGGCGGAAAGAAAGTCCTGTTCGAGAAGATGGAGAGCCTCCAAAAGGGTTGGAAACTGGACAACCTGCCCAATGAGTACCTCTCTCAAGCTCAGGGTAAAAATCTCAGGCTCCTGACGATGGGCAAGATCCGCGAATACGGGGAAGGATGCGCATGCCCTATGAACGTTCTATCTTCTAGATTCCTTGAGAATGTAAGTCTCGATGAAAATGAATTTTTGATCGTGGATACCGACGCCGGAATAGAGCACTTTGGAAGGAGGGTGGAAAACGGCATCGATTTGATCCTGGTGGTTGTCGGTCCTTCCCAGGAATCCGTGACTCTTGCGCATAAGATATCTGAATTTGGGGAGCAGATCTCAAGACCAGTATACTACGTTCTAAATAGAGTGGACGAAGAGAGTACGGATATCCTGCTGAACGCTCTGGACCGAGGAAAGGTGATGGCGATAATACTAGAAGACAAGAGAATCTTCAAATCCAGTTTGACGGGAAAAGAGCTCGACTTCAGTCTAAAAGGGGTAGAAGAGCTGGCGGCGTTCCTGGAGGTCGCTGCCCGATAGGGGAATCTCTCCTTTAACCTTTGATTCTAGAAAGTATTAATAGCCCTCAACCCATGATGGGCTATGGGAGGTCGCGGTCAAGATTACGAGCGGGAGCTTAAAACGATTCTGGAGTCGAGAGATTTCTTCGTTTTGAGATCTGCCGGCTCCTACAACGTCGATCTCATCGCTCTAAAAGGGGGGATAACCCTTCTCATAGAAGTCAAGAGCTCCTCGAAGAATAAGATATATTTCAGCCCAAGGCTGAGGGACCAGCTGAGGGCCTTTATCCAAAAGTGCGAGAAAGCCGAAATGGCACCCATCTACTGTTTCAGGATTAAGGGCAGTGGGAAAGGTGACGGCTGGAGGGCATTCACAGCACCCATAGAGCTCAAGGGAGTTCAGTCCCTCATACAGAGGGACCTTTCCAGGCTCAAGATCAAAGGAGATGACGAACAGATAAGGGCAGAGATGAATTGGGGGGATGGAACCCCTCTATCCGATTTTCTCGATTATATAGATCACCTCAGCGAATGGCAAAAGTCCTCCACCCTCATGAGATCTCTGAGCTCATCATAGGGATCTCGCTTTGAGTGAGTCGGGCACTGTGAGAGCACCTCGACGAAGCTGAAGCCCTCATACATAAGAGAGTTTTTCAGAAAATCGATCATTTTCCTCGGGTGTCCAGTCGAGGTTCTAGCCACCATTCCAGCACCGGCACCCTTTGCAAGCTCACAAAGATCGAATGGTCTTTCCCTGTTCCCGTAAGGGGTTGAAGGTGTGACAAGCCCTTCTTTGCTGGTAGGGGCGACCTGTCCACCTGTCATCGCGAACAGGGAGTTGTTGACGCATACGATCGTCATATCCAGATCTCTCCTACAAGCGTGTATGAAGTGGTTTCCACCGATCGCAGCAAGATCCCCATCCCCAGTAAAGACCACAACCTTCAGCGCTGGGTTGAAAAGCTTGATGCCAGTAGCTACAGCGATGGCCCTACCGTGAGGAGTGTGTATCGCGTCGGCCATTATGTTTGGATTCGGTATCCATCCACTGCACCCTATTCCAGAGACCAAGACGAGGGAGTCTGGATTGATGTCGCGCTCATCGATCGCTCTCAAGAAATTCGCGAGTACCTGACCGCAACCGCAGCCCGGGCAAAAATCGTTGCGCTGAACTCTCAGGTATCGCCTTAAATCCCTAGCCTTCATTAACTGCCTCCTTTATAAGTTTAGATGAGTGAACCTCGCTTATCGACTCTATCACCTCCCCATCAACCATCCCCGAAACCATACCCGTGTTCATTTCTGCGACCCATACCTTCGAAAATCTATTAACTTTTATTTCTGAAAAGGGAAAGGGCCAGATCGTCTCAAGCTTTATGCATCCGATCTTTTTGCCCTCATTTCTTAATTCCCTGACCGCTTCAAGAGCCGATCTAAATGGGGAGCCATAACTTATCACCACGCTATCCGCATCTTTCGTATGAAACTCCTTGAACGTGACTATCTCCTCTCTCTTTCTCTCTATTTTCTCCTTTAAAATCGATACCGCTTTTTTATGGTGGCCTGGGTCGTTAACCTTCCTGATCCCGTACTCATCATGGGTTGAACCCGTGATCAGTGCTCTAGCCCCATTCCCAAAAATAGGCATTGGGGCAACATTTTCATCAAGGAAGGTCTTTGAGGGCCATACCTCCCTTGAAATCTTTCTGTCTTCCACTTCAACGTCTGTGAGTTGGACGGTCTCCCACATGTGCCCAAGGGCCTCATCCGCCAGAAGGATGACTGGAGTCCTGAGCCTCTCCGCCAGGGCAAATGCCCTAGCCGTGAATAGGTACATCTCTTGGGCCGATGATGGCACTAGAGCTATCAGAGAATAATCTCCATGGGAACCGTATTTGGCCTGCATCACGTCCCCTTGCATGGGCATTGTCGCTTGGCCCGTACTGGGACCGCTCCTCTGAACGTCGACTATAACAAGGGGAGTTTCGGTCATTACGGCATAGCCTATCCCCTCTTGCATCAGAGAAAAACCCGGCCCAGAAGTGGCAGTCATGGCCTTTGCTCCGGCCCAAGAAGCGCCAATGCACGCCATTATGGAAGCTATTTCATCCTCCATCTGTATGAAGATGCCGCCCGACTCTGGCATTCTCCGAGCTATGCGAACCATTATCTCCGTAGCTGGGGTTATGGGATATCCTGCATAAAAATTGCAACCTGCAGCCAATGCGCCCTCGGCGCACGCGACGTCTCCTTGAAGAAGCTTCATTCTTCCACCTTCCATACCGTTATCGCGAGGTCTGGGCAATAAAGCTCGCACACCCCACACCCGTTGCAGAGTTCTTTCTTAGCGATCGGAGGGAAATGCCCCATCTCGTTGGGCTCATTCCCCGGTTGAAGTGCACCCCTCCTGCAAAGCTTTACGCATATGTCGCACCCTTTGCACAACCCCTCGTCGATCTCTATCTCACTCCTGGTCCTAGCGTTCATCTTCGCCCTTCCCAGCTCATACCTTAATCTATAGCCCTTGCCCTCTTAAATTAACCGATAATTTTTTCCTTTGACGTCGTTAAGGAATCATGAGAAACCTGATATCGATGCTCGACCTGAGAGGAAGATGGATGTCCCTGATCGAGCTGGCAGAGGACATGAAAGAAAATCCGTTTTCCTACTCCAGGAGCTTGGAAGGGAAGACACTTGCGCTTCTTTTTGAGAAGCCAAGCACCAGAACCAGGGCCTCTTTCGAATGCGCAATGCACCAGATGGGCGGGAATTCCATGTTTCTCTCCCCGAGGGACCTGCAGCTCGGAAGGGGGGAGCCCATAAAGGATACGGCGAGGGTCCTGAGCAGATACGCAGACGCCATTTCATACAGGGGGCATGAACATTCAAAGACCCTGGAGCTTGCCCAATTCTCTTCCATACCGGTCATAAATGCACTGGACGAGTCTGAGCACCCCTGCCAGGCGCTGGCGGACATCTTCACCATATGGGAAGAGATGGGAAGCTTTGATCTGAAGCTGTGCTACCTGGGCGACGGGAACAATGTGTGCAACTCACTGGTAATAGCTAGCTCCCTCGCTGGGATGGAGATGGTTTGCTCCTGTCCCGAGGGTCGCGATCCAAAGACTCTCGATCTGGCGAGAAAGCTTGGCGGCAAGGTGAGAGTGGAACGCGATCCAAAAAAGGCAGCGGATGGGGCAGATGTTCTATATACCGACGTTTGGATCTCGATGGGAGAAAAAGAAAAAAATCTAGAGCTTTTCAGACCATATCAACTGGACTCAGAAAAGCTTGAACTGGCAAAAGAGGATTGCCTGGTAATGCACTGCCTGCCAGCTCATCGGGGCGAGGAGATAACCGAAGAGGTTTTGGAGTCGGAGAACTCAGTCGTGTTCGATCAAGCTGAGAACAGGTTGCACGTCCAAAAGGCGCTGTTGTTCCATCTGATGTTGATCACGTCAGATCTAGGCTGATCACGTCGACCTCTCCTACCCCGACCACGCCCCTTATCTCCTTCTCTATCGGTTCCATTCCCCCTTCTCTGTCCTCAACCAATAGGGTAAGGTGGAGTGCAGTTATGCCGAAGCCTATCGGTTCTTTCTTCACGAACTTGAGCTTCTCTCCCAATATCGATCTGATCTCCCCGATCATCGCGTCGAGGTCCGCGCTCGGATCCTCCAGCATGACCCTCAGCTCAGCTATGACCGACATATTATGGCCCCGTAAAACTACATTTATGGCATGTGTAGCATGAGGCGAGCTCCCTACACCCCTTGCATCTAATTATCTTTTCGCCGCAGTTCGGGCATTTGAAGATCACTCCCTCGCCCGGCAATACTCCTATTCCGCAGGAGAGGCATTTCAACTCTTCCATGCTGAGTGATATAGATGTTTTATTTAAACCTTGTTTATACCCGGAGTTTTTCCACAAATAATGGTCAAGCATCCCCGATGCTAAGAAAGATTTAAGTGTATTCCCTCGATAGAAGGATCGTTATGGCCCTTATTGAAGAAGTCTACGGTAAAGAAATCGTATCTGCCCAGGTCCCGAGCACAAGAGATGAGGTGATCAGGCTACTAGCCAGACATGCCATCTCTGGGATCCCAGTAGTGAAGGGGAAGAACAAAAAGCTGGTAGGGATGGTGACGAGACAGGATATACTCAGAAATACTGAGGAAACCCAAACCGCACTCATAATGTCGAGGAATCCCCTGTACGTCTCACCCCAAGATAACATCGAGAAAGCAGCCAAAATGATGTGCTCGAAGAATATACACAGGCTGCCGGTCATTGAGGATTCCAGGTTAATTGGAGTATGCACCACTATGGATCTCCTAACGATCATAGCCGAATCCAACATAAATGACGTTCTCTGCGAATATATGGAGGATAGATGCATCGCTGTCTATCAATTGACCCCTCTTCCGGTTGTGGCGGAGGTGATGTCCCTAGGCCTTGCCTATGCTTTGCCCGTCTTGGATGAGAGGGCGAAGTTGGTGGGCATGGTGACGGATAGCGACATTTTTAAGTTCAGCTGGATCGAAGAAGATATGGCTAGATTGGACATGGGTTTGGGCGAGGATGAGGATCAGTGGACCTGGGAGGGTATAAGATCCATGATGCGCCTCTACTATGTGGTTTCGAAGGTGCGCCTGCCCCCCGCACCCGCCAAGGATGTTATGGTGACTGATTTGATCAAGGGGGTAAAGCAGAGCCACATAAAGTCGATAGCGAAGAGCATGGTCAAAAAGAACGTGAGTCAGGTACCAGTGGAGGATGGAGAGGGCAAGCTGATAGGGATGGTAACTGATATAGGGCTACTAAAATTCTTTTTGAAGTGATTCGATGAGTTTCGAAGAACTCATGAAGATGGCCAAGAGAAGAGGTTTCTTCTGGCCTTCATTCGAGACATATGGAGGGTTAGCGGGTTTTTATGATTATGGGCCCCTGGGAAGGGCGCTAAAGAAGAAGATAGAGGATCTCTGGAGAAGCTGCTTTATAAGAGAAGGAGCAATTGAAATCGAAACCCCCACGATTAATCCGGAGGAGGTATTTCACGCGAGCGGGCATTTGAGGGAGTTCAAGGATTTGATGGTAAGGTGTTCCGCTTGCGGCGAATCATTAAAAGCGGATCAGATCGAGGATGCAACGTGCCCGGTGTGCGGGGGGTCGTTGGAGAAGGAGGGGGAAAAGTTCAACCTCATGTTTAAGACCCAGATCGGAGCTAGGGAGGGGGGTAGAGAGGGCTACATGAGGCCTGAGACCGCCCAAGGGATCTTCATCAACTTCCCGAACTTATACAGGATAAACAGGGAAAAGTTACCGATGACGGTGATACAGCTGGGAAAGGGGTACAGGAACGAGATATCTCCGAGGCAGGGGATGATAAGGCTGAGAGAATTCACGATGGCTGAAGCGGAGATCTTCTTAGATCCTGAGGATGAGGACTACCACGAAATTGAAGAAAAGATGGAGCTGAAACTCCTGCGGAGAGGTGGCGATGCCGTGGAAGTGAAGCTGAAGTCCTCTCCGGAAATGGCGGGTGGGATGATGATGGCACATCATCTTCAGCTCGCGCAGAAGTTCTTGACGGAGCTCGGCATACCGGAAAGTGTTATTAGATTCAGGGAACATGAGGAGGAGGAGCTGGCGCACTACGCAAGTTGCTGCTGGGATTGTGAGGTGTACACTGAAAAGTATGGCTGGGTGGAGGTCGCCGGGATAGCGGATAGGGGCACCTATGACCTTGAAGCGCACATAAAGGAATCTGGAGTCGACTTTACGGCTCTGAGGAAGTTTGGTGAGGTGAGGAAGGTCAAGAGAAGGGCAGTGTTGGCCAATACTGAGCTAATAGCCAGGGATTTTCAGGCGGTAAATGGCATCAAAAAAGCGCTTGGAGAAATGGATGCGGATCTGCTAAAGAGCGTGAAAGACCGCGGAGGGAAAGTAAAGATAGAGGTCGATGGAAAAGGTTTCGAGATCGGACCCCGGTATTTCGACGTTTTGGACATCGAAGACGAAGCTTCTACCGAGAGGTTCGTCCCCAAAGTGGTGGAACCGTCATACGGTATAGACCGGATTCTCTTAATGGTCCTGGCCCACTCCTACTCCAAAGAGGGAGATAGATGGGTTCTGAAGCTTCCGCCCAAGATAGCACCCGTGACCCTTGCGATTTTCCCGCTAATAAAAAGAGACGGTTTAGATACTGAAGGCAAGAGGGTGTATGAAGAGATGAGCGCAAAGTTAAGTTCGCTTGGCTTGATATGCAAATACGATGAGTCGGGCTCCATAGGGAAAAGATATGCAAGGGCTGATGAAGTAGGCACGCCCTATTGCGTCACAATAGACCATCAGACCCTTGAAGACGGAACCGTGACGGTCAGGGACAGGGATAGCACTACCCAGACAAGAGTAAAAGAAGAGAATTTGTGTGACCGGATACTGGAGAGATCGTGGTAAGCGTCTGCTTTGGCGGGACATTTTCAGTCCTTCATATGGGCCACAAACGGCTCCTCAAGAGGTCTATAGCCCTTGGCGACGAGATAGAGATAGGCATCACCACGGATAGATTGGCCAGGAAGATGTGTAAGTCTCATGAAATAAAGAAGTATGAAGATAGAGTCTCATCTCTGATGAACTTTGTAAAAAGTTTAGATCTTGAGGGCAAAAAGGTAACAACTCTCGAGCTTGAGAATTTATATGGCCCAACCCTCACCAGGGATTATGACTACATCACCGTCTCCCCCGAGACCAGGCCGACCGCTGTAGCTATAAACAAGATCAGGATGGCGGAGGGCAAAAGGCCCATCAGGATAGTTCTGACGCCCTTCGTGCTCGCCAAGGATTTTCTTCCCATATCTGTGACCAGAATCTTAAAAGGGGAGATAGATGAGGATGGCGAGCTTAAGGTAACGTTTAAGGCAGCGATATGCGGTTTAGACGATCACGATCTGGAAGCTGCGATAAGGGAGGAGCTGGGAAAGCTGAGCAATAGGGTCAAACTATTTACGATCGAGGGCCCTAGCAAGAAAGATCCCATCTCTACCGCTATATCTGGAGCGATAAAGGCTTCCAATGGAATGACTCTCGGTATCGGTTTTGGATTCTCGGACTCCACCTATTGTGCGGTCGTGGATGGAACTGGCGCTATATCTCTGGTTCTATCCTCCAACCCAGAGGAGGGCTTCAGAAAAGTGATGAAGAAGAAGATAGGTTCTCTAGAAGGGGGTTAAAAGATGCGGGTCAAAGAGGGGGACCTGGTAGCGCTGGTCGGTGAGGGGAGGAGGAGAAGGAGAGTTCATCTCGTTAAAGCCCTGCCGAAGTCGCAATACGTAAAAGGGGTTGGTAGGGTATCATCTGAGGATCTCGTGGGTAAGAGTTACGGAAGCTCTGTAAAACTGCCGGGAAAGAGCTGTCTTATCATGGCGCCATCCCTCGAGGACATGCTGTCCACCTTCAAAAGAAAGACGCAGATAATAACCCCGAAAGATTCGTGGTTCATCCTCTTTCTTGCGGGGATCGTAGATGGATCTAGGGTGGTTGAGATAGGCACCGGCTCCGGTGCCATGACCCTGGCCCTGGCGAATGGGGTTGGCAAAGAGGGGAGAGTATACTCATACGATAGACAAGAAAAAAACATCGAGATCGCTAAAGAAAACCTTTCCAAAACCCCCTTCATGGGAGGGGTGGAGTTCAGGATAGGAGATTGCTCCGAATCGATTGAGGAGAGAGGAGTAGACGCGATAGTGGCCGATATACCCGAGCCCTGGACGGTCGTGGAGACCTCTTTAAAGGCCTTGAAAGCCTGCGGGAGCTTCGTCTCATATGTGCCGACCTTTAACCAGTTAGGGCCATTGGTCAAAGCCATGGAAAATGAATTTGCGCTCATAGACACCTACGAGGTTCTGGAGAGGCGTATGTCGATAAAAGAAGGTGCCATAAGGCCCAAGGATTTCTTTCCACACACTGGGTACATCACCAGAGGGAGGAAAGTCAGCGAATAGGGGAAGAGGGAGGTACTTTACTTTAAGTATTTCCTGAACCAATCAAGGCAGATCTCTGCGACCCTCTCTAAATGATCGCTGAACGTGTGATCCCCTCCCTCTAGAATCTCAATCCTCTTGGGCTCGTTCGCCTCCTTATAGATCTCATGAGCGTCCCCGAGCGGAACTACCTCATCCTTACTTCCATGAATTATCAGCAGAGGACATTTTATCGCCTTGAGATCCTCCGAAGTGCTATATCTCTTCAAATCTTCGAAGAATTCGCTTTTAAGCACCCTGCCCGATTCAAGCTCTATGCGGCCATCTTTCTCCACGATGGGAAGATCCAGGTTAAAAGGAGTTGCCAAAAGTGCCATAGCCTTTATCCTTCGATCCTTTGCCGCTATCGCCGCTCTCCCGCCGAAGCTTGAGCCGATGACTCCCAGCCTCTCGATGCTTGCTTTACTCTCAAGAAAGTCTATGGCTGCCTTATAGTCCCTTACCCTCCTGGCGAGGGTCGTGTCTTCAAAACCACCGAACCGGCCGCAACCCCTATAGGTGAACCTGAGTGTAGCAAACCCCTCCCTGTGAGACCTTCTCTCCAAGAAAAGCCATTTCCTTCCATCCTTGCTGCTCTCCAGGCCATGTGACATAAGAATGAGCGGAGCACCTTTACAGGGCGATGAGAAATTTCCATCAATCCTCTCCCCCTCGCTCAGGAAAGAGATAGACTCCGTTACCATGCCCTACTTTCTTCTTTCTCACTTATGCCCGCCAGCTCTTTTGCCATCTTTTTTGCGTTTTCCAGATCAAAGTCTCTATAAATCGCCATCTTCTGAGTTTGAAGGGGGCCTGCCCCATGCCAGGTGCCAGCTCCGTGCAGACCTGCAATCCAGTTCTGAATGAATTTGGTAATCCTGAGCCTCTTATCCGCCGGTGCCGCCGCCTTTAAATACTTCTCCAAATAACTGCTGATCTCCGGATTTTTGAATCCTCTTTCTGAAGGGGCCGTCACCGACAACCCGCCAGCTATATCCCCGACCATCTCCATGAGATCCCAGAACCCATAGATGCTGTTTACCTTCGCCACGTTTCCATACATCTCGTTGGGTATGTAGACGCCCGACCCTTTGGGCTCCTCCTCTCCGCTTACGGCAGCGGCTATAGCGCAAGCGTAGGAAGTCTCCCTTATCCTGATCATCTCAGTTATCTTATCCCTCACGTGAGAGGCGTTTTCTATTCCTAAATACTCAGCTATGCTTTGAGCGGCCCCTATCATCAGGTCGGCAAAACCGGATTTGCACGCACCACCACAATTCATCCTATGACTCCTGGTAAACCTCTCGACCGCCTTTCTGGTGAATTTCACCTCCCCACACATGAAGACTCTCTCCCAGGGTATGAAGACATCTTCGAATACCACCATCGAGGTCTCCCTGACTCCATACTCTGGGTTCCCAAGCTCACGTATGTCGCTTGCAAGTGCCCTTTCAGCCGTAAAGGGAGTGTATTGGCTGATATAGGTCATGCCCATTGACCCATTCTCCACAGCGAAGGACAGTGCATAATCTTCTTCCCCCTCTCTGAAGGAGGTAGTTGGGAACACTATCGTCTCATGGCTAGCTATGGCACCGCTCTGATTTATCTTGCAGCCTCTCACGATTATGCCCTTTTCGTTTTTGTCAACCACTCTCACGTACATGTCCGGATCCTGTTGAGTGGGCCTTTTGCTCCTATCCCCCTTGACGTCCGTCAAAGCACCAGAGCAAGCAAGATCGTTTTTTTGCACATGTTTCAGGAAGTTGTTGAACCTCTTGTTGTACTCAGTTCCAAGTTTATTATCCATCTCATAAGTGGTGCTGGCAAGGGCGGTTAAAGCATCTGCGCCAGGGCATCTATAGTTGCAGGTTCCAAGGACCTGGCTGGTGAGCACAGCCATCTGGGCCCTCTTCAAAAGATCGTCTCTGCTACTGTAAATGTAGTTGGATCTGCCCACCTTCTCCTCCACCAAAGGAGAATAGGCAGACATCACCTCTTCATATTTGGGGTCCAGAGCCATATCGTACACCTTGGCGTTGGCCTTGACCACCGTCATGGTCGTGGGGTTTTCCAGCAACCTGACCTTTTTATCTCCAAGATAGATCTTTGGATCTAGATTCTTTAAACTCTCGATGTACTCATTTCCGCTCTTTAACGCCATTTTAGGTCATATAATAATCCAAAAAGACTTAAAATGATTTGGCCTAACATAATTGTGGTCCCTATCCTTAACTCATCTATGGGCCTTTTCACCTGGTATGCCATCTCAGGTATTGCTTGGGGGGTCACCCAAAAATGTCTAATACTTGTAATGGTATAGCGAGCCTCCAAAATGAAATCCTACAATACGTAACCATGCCAAACTGATAAGATGTATAAAGATCGAAAATGTCGGTAAAAATGCGAGACGAATCGCTGAGATTGAGAGTACCTCCGGGAGCTCAAAGACCTAAATGTGCAGGGGCGGCGTTATGATAGATCCGCAGCACCTGATATTGATCGCAATTTCCGCGTTTTATTCAATCTTGATGGGTGCAAATGCCTCCTACGCGATGGCAGCTTCATTTGGCAGTGGTGCGATGAGCAAAGTAAAAATTTTATTTTTGCTGGCCATATCCTTGTTCCTGGGCGCGATTACCGGGAGCACGAGCGTGGTTGAGACGATAGGGGGAGGGATATTTCCAATCCCAGGGGATCTCCCAGTGGTTTACATCATACTCCTGTCAGCTCTTTTTTATGTATTGATAGGCAACGTCTTAAAGCTGCCCTTATCCTCCAGCATGATCACGGTTGGAGCCATCGTAGGTATAGGATTATATCTTGGCGCTTCTTTTTCGCCAAAGTTATTCTTTATTGTACTTTCATGAATAATTCTCTCATTTATAGCCTTTATTTTGCCATATTTTGTATCTAAACGGATGAATGGTGAAAATTCGAAAGGGTCGCTGATGAAAATTACCTCCATTTTAGCAGGGTGCTTTGTAGCTTATACCATAGGGGCAAATAATGTGGCAAATTCTATCGGTCCAGTATTGGACGCGAGGATCTTAACTTTTCATGAGTGTTTGTTAATCGGTGCGGTCCCGATGGGCATCGGCACTCTATTGTTTGGGAACCGCGTCATGAGCAACATGGGCTTTAACATAATTCACTTCAGCTCATACGATGCTCTCATCGTTTCTCTGGCTGCAGGGATGATCATTCTCGCGGCATCGATCCTTGGCATGCCCATGCCAACGGCCCAGGTATTTGCGCTGAGCATTGTAGGGGTGAGGCAAGCCAAATCGGAGATGCTGCCTTTCATGAGCGGCAAGACCACCCGAAAGATAATAATCTTCTTGGCGGTCTCGCCGATAGTCTCCATGGTGACGTCGTTTTCAGCCATCTTCATATTCTACAGATTCTTTATCTGAAAGAGAGGTGAAAAATGGTAGAACCCCACGGTGGAAAGTTGGTAAACAGGTGCTTCGGTAAAGAGAAGATCGAAGAAGCGGAAGAGATGGAGAGCGTAGAATTAGACGGGAGAGAGAGCGCAGATCTCGAGCTTATCGGATATGGGGCATATAGCCCGTTGCAAGGATTTATGTGCCGGGACAATTACGAAAGCGTTCTCGAGAGGATGAGGCTCAAAGACGGCACAGTATGGAGTATACCAGTAACCTTAGCTACGGACAGAAAGGATCTCAGGGAAGGGGACAAAATAATTCTGTTAACTAACGGCAAGCCAGTTGGTAGAATGAAAATAGATGAAAAATATAGGTGGGACAAGGAAAAGGAAGCTCTGTATGTGTATGGAACCGCTGATGCTTCACATCCCAGTGTCAGCTACACCTGCCTAAGGAAAGAGTTTTTGATCGGCGGAAAGGTAGAACTCATAACCATCTCAAAGAATTTTAAACATTTCCTCACTCCAACAGAAACAAGAAGCATCATAGAAAAAAAGGGATGGAAAAAGGTCGTGGCATTTCAGACGAGAAATGCTCTTCACAGGGCCCATGAATACATCCAAAAATGTGCTCTAGAGGCCTGTGATGGCCTCATGATTCAGCCGCTAGTTGGTGAGAGGAAGAAGGGGGACATACCGGTAGACATCATGCTGAAGACTTATGAGGTCGCAATAGAAAACTACTACAACAAGGACAGGGTCCTACTGTGTGTCTTACCGGCTGCCATGCATTATGCAGGGCCGAGAGAAGCGATATCCCATGCAATAATCAGGAAAAACTATGGCGCGACACACTTCATTGTGGGAAGGGACCACGCTGGTGTCGGCAATTTTTACGGTCCATACGACGCGCAAAAGATATTCTATAACTTCAGCAGAGAAGAGCTGGGCATAGAGCCTATTTTCTTTGAAAACGCTTTCTATTGTAAACGATGCGGCTCAATGGCGACTGAAAAAACTTGCCCACACCATGAAAGTGACCGCGTCGTCTTCAGCGGCACCATGATACGAGAAACTTTGAAAAGTGGAAAAGATGTGCCCAGAGAAGTGTTGAGAAAAGAGGTCTATGAGATATTAAAGGTGCACTATACGGGCATAGATAAAGACTAAATACGACTGATGGGTCGGAGAAGTGTCATGAAAAAGGATGAGATAGAAGATGTAAAAAAAGAGCTCGATAAAAAAGAGCCTCAAGAGATTATTAAATACGCGTTGAGCAATTATAAAAAGATAGCGATAGCGTTCAGCGGGGCTGAGGATGTGGCCTTAATAGACCTTGCAACGAAAGTGGATAAGGATGTCAAAGTCTTCACTTTGGACACCGGAAGATTAAATCCTGAAACCTATGACTTCATAGACAGAGTGAGAGACAGTTATAGTCTAAACCTGGAGACATATTCTCCAGATACAGAAGCCGTCCAAAAACTGGTAAATGCAAAAGGTCTATTCTCATTCTATCAGGACGGGCACAAGGAATGCTGTGGCATACGAAAGGTCGAACCTTTAAAAAGGGCACTATCAAAGCTTGATGCTTGGATCACGGGACAGAGGAAAGATTCGAACCCAAGCACAAGAAATGCCTTACCCGCGATTCAGAGAGACCCTGGCCGGAGAGAATTGATAAAATTTAACCCAATGGCCAACTGGACTCTCAATCAGATATGGGGCTATATAATGGAAAACAGAGTTCCCCACAACAAACTCCATGATATGGGATACGTAAGTATAGGCTGCGCACCATGCACCAGACCCATACTCCCAGGCCAACATGAGAGGGAAGGACGATGGTGGTGGGAGAGCGGCGACAAAAGAGAGTGCGGTCTGCACCTGACTGAATATAAATGAGAGCGGATCGGCATAATAAAGTCTAGAGCTCCACGTCCAGGCCAATTCCCTCCTCGACAGCTTTCTCGTAAGCCAATTTCGCCGCAGCCGCGTCTTCGATGGCCAGACCGACGCTCTTGAAGAGGGGTCGTCTCATCATCGGATAGGTCTTCGCTTATCACCTTCTCTTTTATCGGGATTATTCTGTCACCAGATTCTTTAAGAACCGCTTCTTTCGAATCTACAAAAAGAGTTGATGTGCATTTTGCTCTTCCTTCGGAGACCGACAAAATGCGTTTTCTACCGCTTCCATGGTTTCCCGCATGGTGAGAACCCCTACCACATCATCCCGTTTGAGTATGAGCTCCATTTTGGCACCACCTGTAGGTCTAGCCTCAATTCTGATACCTAATAAAGCCGGTTCAGGCAGTAGATCAGTTGCCATCTGGTAAAATGGCTGTAATTTCTTATCCTGCCGCCTATCACGTCCAGACCCTTTCCCTCTATGTCCTCGAGCACTTTAGCCGCTATCTCTTCAAGGGCTCTTGAGCCGTTCATGTATCTGCTCGCGTACTGCACCGCATCGGTCAAGGCGTTGATCTGGCCCCTCTCCATTAATATCTTCTGCATATCGCCCCTCAAATCAGCACTCCTTTTTACTATCCTTATCTCCTCCATCCCGATTACTCTACCCTTCCCTTCGATGGTGAAATTTTCGGTCGGCCTTCTCTCCTTGATCTTATGAAATTTAAGGTTCTTGCCTCTGATCTTCGCTTTTATCTCGTCAAGCCTGGTCTTTATTTCAGGAGGGATCTCCCTTGCGATCTCTGGCTCAAGCTCCACTTCCAACCTCCCCTTGAAGCTCCTGAGCTCTTCGGTCCTATCCTCAACGCGAAAGCTCCTCATCATTATGATGGTATCAGCTATTTCGGAGAACTCGCCGAGGGCCCCTATCACCAGTATCGCGGTTATCCCGTACTCGCTTATCATGTCTTTTATGGTGTCCAGTAGAGGCGTTATCGGCTCTATATCGTCCGGTATTATGTGCTTTAGCCTGTTATCCTTGATCAATAGATTAACAGCGGAGTCGTCCTCATCGATTAATATGGCGTCTTCGTTAGCCTCCAGGGCCTCTGCTATGCAGGCAGCCTGAGATGTGGACCCTGAAGCCTCGGCGGTGGCGAATGAGGCGGTATCCTGTCCACCCGGGATCGAATGGATGAACGAACTGATATCCACGCCTTTTACGACCCTTCGGTTCTCTTTATTCGCAAAGACCAGCTGTTCGGGCGCCTTGACGAATTCTCTTCCATCTCCAGGCTCAAAGAAGTAGTGAGCGACCCCTATGGCTTCCAGAAGAGTGGATTTGCCATGATAGTTCGCTCCGGTTATAACGACCAGCTGACCTTTTTTGATTCCCAGTCCCTCTACTTTACGGTGTTTAAGGTCAAAAGAAACTTTGAGGGATTCAGGCGCCTCAAATGGCACCACTTCAGCGCTCTTTATCAGCCTGGAGCCGTTCGCTACAAAACAGGCATAACCCTCTTCCCCAAGTCGGATTTTAAGCTCTAATTGATCCTCGAGCGACTCGCCAAGGGAGGGCAATTCTTCTCTCTCTTCACCGCTTAAGTTCTTGTATCGGTATCTATCCACCAGAGACAAGAGCGATTCGAACAGAGAAATCCCCTTTCTACCCAATATCCTCCTACCTGCGGCGGGAATGTGATAGTCGAATCGCAACTCTATCGACGAGGATATGTTGCAGGCATTTCTCCCTATTACCGCTGAGCTTGGTCTCATTATGGAGAGATCTTTCTGGTTTATTTTTGAAAGCTTGGACAGCAGGAAATGGGAGAGCGCTAACCTTCTTATAGAAGAGGACCATAGCTCGGAGGGGTAGTCGTTCGTTAAAGTGATTAAAAGTTTCCCGGGAGGGGCAAACGGATCCGCTGGTGCAGTGAGAAAGTTCAGGGTCACGTTTTTCTCGTCATAAACCCCTCTGATCCGCCTGGATTGCCCATATCCTTTTCCGTCTATCTCAAGAAGCACCGATCTGAGCCTGGACTCCATGGAAGAGGATCGGATCTAACTATTTAGGTTTATCACTTTGCGCGTATTTTTGGCCTCCAATACCGAACGCTCGAGCATATGAACGCTATGGCGTTCGGGGCCTGATCCAGAAATGACGAATTACCTATACCAAAACGTAAATAACGCGACTGAATAAAAGAGGTATATGGCGAACAGTAAAGCGCCCTCCTTCTTAGATATCCTCGATCCCGTCGAAATGAATACGACCAATAAAACCATAACGAGAATCATTATAGGATTGTTAAACAAAATGCTCTGTGAATCAACTGGAAGCGGTCTAATTATCGCGCTGGTGCCGAGTACCCATGTCGTATTGAGAATATTTGCGCCTATGATGTTCCCGAGCGAAAGCTCAGACACTTTTTTACGGACTGCCGTTACGGCAGTTACTAGCTCTGGCAATGATGTTCCGACGGATATCATCGTCAATCCTATAACGATTTCAGGCACGCCAAGCGATAATGCGATGGCGCTCCCCGAACGGATGAGCAGCCGACTGCCGATCACCATTCCAATCGCTCCAAGCGCGAACAAAATAGATGGGTATTTTAAATCGCGTTTTTCAATTTTATCTTGTTTATCATTTTTTCTTTTCAATTCTCTCTTTATCGTAAATGCCAGAAATATGCCTAGCAGAATCAATAGCAAGATGCCGTCTGAAGCACTTAGACATCCCCCAAAGTATGCCAGAAGCACAAGCAGGGAAGTGATCGTCAGCATGATTATGCCGTCGCGTAACTGCTCCTTTGAAAACGTTATCGGCCTGGCTATTGCAGCTAAGGCCAGGATTAATGCGATATTGGCGATGCAAGAGCCTATCGCATTACCATACGATATCCCAACATCGCCTGAATAGGCACTCAGCGTAGATGTACAAAACTCCGGTGCAGTAGTTGCAAAGCTGACCAGGGTCAACCCGACGATAACTGTGGGCACGCCCAGTCTGAGAGCGATGGCACGTGCCGAGTCGACGAATGCATTGCTGGATATTATTATTATGAAAAAACCGACACAGAATAGAACGACGTCGACAATTATCCCAGCTACGGCCATTTAGCTTCCTCGGCTGCTTTAACTATGGTCTCAAATTTAGCCGTGTTGTATCCGGGCTCTTTTAGCAGATTTTGGGCCTCTTGAGAGCTCAATCCTTCCATTCAGGTGCAATAGTTCTAGTTTCTTATCTTTTTCCTCTTTTTAGTCGAGAAATCGCCCGCTTTGTTTCCTTTCTAGAGGATACGCACACGAAGGGTCCCCATGAGGGGGTGTAAATGAACGGGGAAAAAGTTATCGGCTGTTCAGCTTTAGGGTTAGAGATGATAGGAAAAGTCACCTCCAGTGATCTTGCAAGATTTGTCTTCCCGAGACTGGGGGCGGAAGATGCAGAAGTGATAGTAGGGCCCCGCTATGGAGAGGATGCGTGCGCTATCGATCTAGGGAAAAAGATCCTGGTCGCAAGCACAGATCCAATAATCTTTGCTGAAGATCGCATCGGAAAGCTGGGAGTTAACATCGCGTGCAACGATGTCGCCGCATCCGGGGCCAAACCTAGATGGATACTGCCAGTCTTCTTCATTCCCGAGGATAGCCTGGATACATTAGACAAGATTACGAGACAGGTAGACGAAGAGGCAAAGAAGGTGGGAGTAGCGGTAGTAGGGGGCCACTCGGAGATCGTTCCCAAAATAGATCGGCCCCTGCTCACCATGACCTGCCTCGGAATCGCGGAAAGATTCGTGAACAGCGCTGGTGCTGAAGAGGGAGACCTGATAATAATGACGAAATCCGCGGGCATAGAGGGAGCTGGCATAATAGCCACGGACTTCGAGAAGGAGCTCAAGGAGAAAGGTATAACCAGGGGAGAGATCGAATCTGCGAAAGGGCTGCTCGACCGAATAAGCGTGGTGAAAGACGCCCTAACCCTCTTGAAGTTCTCGAGCTCCATGCATGATCCCACAGAAGGGGGCATATTGGCTGGAGCTTATGAGATAGCCGAAGCTTCTGGAGTTAGCTTTGAGTTGTGGCTGGAGAAGATACCGGTAGATGAGATAGTAAAAAAGATCTGCAGCGCTGTGGGGTTAGACCCCTTAAGGATTTTTGCCTCTGGGGCGCTCCTCGCCACGGCTCCAAAGGATGATGCTAAGCTGGCACTGAAAAAGTTGAGTGCTAAGGGGATAGAGGGCAGAGTAATAGGGAGAGTTAAAAAAGGGAAGGGAGTCATACTGATTAGAGATGGAAAGAAGATAGAAGAGATATACAACCCCGAGATGGTAAGGGATGAGATGTATAACCTCTGGTTAAGTTAGATCTTACAATTACGATATTTTTTCCCGACCTTCATCCCATCCTGATCTCGGTCGAAACGAAGAAGCTCTTGCCCTTATATTTTATCTCCCTCACCCTTCCCCCCTCTATTAGCTTTTCCATCGTGTTCCAACTTAGACCTCTCTCCCTCAAGATTCCTTCGATCTGGTCCCTCCTCATCGGGTGCCTTCTTACTATGCCCAGGAGTTCCTCCTCCATCGACTCGGAGCTCATCACCTGGAATTCGCCCTGCTCTGGCAGGGTGATCTCCGTTATCTCTTCAAGAATGGAGCGTATCTCCTCTAAATTGCCCGAGCCTTCAACCCATGGCTCGGCTGGCGGTCTTATCGGGATGCCGACGTATACACGATCTGGCCTTATACTTTTAAGGGCTTTTCTTATCTTCAATAGCTCTTCCTTAGAATCATTGATTCCGTTGATGGCCATGAATTCCATCCACAGCTTGCCTGTGTAGATGTCCCTGAAATCGACCATGCCGTCCAACACCTTTCCGAAGATTATCTCCTTTCTAGGCCGGTTAACTATTTTAAAGGTCTTGGCGCAACCAGCATCAAGAGTTGGTAAGACGGCGTCCGCTTCGCTCAGTTCTTCCCTCACCTCCTTTTCGTATAGTAAGGCTCCATTCGTTATCACGGCAATAGGCAAAGAAAACTCCCTTCTGGCTTTCCGAATCAACCACCCCAGACTCTTGCAGAGAGTTGGCTCCCCATTTCCCACGAAGGTTATGTAGTCCGGTTCCGTTTTTTCGGCCCTATTTTCGATCTCTCTAAGTATCTCATCTCTGGGATAGAAGTCCCTTCTCTTGTTGATGAAGTTGGTCGTCCTCCCAAGCTGGCAATAGATGCAGGAAAAGTTACAGGTCTTTGGAGGAACTGGATCGACTCCCAAAGAAGTCCCGAGCCTTCTAGATGGCACTGGCCCATATACGTAGCCCATTTTCAACCCCTCTTCAATACGATGCCCCCCATTCCGACCTCGAGATCTCTAGCCACCACCATACACTTCACCATGAAGAGGAAAAAGATGGTTTCGACCTCGCTTAGCGCCTCATAGTTCCCCTGCCCCTTGCTAATCGTCAGGTTATTTTCCACGATCTCTTTGAACTTCCCAGACGTTCTCTCCAGTCCCGGGCCAACCTCGATGAACTCCAAATTTGGGATCTTATCTATCCCAACATATCTGGCATCATCCAGCGTTACGTCATTGACGACCGGAGACGCTTTGACGACGAATTTTATCTTCCTGGGACTATAGCAAGATAAGATGGTTTCCAGGAGAAGTCTGTCGAAGACTATCTCCCCAGCGTTGTCCGCTATATAGAGGATCTCTCTCCCACTTTCAAGCTCCTCTTTCAAAGCTGGCATATCGTCGATTGCGAATTTTCTTGCCAACGCGCTGTCTATGGCACCGTCTAGATCGAATTCTGAGCTGACCGCAAAATCTATCACGTTTCCAGCTATGGCCAGTCTAACCGCAGTCTGTATAGGATCCTGGGAATTCTTCACAATCTTTTCCAGTCCTAGATACATCTTTAGCGCTATATCGTTGTACTCTTTTTTTACCCGTTTGTAGGGATCCGCGTTTCCGCTGATCTCCTTGACGATGCCATGGACAATTCCCGAGATCTCTGTAGGGCGTTTATCCCAATCCATGGCTAGCAGCTTTCCCATCACCTCTCTCGTTATCTTTTCATGAAGCCACAAATCATCGCTGGCCATCCTGGCAGCTTCTAGGGCCTGTCTCTGAAAGCAGTGTATGCAATCTAGGGCCGCTTTCATCTAATTGGAAACTCGTTTCCACATTTTGGACATTTGGCCATCCCACAGCTTTCGACGACTGAGGAGGGACATCCAGTGCATGCAAATGCCCTCCCATAGCTCAAATCAAATCTGAAGCCGCATCGATTACAAAACACTATATGGCCCATGGGTAAAAAACATCGAGTTACCTGAACCCCCCAAACCCGCCGTCTACGTTCACTACGCGCTTTACCTCTAGCAACCTCTTTTTGAGCGTTGATTCCACAAAGTTTGCGAGGGTTAATGCGCTCATCGGGCAACCGCCACATGCGCCCTTCAGCTTCACTTTTACCACACCATCGTCCACGCCGATGAGATCTATATCCCCCCCTTCCATCGCTAAGAGGGGCCTTATCTCAGCATCTATCACCTTTTTTACTTCCTCAAGCATCTTATCATCTCTTGTACTGATCGAAAGGAATCTAGAGCTCACATCGAGCTCCTGTCGATCCTGCTCAGTTGAAGTGCGGTTTTGATATATATATTTTCTCTCGAATCCCGAATCTGAGGTCGCATGAATCGGTTTTTAGTATTTATTCCTTCAGCACTTCCCTTTCGACCTCAAGCTCATCCCAGGTGGGATAGAACTCGGATATGTATGCTTTAACCCCCTTGGGCAATCTCTTGGAGATCTTTACTAGGGTTTCGGGGTTGATGAAGATGATTTCCCCTCTTACCTCGTAATTCCCGCCCTTCAACATTTTTACCAACTTGGTTATGGAATTGGAATTGGGGTTCACCAGTTCCACAACCCCCCTGACGATTGTTCCATCGGCGGTAACCCGTTCATACCTCTTGGCTATGTTATGAGCCGTTCTCAAAAGCCTCTTTCTGAGCTGCACGCCGTCTTTAAATCCAGCGGAGCAGAAGTTTATGGGGATCCGCTCCCCATAGCCATCAACGATCTTCATAGCGAGCTCTTCGCTACCTATAGCCCTTATGCCATCTAGAGTATCGAAACCTCTTCTGGATAGCGCCTCTCCGTTCGTCTCCGAAAACTCGAGCTCGTTGAGGTTTAAAAACTCCATATCCAGTTTTTCGATTGCCTCCACTATTTTATTCTCATAGCCAGGTATGGCGGGAAGCTCCACCCCTGTAGAAATACCTGCTTCCCTCGTGTTTTGCAAGCTCTCTTTATATCCAGAAACTCTCCCGACCAGATGAAATCTAATCTCATCGAGACCCTGTGAATGCAACTCTTCCGCGACCTCCTCGCTCACTTTTTCCGTTGTGTAGAGGTGAATGTGATGCCTCTCGCCCAATTCCTCCTTCAAAAGATCCATGAAATGGGCAGTTCTATCCAAAAAGAGGAGAGGCTCGCCCCCAGTTATCCCCGTCCCTAATGCGTTCATCTTGAAGGCCTCCTCCAGTATGTCCTCATCTTTTTCCACTCTGCACTCATTGGCGTAAACCACGTCCTTTTTCTTCCTCTTACTGGAAATGGGACAGTAGAAGCACCTCTTTTTACAAATTCCCGTAACGAATAGGACGAGCTTTGCTCCCTCGGCACAGATCTTGCATCCCAACGCTTCTCTAACCATCTTAAAACCTAAGGTCAATAACTAAACCGCTAATCAACCAGCAGAGAGCCGTTACGATCGCTAGAAGCGGATCGATGGTTTTAGAATTCCTTATCATTAAGCTTACCGATATTTCCACCAACTATAAGCCTTTCTGTTTTTTATTGTTATAGAAAGTATGTAAACTTAAGGGGGGAGGATTAGAGGTGGGAAATTTCCTTCTTTTTTTACCGTATTACGAATTATGTAACTTCAGGGGGAGAGGTGTAGAGAGGAGAGGGGGAGAGTTGGCAAAGGTATCCCGGCGATCCCCCTCTCCTTCTTTTTTTAGTTGAAGGGGGAGAGGTACTCCTCCAAATTTAAACC
>DACJ01000051.1:0-1283 GCA_002494765.1 Euryarchaeota archaeon UBA186
GATGCCAATTGGGGCGCTTCCTTGGGCCTATGTTAACCTCTCCTCAGTGGGCACTGCCTTCCCGAATTGGATTCTCATTTATATGCTCATAACCTTCCCGTTCTATGCAGTCTTGGAAAAGGGAATCAAACTTATATTCTGGAACAAAGAGTTCTCCGCCCGTGGTACAGATGCTTCTCGCGATAGCTGGTAAACCCGGCTCCGGCAAGTCAGCGGTTGCTGAAAAATTGGCCCGATTTTTTAATCTGGAACTCGTCAGCTTTGGGGTGGCCTTCAGGAGAAAGGCGAAAGAGATGAATTTTTCCCTAGAAGAGTTCGAGCGCTACGCTGAAGAGCATGTTGAAGTGGACAAAAAAATTGAGGAGGAACAGTTAAAGCTTATAAAAAAAGGGAACTGCGTGGTAGACTCAAGGTTAGGGGGGCATCTCGCATGGAAGGAGAACGTGCCCTCCATCAAGATCTATCTTAAAGCTAGTTTAGACGTAAGGGCCAAGAGAGTGGCGAAAAGAGAGAGCATCGAAATGGAGAGGGCAAAACTCCTTGTGGAAGAGAGGGAGAGGAGCGAGAAGAAGCGTTATAGGGAATTCTATTCGATCGACATCGATGATCTGTCTCTCTATGATTTGATCATAAACAGCGAGCTCTTGACTGAGGAGGGACTGTTCGAGGCGGTCAGGACTTTTATTGTCAATTGTCGAATGCCGGACGGTCGAGAGCTCTGAAATCGGCATTGAACGCAAACTTTAAATAATGTCGATATATGACAATCTAATTGAAGAGGTATATTATGAGAATTCTGAGGAAGAGGGTGGTCTCCTCGGATGGTTCACTTGTGGGCCGAGTCAAGGACCTTGTGCTCTTGGATAACGAGCATCCAATCTACATAGTTGCAGGAGGTAGGAGGAAATACTATGCCCTGCTCCCTCAAGATATAAAGAGCGTCGGGGAGATGATAGTGGCCGATAACATTTACAAAGTGAATATAGAGTCCCAATTCGAAAAGGCACTCTTCATCTTCAGCAGAAGCGCAAAGTCCGAGGTCGTGGGAAAGTCGGGCCACTCTTTAGGATACCTTCGAGGTTTAGAGCTCGATGACGAAAGGCACTATCCGAAGATCATTCTGAAGAACAAGATCGGCGAGATGACCATTCCCTGCAGCATGATAAGTGGCGAGAGAGATAATAAGATAGTCATAAATTCAGAGTGAGGCGGGGGTAGCCAAGTGGTCAAAGGCGCTAGGTTCAGGGCCTAGTCTCGAAGGAGTTCGCGGGTTCGAATCCCTC
>DACJ01000051.1:1400-10165 GCA_002494765.1 Euryarchaeota archaeon UBA186
CCTTGCCCCCCTCTTTCCCCTTCTATTATTCTTTCACCGACATTTACTTCGATCTCTCGTATCTTTTTTCTAGCAAAAGCTATGGAGCATCCCACTTTTTTGACTGCGGCTTCTAGCGTACCAGAATCATCAATATATCGAAATAATTCAAATGGCATCTCTCCGAAAATGTAATTAGATCTTTCGTTCTCGAACCACATCTTGCAACATACTCTAAGTTCTTGGGACCTCTTACATAGTACCATATAGTAGAACATCACGTTTTGCCCTTTTAAAGAGTTTGGGGGCAATGATAGATATCGCCTCCGTTAGATGATTTTCTTTGTTTTTCTCGAAATGCGCACTCATATATGTCGTTATAATCTTTTTGGACAAAGGTTATATTTAGTGCCCTAGTTGAAGAGTTGAAGGTAAGAGATAGGTGGTTCGATGATAGAATATAAAGATAAAGAAAAATTAGAAGAACAGAAGGTCTTCATCGGTGGTGAATGGACGGCCTCTGGAAATGGGGATACATATAGCATCATAAATCCATCCACAGGAAAACCCTTTGTCGAATGTCAGAAATGCAACGCAGAAGACGCAAAACAAGCGATAGACGCTGCGCGCGAGGCTTTCGACCACGGCCCATGGCCGGAGATGTCGTTCGAGGATAGGATCAAGATCTTTTACAAGGCGAGCGATATGATCGATAAGGTAAGCTCGGAGCTCGGCGTGCTGGACGCTATGTCCAACGGGGTGCCTATAACAACCAATAATGCGACGATTTTAAACATGAGCCCAAACTTCAAATATGTTTGTAAGAGGGTGAAAGAAGTGATGGGGTCGAAGATGGTCGCTGGAGAGTATTCTATGGGCATGGAAACAGAGTTCTGGAGAGAGCCAGACGGTGTTGTGGCCATTATAACACCCTGGAACGTTCCCTTCTGGCAGATGGCGTTGAAATTACCCTCTGCCCTGATAGCCGGTAACACCGTAGTTTTTAAACCCGCGAGCCAGACGCCCTTGTCGGCGCTTGAGGTCGGAAAGATATTCGGGGAGGCGGGTCTGCCTAAGGGGGCGTTGAACGTGATAACTGGACCAGGATCGGTGGTTGGCGCGGAGTTGGCTAGAAGCGATAAAGTCGATCACATATCATTAACGGGTGAGGTGGCGACGGGAGAAGAGACCGTCCGAAATGCGTCCGGAAGCCTGAAGAAGGTGACGTTGGAACTGGGTGGCAAATCCCCGAACATAATCTTTGACGACTTCCCGATAGATGAGGCGGCAAAGATGGCTGTCCTCGGCATTTCTCTTGCGAACGGAGAGGAATGTTTTGCCGGCACAAGGGTTCTCGTGCAGGACACGATCTACGAGGAGGTCGCAAAAAAGACGGCTGAGTTATATGGATCATCCAAGGTGGGCAATGCCCTTTTACCCGATACGAATCTGGGTCCGCTCGTCACGGAAGAACAGATGAAAAAGGTTCTCAGGTACATCGAGTTCGGAAAAGAGGAGGGCGCAAAACTCTTATGCGGAGGCGAGAGACTTCTGGATGGCGAGTTAAAAGACGGTTTCTTCGTCGCCCCAACGGTCTTCAGCGAGGTTTCAAACGATATGAAGATCGCGCAGGAGGAGATATTCGGCCCTGTTCTATCGATTATACCCTTCTCCACGGAGGAAGAAGCGATAGAGATCGCGAACGATAGCAAATTTGGCCTTGGGGCGGGTATCATGTCGATGGACAGGGAGAAAGCTACCAGAGTCGCTAGAAAGCTAAGAGCTGGTTTTATATTTATCAACATGTGGCACATGGTATCGCCTGATATGCCGTACGGAGGATACAAACAGAGCGGATGGGGGAGAATGGCAGGAGATGAAGGCATAAAACAGTTCACGCAGATAAAAAGCATATATCCGGATTGGGATGGCGCCACGGGATCACTCATGAAGACGTTGTTACTCCCTGGAGGGTAGGCATAGCCCATCGAGGAAGAAGTAAAAAAAGAAGGAACACCAATCTAATCTACCAGTTCCCCCCCTCTCCTTTCTAATCCTCGCCCCCTGGATTTACATACTTTGTATAACGATTAAAAAGAAGGCTAAATCGAAATGGATTTAACCCCTTAACCATACTTTGAGGCATGAAGTTGGCAGTTATAGTCGTCGATATGATAAAGGATAACGTGATGAGCGAAGAATTCGGAGCTATAGTGCCCAACATAAAGAAGTTTCTCGGAGAATGCAGGAAACGGGGCATCCCGATTATATTTGCAAACGATAGCTTCCTCCCGCAGGATCCTCTCTTTAATTATATGCCTTTACACGCTATTAGGGGAACACCTGGTGTAGAGGTCATCGATGACCTAAAACCCGAGAGGGGCGATTTAGTATTGGAGAAGAGGAGGTTCAGCGCCTTCTTCAAGACGGATCTCGATATGACTCTCCGATCGTTAAACGTGGATACGGTCGCCATCTGTGGCATAGCCACTCACGTATGCGTGCTCTTTACCGCCGGGGATGCAGTATCATACGATTTCAGCGTTATACTGGTCGAGGATTGTTGCGCCTCCCATAAGAGGGAGATTCACGAAATGATCCTGAGCATATACGGCAAGCTCCCCATAATCCAAATCCTAAAAAGTGAAGATGTTATAAAGACCTTAGAGGAGGGCAGATCTAATCGGTAAATGACCCCTTTCCACCTATAATCGAGCTGCAGAAAAGGGTCTTCCTGAAATCGATCCCGAGCTGGTTGACCGTCTCATTAAATCTATACGATGAGGGGGAAATTGATCGTTAAGGAGGTCAAAGAGCCGTTCATTTCTCTATGTCTTTTCTCGAAGCTTTGGGAGAAAAACCGGAAACCCAACCCACCTCAGGTTTCGCCGATTTGCTGACGAAAATCTGAAATACTTCTCTTTCCAATTTTAACTTCTGCGATTCTCTTCTTCCTCCTTCTTATCCAGCTCTTTAGAAAAGTGCCGGTAGATGAGGATAGCCACTGAGAAGGAGATCAGGGTAATTGCCGCAGGCAATACGATCGAAATAAGAGGATCAATCTCCGCCATCTTGCCCTCTCCTCTTGTATGCCCTGTAAGCCAGATACATCCCGAAGAATGAGCAGATATATGCCGCCAATAGTGCAAGCCCCATCAGAGCCGTTTGATTTATTTGCGCTATGAGGGCACTAGGGCTTATCTCGATCATCTCTTCCACCTCTCCTTCTTTTCCATCTCCTCTATATATTCCTTCTGTCTTCTTTCATATTCGCTTGAAATCGCGCTTATCTTCGGATTTAAGATGACGAACATCGCTATCGCCAATCCCACGCCAATAACAAGCATCAAAAATCCGACCATCCGTCCGATGAGAGCTAGAGCTAGCCCAGCCCCGAAGAGTATGAATATTGGCAGTGAGAGAAATCCAGCCAGATCCTCCTTCGTCCAGCTATCCGCCTCCTCAGGAGTCCACTCCCTTTTGATCATTTTTCACCTCCGAGCAATCCTCTTCTTTCCGCCTCTCGTTTAACGGGCTCCCAGAACCCGTATGGTCTGCACATCATATAGAACTTGACCAGGTGATCCATGGGCTCGGGTTTTGTGAGCAAGGTCACTGGAAGGTATATGGCCGCTGAAATCGCGAGCAGAGTCCAGAACTGCATATGTTCAGGTAACTCGGGCATTACTCCAAGGTCAGGTAAGATCCACACGATCATCCATGCCAAACCCAGATTTGCGATCCATGCGGCCAGCCATCCCTTCGCATTAAAGCGCCACCAGACAACCTGTAGTATGCAGGGGATCCAGGTTCCCGCCATTCCAATCCACATCGCAAATATGAGCCACGCGGTTATATCCTCTTTCATCATGTACCCCATGAAGAAGGACCCTATCAGAACGACGACTATCCCGAGCCTTCCGACCCATACTAGTTTTTTCTCCGGGGCTTCAGGATTTACGTAGTGCTGATACAGATCCCTGGTGAAGTATGATGAGCCGAGGTTCAGATGCGTAGAAACGGTTGAGAAGTGAATCGCCACGATGGTTCCTATGAAGAATCCGAGCAACCCTACTGGAAGTAGGTCAAAACCGAGTCTGTACCATGCCATCTCATATTCTCCCTCATCGGTTAATAACCCGCCGTTTTTAAGGGTTAAAACGAAAAATGCCAGGATCGCAACGGCCCAGAGCGAATTTCTCAATATTATCATGATGGATCCGCTCCACATGGAATATGAAGAGTCTTTTAAGGTCCTGGCGGATTGGATGCGCTGAGCCTCTGTATACCAATCCGTATGGGATCCCATCCCAAGTCCAGCCAAGGTAGCTGCGAAGATCATGGTCAGGAACCACGCAAGGGGAATTCCTTTACCCTTCCCGAAAACCGTAAATGAAAATGGATTTAATCTCCACCCCTCCCCTTCCGCTTCCAGATATGATACTATCTCGCTTGGGCCCCCAGTTTCCATTATTCCAAATATCGAAACGATAACCATCGCGGATAAAACCAAGATGCTTTGCTGGAAGTCAGCGATGATCACGCCCCAATACCCAGATAACATTACATAAATGGCAACCGTGATGGTGAAGATGAGGAAAGCTTCGGTGTAACTTATCCCCCACAGGTAATCACAGATCTTGTATATCGCAGCGTTCATCCATCCGACGGTCCAGATATCCATGAAGACCCTCCATCCGGAGAGATAGCCCCTGGTCAATTCCCCATTTAACCCACTATATCTTATAGTCTGCCACTCTCCCTGCGTGTATACTGGGGAGCGCCTGAAGAGTTTGGTAGAAAAGAAGGCGGATATCGCGACCCATACGGTAAAGAATCCATACCATATCCCGGCCAACCCGCTTCTGTATATAACCCCAGAGAACCACATCGGAGTGTCGGTCCCCGTATGCGTCGCGTAAACTGAAGAGGCGGGAAGCCACCAGGGGAGGCCTCTTCCTGCCAGGAAGAAGTCCGCCTCAGATCTTTTTCCCAACCTGTAAAAAAGCAGCCCCAAAAAGACCATTGAAGCAATTACTAAAATCAACCAGAACCAATCCAGAGAAACTAATTCTCGTTCAAATGCCATTTTATCTCTCTCCTATTCGCGAGTTGAACATCGGATTTTTAGCTTCGTTGCCACCCGCATCGACGCCATGATGAGTTCATCTTTTGGTGCTCCGCTATCACGAGAGCGGATAGTAAAATGATGCGATAAAAAATTTTCTATGCAGCTAAAGTACGAAATCTCCTGTTAAGCCGGTCGTGATACCAAAAATTTATATCGTACATATAATTAATATTTTATGATGAAGGTCAACTTTAAAAACGTATTGGTCATTTTCGGGGTTTTCGCCTTAATGGCCCTAACCTTCAACGGGGTACAAGCCCAAGATGGATCAGACACGATAACGATAGAGGGCACATGCATCGAGTACGGTGTAGCCATATCGACTGGCTACATGGTTTGGATGATGGAGGATAGTGGTGACGTCTACAATTTCTTCATGAAATACAACGAAGAGCCCGAGGAGGGAATCCAGCTCGGATGTGCTTTAAGGGTCGAAGGGGGAGTGGTAGATATGCCAGTAGAGGTGAACTACACCGTTTTGTCTCCGATCGAGGTTTGTAATGCAAGGCCGATTGCCACTCCAGCCATGGGCGAGGTGGACGAGCAGTGGATTGGCGAGGAGGTCGAGTTCCAGACGATAATCAGAGTAGTTGAGGATATCGACGGGGGAAAGGCTATCACGGTAGAGGACTGGAATACTCCAGGACAGATGATAAAGACGCTGTGGGTAGAGGGCCAGACCTATCATTTCTATCGCTACGAAGAGTGGAGGCCGTGGTCTACGGAGTGCACGCCCGAGGAGGGGCACTACATCGTGAGCATATATGGGGTCGTTCAAAACTGGAACGACGAGATAGTCGTCAGAGCGTTAATCGCGGGTTAGCATAATGAGAGATCGGGAGAGACAGTTGGCCCTCGACCCAAACTGGTGATCTCTTACGTTTTTCGTTGTATTACGAATTATGTAACTTCGGAGGGAGAGGTGTAGAGAGGAGAGGGGGAGAGCTGACAAAGATATCTAGGCGATTCCCCCCCTCCTTCTTTTCTATACAAAAATTCTTAAAAAGGTCTCCCCTTGCCAAGAAGTGGCCATAGTGAAGTTCTCAATCGGCGGGAAAGATGGAAGCGGAGAAGCGAGGAGCATCGACGAACTCCTGAGGAACCTGCACATTCCCGTAAGCTCAGTTATAACCCTGGTGGATGGGAAAATAAGGCCTGAGGACCATGAATTAAAAGATGGAGAAAAGATAACAATAATAGATGTCTCTACCGGCGGTTGATCTTCTCGTTCAGTTCCAACACGATGGCCTCCATCAGTATCATGGCTGATGCCTCAAAGACCGTACCGCTGGTGTCAAACGGCTCGTGCGCCCCAGTTATCTGCCTTGCCAGATAGTCCGGGTCTTCTGGGCTTCCTCTTCTCCTTCCCCCTACCTTCACCAAGAAATCCGATAGCTTGCCAAGTGGTGAATTGGGATAGGATGTGATGGATATGATCAATGCCCCAGCCTGTTTTGCCAGGCGCGCCGCATTTAGTGTAAGGGTGGTCTCCCCAGATCCCGATATGGCGATAAGACAATCATTCTTGGATGTGCTAGGGGTTATGCTCTCCCCCACCACGAACCCCTTAATCCCGAGATCGAGAAGGCGATATACGAAGGATTTTGCAATCAGGCCGCTTCTCCCTCTGCCCACCACAAATATACGATTAGTGCTTAAAATGCAATTGACCACTGGCCCCAAAGAGGAATCGTCCAATTTCTTTAGCGTCACGCCCACGTTTTTAAGTATCGCGTCGGAATAGGTCTTTACGCTATCCACAACCTTAATCACGATGTAGTTAAATCATTTTCTCTCAAAGGAGAAGGCGAAGGGCAGGAGTTCCGATAACATCATCTTTCTTATCTTTTGTCTATTCGAATTAGACATTATCACCTCGATATCTCTATTACATCTAGATGAAGCTTCGAAGAGCACCTGCCTGCAGGCACCACAGGGTGTCACAGGGGCGTCTGAAGAGCCAATGATGGCGATGGAGACTACATCTTTGATCCCTTCCACATTAGCTCTCGTTATAGCTACTCTTTCGGCACATATCGCGCAACCGTAAGAAGCGTTCTCGTAGTTGGCCCCATTGACCACTCTGCCATCCGACGAGAGCACGGCTGCCCCTACCCTGAATTGGGAATAGGGGGCGTAAGATCTATCCATAGCATGCTCCGCCTCTTCTAAGAGCTTCTCTTCTCTCTCATTCAACATGGCCCAATATCCCCATTTCCACCTTTAACTTTTGGGGATCATCGCGCTATCTTATCTTGGCCTCTCGTAAAAAGCGTGGAAGCACTATTGCGTCTTCAACTTTACCATGGGTCAATATGCCTATTTTAGACCCCTCGCCTACCTCTTTTCTTACAAAAGCCATCCCTACCTGCATACCACCGACCAACGTGCAGCTTGTAACGTTTCCCGCCTTCCTCCCAGCGATCAGAACGTGGTCCCCAAACCTTATCGCTCTCACGCCTTTCCTTGGGATCCTAAATCTTATCACTCCACCTCTAACCCCTTTCGTTAGGTATTTTTCTCTACCTATAAAAAAGGGTTTATGAAACTTGACGAATTGGCCATAACCGGCCTCGGTTGGAGTTATCTTATACTTTCCAGCTAACTCCTGGCCATACAGCAAAAGACCCGCTTCGATTCTGGTAGAGTCCCTGCTCGCCAAACCACAGGGCTTGACAAGCTCCCCTCCCTCCTCTAAGAGCCCCCTCCAGATGATTTTGGCGTTGTCCGGGTTGGTATAGATCTCATATCCGATCTCCTCTCCAGTATAGCCAGTCCCAGATATTATCGTCTTAAATCCGTTAATCTCCATCACTTTGAGCTGATTTCTCCTTAGCCCTGGATCTATGCCGATCCTCGAGAGCGCTTCCCTTGATGCAGGGCCCTGTAGAGCCATGTTCACCATTCTATCCTCGCCCTCCTCCTGGGCCTTCAGGTCTCTTACCTCAACAGGTATCTCGATCTCCCTGCTCCCATCATCGTCTATCCTTACCCTTTTTGAGTTGACGGCCCTCAGCCATGCCTTTACCCTGTCTTCATTGACCGCGTTACAAACCAGCATGTACTCGTCCTTCGCTATCTTGTATACGAACACATCGTCAATTACTTCTCCGTCATGGGAAAAGATGTATGAATAGCGCGCCCAACCCGCCTCCAATGGGAGGATGTAATTGGTCGTAACTATATCTAGAAATCTGTCGGCATACTCGCCCTCTATCTGAAGCACGCCCATATGCGATAGATCGAATAAACCACTAACCGTCCTGACAGCCCTATGCTCTTTGCTGGGGAGATCGTAGGAAAGGGGCATCTTCCAACCTGCAAATGTGGTCATATGCGCATTCAAAGAGAGGTGCTCATTGTAGAGTGCTGGTAGCTTCCCCTCTTTGGAGAGGGGAAACTCGAATCTCTTCCTTCTCCGTCCCATTTTAGGTAGAGAGTCCCTTCCTATGAAGTAGACCTTGCTTGAGGAGAAGAGAGAGGGATTGCGCTTGTGTATTTGGCAGGCATCGCCTTTTTCCCTCTCCATCAGTCGATCCCTTGCCAATGTGCCAGCTGGCTGTACTCCGCTTCTTACCAGGTCTTCCCATAAACCCAAAGCTCTCTCCTTTTCAACGTAAAAGTGATGCCAATCGCCCAACTTGCCGCCCATGAC
>DACJ01000051.1:10239-22858 GCA_002494765.1 Euryarchaeota archaeon UBA186
TGGGCATATCGCCCAACTTGCCGCAAATGGAGATCATCGTGTAATCCTCCATCGGTTCGATCGTCACGGGACCGTCGACCTTTTTGAGCAGATCCTTATCGAATATTATGTATCCATCCGACAATCCCTGAAGCCAATTCCTCACCCTTTCCACTATGCCTGGATGGGTGGTGATGACCCATTCCTCTTTCGAGAGCTTCAGAATTAAAACATCATCCAGGACCTTTTCGGACTTCAAAGTAAGGGATCTAGTTATCTCCCCATCTCCCAAGGA
This sequence comes from Euryarchaeota archaeon UBA186, assembly GCA_002494765.1. Classification (GTDB taxonomy): domain Archaea; phylum Thermoplasmatota; class UBA186; order UBA186; family UBA186; genus UBA186. The sequence goes on from DACJ01000051.1 coordinate 10,514, forward strand.
TGCGAGATCGGTGGTGGCTACATCCTGCAGGAACTGGAAAGCCCTTTCTCCCCGTATCTTCAGCAGCCCCATGTCGCCCATGTCGAATATCACTCTATCGTATCTGGTCTCTTTCTGAGTCTCCTCGTAATAGGAGGGCATCAGATACCCGTTTTCCTCCTCCAGCTTGGCTCCCCTCCGCCTATGCCACTCGAACATTGGTGTTTTTTTAGGGCCACTTGGACCGTGCCTCTCCTCCCCCCTTAATATCTCCTCAACCCCTCTGCTCACCCTTTCCATCACCTCGAGAGATATCTTTCCCCTTCCTATGGGATAAGTAGAGCCAGTATAGAAAAATGGTCTTATGCTATACAAGATCTTGGAGATTAGGCGTGCAAGTTCATCCATATCCTTTTTGTTCATGCCCATCTGAGTGACCCATGCGGTTCCAAGCCTGATGCCAGTTGGGTGAACTGGATTGGCATCGCCGGGCAGAGTGTTCTTGTTCACCACTATCCTGCAGAGATCCAAGATTCTGGATGTCACTTCGCCCGTCAGATTTTTGGCCGTCGCGTCCAGGTCTACCAACAACATGTGAGTAGAGGTGCCCCCATAGGCAAGCTCCACCCCATTCCTTTTTAGCTCCGCTGCCAATTCCCCGCAGTTCTCGACGATCCTTTCCTGAGTTTTCCTGAACTCATCGGACTTCGCCATTTTGAAACAGACTGCCTTAGCCAGTACGTTATTGATATGTGGGCCTCCCTGCTCGCCGGGAAATACAGCTTTATCGATCAACTCCGCCTTCTCGAAATCCGTGGTCATTATCACCGCCCCTCTTGGGCCGAGCATCGTTTTATGGGTGGTGAACATGGTCACGTCAGCAAAGCCGATAGGATTTGGAAACAGGCCTGCGGCTATCAAACCCGCCGGGTGTGCGATATCCGCCAAAAGGTAAGCACCAACCTCGTCACAGATCTCCCTCAAACGCTTCCAATCCACCCCCCACGGATACGCGCTGAAACCGGAGACGATCATTCGTGGATTGTGTTTGAGAGCTATTTCCTCTAGCTCGTTGTAGTCGAGCTTGCCTTTTCTGTCTATTCTGTAGGGGAGTGCATTGTAGAGCATTCCCGACCTGTTGGAGCAAGAGCCATGTGATAGATGACCTCCACAGTCAAGAGCTGGGCCCATTAGCACGTCCCCGGGCTTTAAGAAAGCGGTGTAGATGGCACTGTTTGCTGGCGCTCCCGATAAAGGCTGGACGTTCACGTAGATATCATCCGGTGAAAAACCATTGCCAGCGAAGAGCTCTGCACATCTTCGCTTGGCCAAACTTTCGACGTAATCCACCAGGTCACAGCCCTTATAGTACCTCCTGTCATAATATCTCCTGAAAAACGCATTGTGGTGCTCAAAATCCTCCAATTCATGAACGGAGCATGAGACCATCCGCGAAGATGGATACCCCTCGGCATATATGCTGGTGAAACAGGAAGCAAGTGCTTCTCTAACCGGAGGGGGGCATATGCTCTCCGATGGTATCAGGATTATCTTCTTTGCCTGGCGCTCTTTCTCTAAGCCCCTTAAACGGAAAGCCAACGGGTCGATTTCCTCGAGCTTGAGCATAGCTCGGAATCAGATAAGGGGTTTAATGTTTTTCGCCCTAACCGCACTTTGTGTAGCCACAGCTGGGGCAGGCCAGGCATCCTCCCTCCGGGAAGAGGGCATCTCCGCATTCTGGGCAAACCTCTACCATCCCTCGCACGTCCTCTTCGGCGAATTCGTCAAGGGTGGGGGTGATCTTAATAGCGCCCCCCTCTTCCCTATCTCTCAAGTATCTCTCGAGGGCTTTAGCTATGGCGTCTGGGCAGGATAGAACCATGCCCTCTGGAGTCATAACTGGATTTGGGCATCTGATGGATTTGAGCTGCCTTATTATGAATCCCGCTTCTATCCCGCACCTCAAAGCCAGAGATGTCATTCTGCTTATGGCTTCGGTTTGGGAATCGGCACAACCCCCGGCCTTGCCGAGCTGGGAGAATATCTCAAAGAGGCCCTCATTATCCTCATTTATAGTTACGTAAAGATTCCCACAACCGGTCCTTATCTTCACAGTGGTCCCAACGGTTGTGATCGGCCTGGGCCTTGGTTTTATCTCTTTTCGCCCTTTTTCTTCTCCGACATAGAGCACCTGCGCGGCTCTACTTCCATATCGATATATAGTAACCCCTTTACACTCCAGCTTGTATGCCTGCATGTACACTTTCTTAACGTCACCAACGGTAGCGTCATTCGGGAAGTTCACGGTCTTGGAGACGGCATTATCTACGTACTTTTGGAAAGCGGCCTGCATCTTGATGTGCCATTCAGGGGATATATCTAGAGCTGTTACGAACACCCTTCTCACATCATCGCTTAGCTCCTCCATATTCTTTATAGAACCCGTGTTTGCCACTCTCTTCATGAGCTGTTCCGAGTAGAATTTTTCTCCCCTTGCCCTCTTCTCGAAAATCGAGTTGCCCTCTAAAAACTCCTCGCCATCCAATATTTTGCGCTTGAAGACGAGGGCGAACAATGGTTCTATCCCAGATGAACAGCCTGCGATTATCGATATGGAGCCCGTTGGGGCTATGGTCGTCAGCGTGGCGTTTCTAATCGGCTTTTCATCTTTATGGGTGGATCTTTCGAAGTTGGAGAACGGGCCTCTTTCCTCCGCAAGCCTCTGAGATGCTTTTTTGGCCTCTTCTGCGATTATAGACATTATCTTCTCGCCCATCCGAAGGGCCTCATCGCCGTCATAAGGCACATCAAGGGACATCAGCAGATCTGCGAAACCCATGACTCCCAGGCCTATCTTTCGATTTTCTTTTGTCATTCTCTCTATCTCTTCCAGGGGGTACTTGTTGATTTCGATAACGTCGTCCAGGAACCTTACAGCCTTTTCAGTTATCTCCCTCAACCCTTTCATATCGATTCCTCCATCTTTGACGAACTTAGCTAGATTTATGGACCCGAGGTTGCACGACTCATACGGCAGCAGAGGTTGCTCACCGCAGGGGTTCGTGCTCTCTATTTTTCCTAACTCGGGGGTAGGGTTCGCCTCATCGATCTTGTCTATGAATACCACCCCTGGTTCGCCCGACCTGTGCGCAGTATCTGCTATGAGGTCAAAGATCTCTCTGGCACTCTGCTTTCCCACCTCCTCACCATTTCTTGGATTTATCAGCGGGGATTCCCTATCCTCCTCAAGGGCGCTCATGAACTCGTCGGTTATGGCTACCGAGATGTTGAAATTCTCAAGCTCCCCGCTCTCCAGTTTGGAGGTTATGAACGCCCTTATATCTGGATGGTCCACTCTCAATATGCCCATGTTCGCCCCTCTTCTCGTGCCTCCCTGTTTTATCACTTCCGTAGAGCCGTTGTAGACCTTCATAAAGGAGACGGGACCAGAGGCTATGCCGCCAGTTGTCTTGACGACATCATTTTTTGGCCTGAGTCTTGAGAATGAGAAGCCGGTGCCACCCCCGCTCTTGTGGATCATGGCAGCGCTTTTCAGAGAATCGAATATAGACTCCATCGAATCCATAACCGGCAAAACGAAGCAGGCCGAAAGCTGGCCAAGCTCCCTACCTGCGTTCATCAGGGTTGGAGAATTCGGAAGGAACTTTAGGCTGGCCATCATTCCATAAAACTTTTCATACCACTCCTTTTCAGCATCCTTTCCCCCCCAATTTTTTTCAGCTCCAGCCACGGCTCTGGCCACCCTCTCAAACATCCCCTCTGGCTCTTCTATTACCTCCCCGTTTTTATCCTTAGCTAGATATCGCCTCTTCAGCACCCTCAGCGCGTTTTCTGTGAGTTCTATCTTCCCTTGAGACATCAATGGGGAAAGACGATGGAGGTTTTAAGTTTTAGTTTTGGGTTCAACGAGCATCTTTATATAATTTTAAGCCATCTTCTATTATATGGAAAGGAGCACGTCAAGATGCCTAAATTAATAATGGTTTCTAACAGGTTGCCCGTAAGTGTGGAAAAAAGAAAGGAAAAGTTACGCTTCAAGAGAAGCGTAGGTGGGGTTGCGACTGGTTTAGGATCCATCTATAAGAGATATGATAGCGTATGGGTGGGATGGCCAGGAATAGTGGTGGATAAGATGGGGGAGAAGGAAGAGACAGAGAAGCGGCTGATGTCCAAGTTCAATTGCCACCCCGTTTTTCTCTCTCAGAACGATGTGGAAGGGTACTATCACGGTTTCTGTAACAGAACCATCTGGCCACTTTTCCACTATTTTACCCAGTATGTTACGTATGATAAGCGTTCATGGGAGTCGTACAAACACGTAAACAAGCTCTTCGGGGATGAGATCGTAAAGATGGCTGGAGAAGGAGACACCATCTGGATACATGACTATCACCTGATGCTTCTTCCCCAGCTCGTGAGAAAGGAGCTGCCCGAAGCCAGGATAGGTTTCTTCCTCCATATTCCCTTCCCCTCATCTGAGATATTCCGCCTGCTCCCATGGCGAGATGAGATCCTGGAGGGTTTTTTGGGAGCCGATTTAATTGGATTCCACATCTACGACTACGTGAGGCACTTCCTCATCAGCGTTCATCGCCTTTTGGGTTATGAGAACGTTATGGGTCAGATCACCGTTAAAGACCGTACGCTCAGGATAGACACGTTTCCTATGGGGGTAGAATACGAACGATTTCAAAGCACATCTAAGGAGACAGATATACAAGATCGAATCGCGAAGCTTCGAAAGAGGCTTGGAGATCGGAAGATAATCCTCTCGATAGATCGTCTGGACTACACGAAGGGGATCCCGAAACGTCTAGAGGCCTTCGAGATCTTCTTGAAGAGGTACCCAGAATACAGAGATGAGGTAACCTTCATTTTGGTCTCGGTGCCCTCCCGCACGGCGGTGGAACACTATAGATTGTTAAAAAAGGAGACCGATGAACTGGTGGGAAGAATCAACGGTGAGTTTGGCACCATAGGCTGGACTCCCATCTCTTACATGTACCGTCTATTACCATTTTCAAACCTCGTAGCCCTATACAACATCGCGGATGTGGCGGTCATAACCCCTATCAGAGATGGGATGAACCTAATAGCTAAAGAGTACGTTGCTACGAAGACTGATGGGAAGGGCGTTCTTATCCTCAGCGAAACCGCTGGGACATCAAAGGAGCTTTGCGAGGCGATAATAGTGAACCCCAACGATGAGGAGGGAGTCGCTAAGGCGATAAGGGAGGCCTTAACGATGCCGGAGGAGGAACGGGTGAAACGAAGCAGGGCTATGCAAAAACGTTTGCAACGGTATGACATCGTTAAATGGGGTGAGGAATTCATGGAAAGACTGTCCTCGACCAAAAAACTTCAGAAGCGCATGCTCACGAAAGGGCTAGACCCGGAGTTGAGCACCAAACTGATCGACAATTTCCAAAAGAGCAAGAACAGACTTCTCTTCCTGGATTATGATGGCACGATGATCCCGTTTTATGGTAGACCCGAAAGGGCAAGGCCCGGCGATGCGATATTGAAGTTGCTCGAGGGGCTAGCTAGAAACCCGAAAAACGAGGTGGTGATCATAAGCGGCAGGGACAAGCATTCTCTAGATGGGTGGTTCGGAGGGTTGGAGGTAAATCTCGTAGCTGAGCATGGCGTGTGGATCAAGGAGAGTGGTGGTAGTTGGGAGCTATCTGGCCCTCTAAGGAACGACTGGAAGAGGGAGATCCGCCCGATCCTGGAACACTATGTGGATAGGACTCCTGGCTCCTTTATAGAGGAGAAAGGGTTCTCTCTGGTTTGGCACTACAGAAAAACGGATCCCGAGCTGGGATCGGTCAGGGTCAGAGAGCTAACCGACGATCTCGTAAACCTCACCGCAAATTTGAATCTTCAAGTGCTTGAAGGTAGCAGAGCAATTGAAATCAAGAACACTGGTGTTAACAAGGGCCAAGCTGCCTTACGTTGGCTCTCAAAGGACTGGGGCTTCATCATGGCGGCAGGAGACGACGCGACGGATGAGGATCTTTTCGGGGCTCTACCGGATAGTGCATACTCCATCAAGGTGGGCCTGGGCCCCTCAAGAGCTAAGTTTAACCTGAGCTCTACCGACGATGTGTTGCAGCTATTAAAGGAACTTATAGATGAACCTCAAGATCGATTATTTAGATAGATATTGAGCATTTCTATCCAATCGAGCAGATGTCTCGTGACCAAGAAGTTCTTCTTCACGTGGCTCCTCCCTTTCTTTCCCAACTCCATCCTGAGCTTCTCGTCCTTCAAGATCTTGACAACTCTATCGGCACAACTCTTGTAGTCGTAGGGCTCGACTAGATACCCCGTCACCCCGTCAATTACCTGGAGGGGCAAACCCCCAGCGTTGGAGGCCACCACGGGCACGCCTTTCCAGAGCGCTTCGCTGACGGTGATCGCGAAACCTTCTCTTATCGATTTCTGGAGTACAACCGAGGAGGCCCTCTGAACCGAATTAACGACTATGTCGGAGGCGTTGACGAGTATTGTGACGTCCTCGTTACCATCTGCGGCCTTTCTTAGTCCCTGGAGAACCTTCTCCCCTTCCGGGTCGTCAACGGCGAAAGATCCCATGAATACCAATCTGCAATCCACCTCTTTTTTAACCTTCTTAAATGTCCTCAAAACGCCCATTGGATCCTTCCACCTGTCGAATCTGGATATCTGAGATATCATGGGCTTGTCCCTATCTATCCCATTTTTCGATAGATATCTGTCGACGATCCTCTCTGATATGTTCACGTTCTTCTGGGATAGGGGATCTATCGATGGCATAATCACATGCTGAGGGATGTGTACGTCGCTCTTTTTATAGGACTCGTGGGAGGTCACCAGGGCATCGTATCTGAGGATGAATCTCTTCAGGTAGTCCCAGAGTGGCCCCCAGGGTTGGGAAATGTCTATATGGCACCGCCATATCCAGGGGCGGTGCTTAGTGTAGAGAGTTATAAGGGGCAGAGGCTGTGGATCGTGGATTATAATGGCATCGTGGTCCAGGTGAGTAAAAACTGAGAAGCTCTCATTCTGATCTGCGTATATCTTCTTCTTCATAAGCGATAGATTAATCTTATTCCCCTGGAGCCCGTTGTGGAACTTCTTGGTAACCGTGAAGAAGTCGACGGATCCTTGCAATACCCTCCACCCAGTAGTTATGCCTACAGAATTCATGAGGGGTACTATAGCGTTGAGCATTTCCGCTACCCCACCGCCTGCGTAAGTGGAGTTCACGTGGAGGACATGCTCTTCATCGAGGGGCGCTGAATCTTCATATATTTGATTTACCACCTTCTCCCCGACTATCGGCTCATAAGCCTCAATCCTCTTTCTCATTTACCGTGCCTCCTCCAATCTAGCATGAGCTCCGCTTCCAGCGATCAACATAACCCTGTCAGAGGATATCTCTCTCCTCTTTAACTTTTCGGTGCTAAATTCAAGATGAGCAAAATAATGGATTTTAGTGCCCCCACTCTTTTTTAATTATTGGTCATTTGCTCTTTAAACCTTCTAGTCCCTCTCTAAAAAGGAATAAACCTTAAAGTTTGGCCATCTAAATAAACGATTTGAGTAAAATTTATAATCCGATATCTTCGAGATCCGTTTTATTTCGTTGGTTTCTACGCGTATATCTCAAATCTGCCCTCGAAAAAGCCTCGATTTGTGAATCTAATTAACACATTCGGATAAGATTTATAACCTCCCCGTCTTTTACCTTCTTATCCGAATAGGGAGCACGCTTGGATAAGCCGAACTTCGAGAGCGTGACAATGACTGGTGTTCCTGTCCGGCTCGGTGAGGCTTCATGAGTAGGCTTCGGCCAATTCATAAGTCGAGCAAAGTCGGCCGTGCGGCATTCAGCGACTGTCATTTCGTTTGGCTTGCCTAGCTCGTGGGTAGGCTTTGGCCCATCCATAGGTTAAGCAAATCAATCGTGTGGCGGCCGAAGGTTGTCGTAGGAATGGTTGCTTCTGCGTCTTGGCTTAGGTTAAGGGGCATGGGACGGTCATTGGGGATACTATCAAAGTGCGCGCGACTTTGGCTCGGAAGCGCACGATCCGGGGTTGATTGCGCGCTAACGGAGTTGGCTTGCCTTGGCTTAGACCTATTCGGGAGCTTTTTATTTTTAATTCATAATACGATAAAAAAGCTTCACTTGGAAAGTTTAAGTCATATCTGTGATTATCATCTTCTATGCAGGAATTTCAATCCGATCTCGAACTGCTGTTCACACGGCTGTCAGGCAAGGTGACCGGCGAGGTGATGCTTGCCCTGAAGCCGATAAACGATAGGCTAAATCTTCTCGCCGATCGGCATGAAGTTAAGATCAACCATTCAGTTATGGAGATCATATGTGCTTCCCATCTTATCGCAAGAGGGTATGAAACAGAAGTAGAACGTGAAATGGGCGAAAGTATGAAATGTGACCTCTCCGGGAAAAGGCGGATTAAAGATGGGAACGAGAAAATAGTGGTAGAAGTCGAGACGGGTTTCGTTCCCCCTGAGGAGGCACTGGATCCGATCGCCTATAGGAGAACGAGAATAACGAGCAAAATAGCTAGATACAGTATGTTCTCGGATAAATTCGCCTTGACGACGCCGAATTATCACATCCTACAGATCCCTGAGGTATTGACCCTCTCCCCGAAGGATAGAGATAGAGGAGAGCTGTCGGGCCTGCTGAAAGAGTGCATAGGATATTACAAGAACCCCCCGATAAGTCTCATGGAGCTCATGAGTTGCCATCTCGATGCAGTATATGTAATATGGATAGACGATTGCAGGGTGGTTGAGATGGATCCTTCAGAATACCTCGGCTCTTATTTATGATTCTTCTCGCATTTGCCCCCTTCTTTCACTGGGCTTTGATAGCAGGATTAATATGCCCAGAAAGACGAATACGAGGGGCCAGAGCTTCCACCAGTAGCCCCATGGCAAGTATCCCAAGGTCGAGAGGATGAGGAGGGTTCCCAAAACGATGAAGACCAACCCCCAGAATATTTTAGCAGCATTCATGATTTCCTATCTGATACCCGCTTAAAAGTGTTGTCTCCATCTTTCTATTCGTGCCTTATTCCTCGTTTGGTTATCCTCTCATTTCATAGTCCTACACCCATCAACACCAACTCCGCGGTGGTGCAGTATCCTATCCAGAAGCATAGCTCAAAGTACCTGAATTTTCTTCTTCGGAGAAAATCCAACCAACCAAGGGAGAGGAAATACTGAAATATGAAATAGAAGAGAGTGATAACAAGCATCTGCACGAAATTGAATCTGCCACAGGCTCCCAGTGGGCCAGCGACCCTAAAAGAAAGGACATCGTTGAGGATGAATATCATCAACGAAGTTTGCCCACAGGTAACTAGATAACCGACCGGATGCCGCAAACGCCTAGTAGATAAGTCGAATCTGTTTTCCAAAGAGAAGAAAGCAGAGGAGAGGAGCAGATTTATACCTATAGCCCCAAGGATGAAGAAGATAGAAGCGGGATGCCTCTGAGTTATCCCAAGGAAATACCCGCTTGTTATCGTCACCCCTAACGCTTCAAGAATCGCAGGTATTTGTGAGGTGATAATGAAGGCAATTCCCAGTAAAAATTGGTATGGAATAGACTTGATAAATTCTTTTCGAGCGAGCAACGATCCTAAAGCACAGCCCACCACTCCAAACCCGATCCATGGAAATATTGGCGCGCCAGGGCCGGTAACAAAAGCCATTAATGAATAACATAGTACTGGTGAGGATTTCATTAGTTCAACAAGTTCGGGAGAGGCCAGGCTTCCTATCGTGTACGCATCAGTTGCGATTTGCAATAGAGGGGTCAGCGTAAAGATAAGACCTGCTGTAAGCAACTGGTACCTGACTTTTGTCTTCGAGAGAAAGTAGGCCACTAAGCCGGCAAGGGCTAAATTCTGCAATACGCTCCACATAAAGACATACTGCCAGCTCACTCCGTAAGCCCACGAGCCGAAATGGAAAGAGTAAGCGCATCCTACCAAAACGAGTAGTACAAATCTTATGAGTTCATGTCTAAATGTCTTTGATTCTTCCACACCTCTTGCCCTTCTCCGGTGGACTGAAAGGGACACAGCCATCCCGCTGGTCATTACAAATAGGGGAGCGGCGAAGCAGTCGAATACCGGGAACACATATTTGAAATAACCTATGCCAAATTCATCTAGAGCGGCCGCGAGCCCGAAAGAAGCCTCCTGAGGTGAAAACTTCAGAAACCAAAACATGAGGGGAAAATGAACCAGCACCATGCATATCACTGCTATCCCCCTTAGCATGTCTATTGAGAGAACTCTTCCCTGCTGGTTAATGGTCATTTTTCACCCCCTTATGTTGGCAACTATGTCTCATCCCTTCGTTTTCCACCTAAAGCAAAGAACTCCCAACAAAAAGAATGCTACCGTATAGCCAAGAACCCAGCCCAAATCCGCGGTAATATCGCCGAAGTTAGCTCCCTCCATCATGACGTTTCTTGCGGCCTGGGAAGCGTGTGCGAAGGGCAAAGCTTCGCCTATATCTTGAAACACGCCCCCTATCGCTTCTATGGGAAACATGACATCGCCAAGGAAAATCGTTGGTAATATCACAACCCAGGCGATGCCCCCGGTCTGTTTCTCGTTAAATAGAGAGCCCAGAAATATGCCCAATCCTATGAAGCATATCGCCATTAAGATAAGAGGAATGAGAGCAATTCCCACGTTCCCGCTGATCTCTAGTTTAAGTGGGGCGGCCACGGCAAACAGTACGGCAATCTGGATTACAGCTATAGCAATATAGGGTAAAGAGTAAGCGAGAATGAAGTCGCTCGACTTAAGGGGCGTAGTCAGAAGCCTTGATAGGAGCGCAGAATCCCTATCTCGAGAGAGAGCCGTAGCTGAGAAAAGAAATAACATCGAGAAGCCGAAGACCGCACTTCCGGGTATTAGCCAGGTACCAGTGAGAGCTTCTTCCTCGCTTTGTGTGATGGCCCACATCAGCAATAGAATAGCTGCGGGCATCAATATCGGTAGGATCAAGGTGAAGGGGTCCCTGTACATCTCCTTGAGATTTCTTGCGGCTAGCGCGGTAAACCTCATTATTCCCTCCTTTTTCTCATCCCTTCATTTTCCATCGGAGGCAAAGAACCCCCAGGATAAAGAAGACTATCGTATAGGCAAGAACCCAATATAAATCTGTGGCGATATCCACCAAGCTAGCCCCTTCGATAACGGCTCTTGCACCGTCGATAGCGTGTGCAAAGGGGAAGAAATCTGCTATGGTCCGAAATCCCCCTTCCAGCTCGAACCAGACTCCCCCCAAAACCGGCGTAATGATTATTAGGAGGGGTCCTATCCCACTAACGTTCTTCTCTGTGAGAAGCGACCCCAGGATCATTCCGATTCCTATGAAGCAGATTGCCATTAAGAGAAATGGAACGAGAGTTAGCGCCATATTCCAACTCATATTCAAGCCAAGAGCATAACCCACGATGAAGAACACCGCGATCTGAAGGATTGCTATTATGACATGAGGCAGAGAGTAAGCAAGAATGAAGTCGCTTGATTTAAGGGGGGTAGTCAGAAGCCTCGAGAAGAGCTCACCTTCTCTATCCCTAGCGAGCATCACGCCCGAGAAAATCGTCAAGAGCGCGATGCCGAGGACCACAATTCCGGGGGTTAGCTTATTGATGGCGAATTGGCTCGCCTCCGGGACAGCTTGCCCAATGACCCAAAGTATGACCAGCAAAACTGCGGGAAGCCCTATTTCAAATCCCATGGTGATGGGGTCCCTGTACATCTCTTTGAGATTTCTCTTAGCTAATGCAGTAAATCTCATTATTCCCTAATCTCCTTTCCGGTGAGTTGAAGAAACACATCGTCCAACGATGGTTCTTTCATTGAAGTAGATTCGATCGTAGCTCCTTTTGAGCGAAGGAAATCAACTATCTTGTCGAAACTCAGCTCTTTAGCTCTTATCTCGACTCCGTCTGCGATTTCTCTTACTTCGGGATACATCTCTTTTAATCCAGCTATGCTTTCGGGCGTCAGGTTCTTTGCTTTGACCACCATGGTCTGCTTATCGGAGATACTTTCCTTTAACTCCTGAGAAGTTCCAAGCGCTATTATCTTTCCCTCGTCGATTATCGCTATTCTGTCCGCCAGAGCGTCGGCCTCTTCCAGGTAGTGTGTGGTCAAGAGGATCGTCTTCTCTCCTTTGAGCTCCTCTATGCGCTCCCACATCGCCCTTCTTGCCTGAGGATCTAGACCAAGGGTGGGCTCATCAAGAAACAGCACCTGAGGATCCGATATCAAAGCCATGGCGATGTTGAGCCTTCGC